>JANRKA010000112.1:0-5477 GCA_033875325.1 Elusimicrobiota bacterium | reverse complement strand
GATGGGCGGCGGCACGACCGGCGCGGCGGCGATGGGCGGCGGCACGACCGGCGCGGCGGCGGGCGCGGGCGGCAGCAACGGCGCCTGCGGCGCGCTCCCCCGGGCCTCCTGCTCGGCGAGCCGGTGCATGAGCTCCGCCCGGCTGCTTTCCAGCTCGTTGAGGCGCTTGTGCAGCGCTTCGACCTGGTAGGCCAGCTCCTCCGCGCGCTCCTTGGCGCGGCGCAGCTCCGCCTCGTCGGCCCCGGAACGCGGCGCGAGCAGGTCGGCGAAGCCCTTCTTCATCGCCGCGTCCTGGAAGAGGTCCTCGGCGCCGGCGGGGAAGTCCTCGTCGCCCACGAGGCCGGCCGCGTCGATCTGCAGCCGGTCGAGCATCCCCTGCACGGCGGGCGCGTCGCCGTCGCCCAACACGGCCCACGACGGGCGGTCCAACGCCAGTCCGGCCAGGTCGGGGATCTCGCCCGCGAGCTTCCAGTCCCCCTCGCCGGCGCCGGAATCACCGACGCTCACGAGGGTGGACGCGTCCACGCCCGGGAGGCCGGCGAAAGCCTCGCGGTCGTAGGGTCCCATGATGCGGGAATCCTTATAGACCCAGTACTTCACTCCCACCAGGATACCGGGACCCTGTTACGGATTCAAGGCGAAAAACGCCTTGGAACGCGGGAGCGACGCCCCGCCGTCAGGACTCGGCGCGCGCCTCGAAGTCGCCGATGGTGGAGAAGTCCGGGCCGGACTCGGGCGCCTCGGAGCCTTTCTGCTCGATCTGGTTCTGGTACTCGATCGAGTAGCGGCAGTACGGGATGGCCTCCAGGCGCGCGCGAGAGATGGGCTTCTGGGTCGCTTCGCAGATGCCGAAGCTGCCGATGTCGATCTTGCGGATGGCGGCCTCGATCATCTCGAGGGTCACGCGCTCGTTGTCCGAGAGCTCGAACATCAGCTCCTTCTCGATCGACTGGCTGGCCTGGTCCACGGAGTCGCCGTTGTCCACGTCGTCCACCTTCTGCTTGCGCACGGTCCGGAGGATGTCGTCGCGCATGGCGACGAGTTCCTTGCGGAAATCGCGCAGACGCGCGGGGGTGAGCCACGCCATGGCCTTGGCGCGCGCGGCGGCCGTGTCGACCGGCTTGGCGGCGGGCTTCGCCTTGGTCTTGCTCGCGCCCTTCGAGGCGGCTTTCTTCGCGGTCTTCTTGGCCATGATGTCGTCTCCTAAGGATTTTTGCGGGGCGTCATGTTAGCTATTCACGCCGTCGTAAGCAACAGGCCGGCCGCGACGGGCGGCCGGCTCTGATGGGCCACTATAACCCCGACGCCCGCGCCGCGCAAGGCCCAGGTCAGGCCAGCTTGGCGGCGGCTTCGCGCAGGCGCTGCACGACGGCGTCGCGACCCATGACCTCGAGCATCAGGAACAAGGTCGGCCCCTCCGTGCGACCCGTGCACGCCACGCGGATGGGGTGGAAGACCTGGCCGTTCTTGAGGCCCTTGTCGGTCACGAACTGCCGGATGCGGGCCTCGAGGGGCTTGTCCTCGAAGGGCGCGAAGTCCTTGAGCGTCTCGGCCAGGTCGAGCAGGACCTGCTTGGCTCCGGGCGCCTTGAGCACCTTGTCGAAGGCCTTGGGGTCGAACTCCACGGGCTTGTAGAAGAAGTCCACGAGCTTGGGGATGTCGGAGAGCAGCTTGAACTTCTCGTGCTCGAGCGCGACGGTCTTCTTGAGCTCCGGCCCGGGCTTGCCCTTCAGCCCGGCCGCGGCCAGGAACGGGTCGGCCAGCGCGATGAGGTCGTCCAGCTTGGTCGCGCGGATGTACTCGCCGTTCATCCAGTTGAGCTTGACCGTGTCGAAGGTGGCGGGGTTCTTCTGGCAGTGCTCCAGGTCGAACTTCGCGACGAGCTCCTCGTCGGTGAAAAGCTGCTGCGAGTCCGTCGTGGACCAGCCCAGCAGGGCCAGGTAGTTGCGCATCGTGTGCGGCAGATAGCCCTGGTCGCGGTACTCCAGGACCGAGGTCGCGCCGTGGCGCTTGGAGAGCTTGGAGCCGTCGGGCCCGAGGATCATCGAGAGATGCGCGAACAACGGCGTCTCCCAACCCAGCGCGTAGTAGATCTGTATCTGCGAGGGCGTGTTGGACAGGTGCTCGTCGCCGCGGATGACGTGCGTGATGTCCATCAGGTGGTCGTCGATGACGCAGCAGAAGTTGTAGGTCGGGCCGTCGGTGGTCTTCCAGATGACCAGGTCCTGCTGGAGGTTGTTCTCGAACTGGACCTTGCCGCGGATCTGGTCGTCCACGACGGTCACGCCTTCCGTCGGCATCTTGAAGCGGATGGAGAACTTCTTCCCGGCGGCCTCCTGGGACGCCTGTTGTTCCTTGGTGAGCGCGCGGCAGCGGCCGTCGTAGCGCGGCGGGCGCTTCTCGAGCTGGGCCAGGCGGCGCATCTCGTCGAGCTCCTCCTTGGTGCAGTAACACTTGTACGCCTTGCCGGCGTCGAGGAGCTGGTTGAGGTACTTGCGGTAGGTGTCGACGCGCTTCATCTGGTAATACGGCGCGTGCGGGCCCTTGTCCGTCTTGCCGTCCACCGGACCCTCGTCCCAGTCCAGGCCCAGCCACTTCACCGAATCGAGGATGGCCGTCACCGAGTCATCGGTGGAGCGGACCTCGTCCGTGTCCTCGATGCGCAGCACGAAGGTGCCGCCGTGGCGCCGGGCGAAGAGCCAGTTGTAGAGGGTGGTGCGCGCGCCGCCGATGTGCAGGAAGCCGGTGGGCGAGGGCGCGAAGCGCGTGCGGACTTTCTTGGTCGTCATGACAGGGAGCTCTCCAGTAGTTCTTGGGCGTGCTTGCGGCTGGCCGCGGTGGCGCCGCGTCCGCCCAGCATCGCGGCGACGGTCTCGAGCCGCTTGTCGCCGTCGAGCGGGGCCACGCGCAGGCGCGTGCGCCCCCCCGCCACGTCCTTGGCGGCGTGCAGATGCGTCTTGGCGAAGCAGGCCACCTGCGGCAAGTGGGTGACGCACAGGACCTGGCGGCCTTTGGACAGCGCGGCCAGGCGCTCGCCCACGGCGCGCGCGACCTCCCCGCCCACCCCGCTGTCGACCTCGTCGAAGACGAGCAGGGGGGTGCGGTCGGCCTTGGCGAAGGCGGTCTTGAGCGCGAGCATCACGCGGGAGAGCTCGCCGCCGGAGGCCGCGGTCTTGATGGGGCGAGGCGGCTCGCCCGGGTTGGGCGCGAGCAGGAAGGACGCCGCGTCGGCGCCCGTCGCGGTCCAGACGCCCTCCTCCATCTCGACGGCGCACGCGAACCGCGCGTGGGGCAGGCCCAGGACGCGCAGCTCCTTGAGGGCGGCGGCTTCGAGCTTCTTGGCGGCCTTGGCGCGCGCGTCGTGCATCGCCTCGCAGAGGGCGGCCAGCGTCTTCTCGGCCTTGGCGAGCTCCCGCTTGGTCTCCTCGATGCGCTCGTCGGCGTGCTCCAGCCCGTCGAGCTCGGCCGCCAGCCGCTCGCGGGTCGCGAGCGCGTCGGCGACGGTGGGCCCGTACTTCTTGCGCAGGCGCGCCAACGCGTCCAGGCGCGAGAGGAGCGCGTCGAGCGCCGCGGGGTCGGCGGAGACGCCGTCGCGGTAGGCGCCGACCTCGCGCGCGACGGATTCGGCGGCCAGGCGCGCGGACTCGAGCTGCTCGCGCAGGCCGGCCACGGACGGGTCCACGCGGCCGAGCTCGGCGAGGGCGCGTTCGGCCTTGGCCAGGCGCGCGAGAGCGGCGTCCTCCTCGGCGTAGAGCAGGCCGTAGGCCGCGTCGGCCCACCCGCGCAGCTTCTCGGCGTTCTTCAGGCGCGGGAGGCGCTCCTCGAGCTCCTCCTCCTCGCCCAACCGCGGACCCACCGCGGCGATGTCCTCGAGCTGGAAGCGCAGCAGCTCCGCGCGCCGCTCGCGCTCCGCCTCCGACATCCCGGAGGCCTCCAAGCGGGCCTTGAGCTGGGACCAGCGCGCGTGCGCTTCGGCCAGCTCCGCGCGCTCGGCCTCCAGCCCGCCGTAGCGGTCGAGCAGCTCGAGCTGGACGGCGGGGCGCAGGAGGGCCTGGTTCTCGTGCTGGCCGTGGAAGTCGGCGATGGCGTCGCCCAGCGCGGCCAACGCCGCGACGGGCGCGGGCTGGCCGGCGATGGCGGCGCGCGTGCGGCCGGTGGCGTCGAGTTCCCGGCGCAGGACGACGAGCCCGGACGCCTTGAAGCGCTCGCGCAGGTCGGCGGGGAGGTCGGCGGCGTCCACGACGGCCTCCACCTCCAGGCGCTCGGCGCCGGCGCGCAGCCAGGTCGCGGAGCCGCGTCCGCCCAGGAGGAAACCCAGGGCCTCGAGCAGGATGGACTTACCCGCGCCGGTCTCTCCGGTGAGCGCGGTGAAGCCGGGGCCGAAGGCGAGCTCGACCTTCTCGGCCACGGCGAAGTTGGCGACCTTCAGCGACCTCAGCATCGCGGCCTCAGCGCACGCCCCAGGACAGCTTGCGCCGCAGGGCGTCGTAGAAGGAGCGGTCCGCCCCCATGAGCAGGCGCAGGGTCCCGCCGGGGCGCACGCGCACCTCGTCGCCCACGAGCAGCTCCCGGCCGCGCCGGCCGTCGAGCGAGACGTGCACCGGCGGGGCCTCGTGGAAGCTGCGCGGCTCGTGGCGGATGACCAGCGGCATGGTCGCCGGCACGATGAGCGGGCGCTGCGTCAGCGCGTGCGGGCAGATGGGCACCACGAGGTTCACCTCGAGCGAAGGGTCCACGATGGGGCCCGACGCCGCCAGGGCGTAGGCCGTGGAGCCCGTGGGCGTGGCCACGATGAGCCCGTCCCCGAAATAATCCGCGACCGCGGTCCCGTCGGTGCGCAAGGACAAGGTCACCGCGCGCGCCTGGTCGCCCGTGCGGATGACGCATTCGTTGAGCACCAAGGTCGGCCCGAAGAGGCGCCGCGGCCCGCGGTACACCTCGACGGTGAGCAGGGAGCGCTCCTGCGTCTTGAGGCGGCCGGCGAGCGCCTCGCGCAGGGCCGGCAGCAGCCCGCGCGCGTCGCAGCCCGCCAGGAAGCCCAGTCCGCCCGCGTGCACGCCCAACAGCGGGAGGCCGCGCGGCGCGGCCATGCGCGCCACGCGCAGCATGGTCCCGTCGCCGCCGATGGCCAGGGCCATGCCGGCCGCGTCGAGCGCGCCGGCGGGCGGACGGTTGCCCGTCAGCCAGACTTTCACCTTGCGGCGTCGCAGGTACGCGGTCGCCTTGCGCGCGGTGAGGCGCGACTCCGGCCTGGCTTCGTTGAAGAAGACCAGGACCGAGCCGATCTCGCGGCCGGACGGGGGAGAGGACACGGAAGGAGTCACCATCGGTGGACAGCTCGAGCGCGCCGGCCCGAGCGTCGCCTATCATATCAAATGCCCCCTCCCCCCTTCGGACGCCCAGTCCGCGCGGGTCCCCGACGAGGACGGACACCGCCCCGACCCGCAGCGTCCACGGCCCGCCCGCGGCCCAACGCG
>JANRKA010000111.1:0-132791 GCA_033875325.1 Elusimicrobiota bacterium | reverse complement strand
CCCGCCGCGGGGGTCTGGGCCCTGGGCGCGACCGCCTGCGGGCTGCTGGCCAGCATGGCCGCGATGGCCGCCGCGCGCACCGGCGGGGACCCTTGGGTCGCCCTCATCTCCGTCGAGGGCCACTACGCCGCGTACGCCTGCTTCCTGCCGGCGGTGACGGCCGCCGGACTCCACTCGCTCCTGCGGCCCGGTCCCTCGCGCGCGGGCGCGCTCGCCGCCTTCTGGCTGGCCTGCGCCGCGGCCGGCGCGCTCACCGGCAGCTGGGACCGCGCGCGTCTGTCGGCGAGCGCCGCGTTGTTCGGGACGCAGCGCCACCAGCTCGTCGAGCTGCTGCGGGCGCCGCCCGCGGCGCGCGACCGCGTCGACGAGGCGTACCACGGCATGCTGGAGTCCGCCCTCCGGCTGGACCTCCCCTTCGCGCGCGGCCTCGCGGAGTCCGCGGCGAGGCCGCCGCGCGCGCGCGCGGCGCGCCTGGACGGCCCCGCCTCCCTCGGGCCCTTCATGCTTTTCCCTTCGGACGCGGCCCCGAGGCGGGGGGCCGGACGCCTCATCGGTCATTTCGTGGAGACCGCGTTCCTGAGCTTCGCCCCCGGGGAGGCCTGGGTGAGCGTCGCGTCGCTGGGCGCGGCGCCGCACCCCGCGCCGGCCCCGCCGTCGCTGGCGGTCGTCCCCACCATGCTCGGCGTCTTCCGCCTGATGCTGCGCGTGCCCGCGCCCCTCGCCGGCGTCCTGCCCGTTTCCAGGGAGCGCCGGGCGGCCCTGCCGTCCGCGGCGGGCCGAGGCGAGCGCGGCTCGCGCCTGCTCATCGACGACCCGGTCCTGCGCGCCGGCGCCCTGCTCCTCGAGAAGCCCGTCGCCTGGGACGAGGGCCGGGGGCGCCTCCTCCTGTGTTATAAAGGGGAAGCCGTGGTGCGCGCCGGGACGGACGAGCTCGTGAGCCGGCCCGGCACGGCGGTTTACCTCCCCCGCGCCCTGGCCGGCCCGGTGACGGTGACCCCCGGCCCGGAGGGCTACGCCGGGGCGTGGCTCGACGCCGTCAAGAGTCGTTGACGGCCTCGACGGGCAATTGCTACACTTGACCTTCGCCGTCACCGCCGTTTGTCAGGAGCCAATCCCCGATCAATAATAGGTATCAGGCCTTCAGGGAGACCCGGGACACCACCCGGATCAACCAGTTCATCCGCGCGCCTCAGGTGCGCGTGATCGACAGCGACGGAAGCCAGATCGGCGTCAGGGCGACGAGCGAAGCGCTCGCCATCGCCCGGCAGCGCGGGTTGGACCTCGTCGAAGTCGCGCCGAACGCGAATCCCCCCGTCTGCAAGATCCTCCCGTATTCGAAGTACAAATACGAGAAGGACAAGCAGGACCGGGAGTCGCGCAAGAAGCAGAAGGCGGGGCTGCTCAAGGAGCTGCGTTTCAGACCCAACATCGGTCAGCATGACCTCGACGTCAAGGTCCGGCAGATCGAGGAGTTCATCGACGCTCACGACAAGGTGCGCATCACGGTGGTCTTCCGGGGCCGCGAGATGCAGCACCGCGACCTGGGCTTCAAGCTTTTGATGTCGATCCAGGAGAAGTTGGCCGAGAAGGCGGCGGTGGAGCAGGCTCCGATGCCCGACCGCAACCGCTTGGTCATGACGCTCGTACCCAAGCCGCACTAAACGAAAGAAGTCGAGGAACAGTAAGATGCCGAAGCTCAAGTCGCACTCCGGCGCCAAAAAGCGCTTCCGCAAGACCGGGTCGGGCAAGATCAAGCACGAGCACCCCGGCCAGCGTCACCTGATGGCCCCGCTCGGCGGCAAGCGCCGCCGCTTCCTGCGCGGCTCCGATTATCTCAACGGCACCGACACCAAGACTCTCCGTCGGTACCTGCCCTACTAGAGGTCACTCCCCATGCGCATCAAGTCCGGCGTCACCACCCGCGCCCACAAGAAGAAGTACTTCAAGCTCGCCAAGGGCTTCTACTCCGCCAAGTCCACGCGCTGGCGGATGGTCAAGCAGCAGGTCGAGCAGTCCCTGAACCGCTCCTACATGGGGCGCAAGGACAAAAAAGGCGATTTCCGCACCCTGTGGATCGAGCGCATCAACGCCGCGTGCCGACAGAACGACACGACCTACGGCCGCTTCATCAACGGCCTGAAGAAGGCCGGCGTCACGCTCAACCGCAAGATGCTCTCCGAGATGGCCGCCCGCGACGGCGCGTCCTTCAAGAAGCTCGTCTCCATCGCCCAGGGCGCCTAAAGACGGCTCCATGACCCGCGCCGACTGGGAGAAATCCTACGCGCGGGTCGAAGCCGCCCTCCAGGGGGCGGCCGAAAACGCCGCGGACCTCCCGACGCTCGAGGAGGTCCGCGTCCGTTTCCTGGGGCGCAAAGGCGAGCTCACCGAGCTGCTCAAGGCGCTCAAGGACCTCCCGCTCGACGACAAGAAGGCGCTCGGCCCCAAGGGCAACGCGCTGCGCGAGAGCTTCGACGCGGCGGTGAGCGCGCGGCGCGCGGCGCTCGAGGACGCGGGCGACGCGGCCGCGCTGCAGAAAGACGCCATCGACCTGTCTTTGCCGTCGCTGCGCCCGCCCAAGGGACGCCTGCACCCGCTGACGACCACGCTGCACGAGATGGCGAAGATCTTCTCCCTGCTGGGCTACTCGTGGGCCGAGGGGCCGTTCATCGAGGACGACAAGCACAACTTCTCCGCGCTGAACATCTCCGACGACCACCCCGCGCGCGACTCCCACGACACCTTCTACCTCGCGGGCCTGCCCTGGCTGCTGCGCACCCACACCTCCACCGTGCAGATCCGCACGATGGAGGCGACGCGCCCGCCCCTGCGCGTGGTCTGCCCGGGCCGGGTCTTCCGCCACGAGCAGCTCGACGCCACGCACTCGGCCGTCTTCCACCAGGTCGAGGGGCTGGTCGTCGACGATGACATCGGGTTCGCCGACCTCAAGGGCCACCTGCAGCTGTTCCTGCAGAAACTGCTGGGCTCGGCGACCAAGACGCGTTTCCGCCCCTCCTTCTTCCCCTTCACCGAGCCGTCCACCGAGGTGGACGTGAAGTGTTTCTTCTGCCCGGGCACGGGCTGCCCCTCCTGCAAACACACCGGCTGGATCGAGATCCTCGGCGCCGGCGTGGTGCACCCGGCGGTGTTCGCGTCCGTGGGCTACGACCCCGAGAAGTGGTCCGGCTTCGCTTTCGGCATCGGCGTGGAGCGCGTGGCCATGCTCCTGCACGGGGTGCGCGACCTGCGCGACTTCTACTCCAACGACCTCCGCTTCCTCCGGCAATTCGATGAAGATCTCGTATAACTGGCTCAAGACGCACATCGACCTGGAGCTCTCCGCCAAGGACCTGGCGGACCACCTCCTGAGCCTGGGCTTCGAGGTCGCGGGGATCGAGCGCCTCGGCGCCGCGTTCTCCGGCGTGGTCGTGGGCAAGGTGCTGTCCAAGGACAAACACCCCAACGCCGACAAACTCGCCGTCTGCGTCGTGGACGACGGCGCGAAGAAGTGGAGCGTGGTGTGCGGCGCGCCCAACGTGGACGCGGGGCAGACCATCGCGTTCGCGCGCATCGGCGCCGTGCTGCCGGGCGACTTCAAGATCGAGGGGCGCAAGCTGCGCGGCGTGGAGAGCCAGGGCATGATCTGCTCGCGCGCGGAGCTGGGCCTGCCCAAGGACAACGACGGCATCTGGGTGCTCGGCGAAGGCCCCGCGCTCGGCTCCGACGTCGGCGCGCTGCTCGGCCCCGCCGACGACGTGCTCGAGGTCGAGGTCACCTCCAACCGCCCGGACTGCCTGTCCCACCGCGGCCTGGCCCGCGAGCTCGCGGCCTACTTCAAGCGCCCGCTCAAGCCGCTCGCGTCCGCCGTCAAGGAGCTCCACTCCGTGACCGCGTCCGTCACGGTAGAAGACCCCGCCGCCTGCCCGCTCTACGGCGCCCGCGTCATCGACGGCGTCAAAGTCGGCCCGTCCCCGGACTGGCTCAAGCGCCGCCTCGAGTCCATCGGCCTGCGACCGGTCAACAACGTCGTGGACGCCACCAACTTCATCCTGCACGACTGCGGCCAGCCGCTGCATGCTTTCGACGCCGATCGTCTCGCCGGCGGAAAGCTGGTCGTTCGTCGGTCCAAAGCCGGCGAGACCTTGTTGGCCCTCGACCACAAATCCTACGCCCTGCCCGCCGGGCTTCTCGTCATCGCCGACGCCGAGAAACCCGTCGCCTTGGCCGGCGTCATGGGCGGCGAAGAGAGCGCGGTCACCGAGAAGACCCATCGCGTCATCCTCGAGTCCGCGTATTTCGCCCCCGCCGAGGCGCGCCGCTCCTCTCAGGCCACGCGGCTGCGCTCGGACTCCTCCTACCGCTTCGAGCGCGGCGCCGACGCCGGCGCGACGGCGGCCGCCGGCGAGCGCGCCACGGCGCTCATCGCGGAGCTGGCCGGCGGCAAGCCCGGCAAGGTCGTGTTCGTCGAGTCGCGGCAGCCCGCGCGCCCTCCCATCCGCGCCACGGTCGAGCGGCTCAACAAGGTGCTCGGCTCCGATTTCGACGCGACCGCGGTGCGCGGGGTCCTGTCCTCCATCGCCGCCGACCTCAAAGACGAGGGCGGCGCGTTCGTCTTCACCGCCCCCTCCTGGCGCCACGACCTCGCCGGCCCCAACGACCTCGCCGAGGAAGTGGGCCGCTTCCTCGGCTACGACGGCGTGCCCTACCGCATGGCGCCCGCCGCCGCGCGCGCCGCGCGCGTCACCCCCGTCGAGGCCGAGTCGCGCCGCGCGCGCGCCGCGTTGGCCGCGCTCGGGCTCTCCGAGGCCTACCACTACGACCTGCTCTCCGAGAAGACGCTGGCGGCCTGCCGCCTCGACAGCCGCGACCTGCCGCGCGTGGCCAACCCGCTCTCCGAGGACTGGGCGGTGCTGCGCCCCTCGCTCCTGCCCGGGCTGCTCAGAAGCGCCGCCTACAACCTCAACCGCGGCGCCGACGCCGTGCGCCTGTTCGAGGTCGGCAAGACCTACGGCCTCAAAGGCGCGGAGCCGCAGGAACGCTGGCGCGTCGCCGGCCTGATGCTGGGGCCCGTGCTCGACGCGCGTTGGCAGGGCGCCCGCGCGCCGCGCGCCGGCTACCCGGACGCCAAGGCCTGCGTCGAGGAGCTCCTGTCGCGCGCCGGCGTCGTGACCTGGGCCAAGCTCGGCGACGCGGCCGCCGGCGTCACGGCCTCCGACCCGCTGTTCCATCCCGTCAACGCCGCGCGCGCGCTCGTCGGCGGCGTGCCGGCCGCGACCGTGGGCTGGCTGCACCCCCGCGCGGCCCGCGCCTTCGACCTCGAGCGCGAGGCGCCGGTCGTCTTCGACGCCGACCTCGAGCTCCTGGCGGGCAAGGAGGCCGGCCGCACGAAGTTCGCGCCCATCTCGCCCTACCCGACCTCGCGCCGCGACCTGGCCCTCGTCCTCGACCGCGCGACGCCCTACGGCCGCGTGGAGGCCGTCATCGCCGGCCTCAAGCTCGCCGACCTCCAGGACGTCCTGCTCTTCGACGTCTACGAGGGCAAAGGCGTGCCCGAGGGCAAACGCAGCCTCGCCATCCGCCTCACCTTCGGCCGCCTGGACCGCACGCTCACCGACGCCGAGGTCTCCGCGTCCGTGGAGTCCGTCGTCGCCGCCCTCGGCAAGGACCTCGGCGCCGTGCTGAGGTCCTGATGATCGGCTCCCTCAACAGCCTCAAGCAGCTCGAAGGGCTCGTCAAGCAGGTCACCGAGGCCCTGCACAAGGCCAGCACCGAGAACCGCGACCTGCGCGCCAGGCTGCACCGCGCCGAGGTGGAGGGCAAACGCCTGCGCGAGGAGCTCAAGGCCGCGAACATGACCTTGGCCCGCCACGAGCGCCTGCGCACGCGCCTGGCGCGCCTGTCCGAGCGCCTGGAGAGGATCTCCTAGATGAACGAGAAGGTCGAGGTCCAGATCGGCCCGCGCCGCCTCACCGTGGAGATGGAGGGGCTCACCCCGCTCGAGATCAACGGTTTGGCCGACAAGGTGGGCGAGCGCCTGCGCGAGGTCCAGGGCACGAACAAAGGCGTGGCCGACAGCTCCAAGCTGGCGCTGCTCGTCGCGCTGACCTTCGCCGCCGAGCTCGAGAAGGAGAAGGCCGCGCACCGCATGACGCAGAACATGCTCGAGAACAAGGCCGAGAACCTCTCGCGGGCCCTGCGCGAGTCCCTCGAGGCCGGCGCCCCGCCGGCGGAGTGACGATGTCCGAGCTGTTCGCCGCCGGCGCGCAGGCCCTTCCCCTGGCCGCCCGCATGGCGCCGCGTTCGCTCGACGAGTTCGCCGGCCAAGCGGCCTTGCTCGGCCCGGGCAAACTCCTGCGCCGCCTCGTCGAGAGCGGCAAGTTCGCCTCCGCCATCTTCCACGGCCCGCCCGGCTGCGGCAAAACCGCGCTGGCCCGCTTCGTCGCCTCACGGGCCGGGGCCGAGGTCGTCGAGCTCAACGCCGTGACGGCGGGCGTGGCCGACATCCGCAAGGCGGTGGAGCAGGCCAAGTTCTCGTCGACCAACCTGGGGCGCAAGACGCTGTTGTTGGTCGACGAGATACATCACTTCAACAAGACGCAGCAGGACGCCCTCCTGCCGTCGGTGGAGCGCGGCGAGGTCCTGCTCATCGGCATGACCACCGAGAACCCCGGCTTCTACGTCAACGCGGCCCTGCGTTCTCGCGTGACGGCCTTCGAGTTCCTTCCGGTGCCGGAAGAAGAGCTCGTCAAGATCGTCGAACGCGCCGTCTCCGACGAGGAACGCGGCCTGGCCAAGATGAAGCTCGTGTTGACGCCGGAGGCCAAGTCCCACCTCGTGCGTCAGTCCGGGGGCGACGCGCGTCGCCTCTTGAACGCTTTGGAGATCGCCGCGCTGACCACCGCGCCCGACGCGTCGGGCGAGCGGCGCGTCACTTTGTCGGTGGCGGAAGAGTCCATCCAGAAGCGGCAGATCCGCTACGACAAATGCTCCGACGACCACTACGACCATATTTCGGCCTTCATCAAGTCCATGCGCGGGTCGGACCCGGACGCGGCGCTCTACTGGATGGCCAAGATGCTGGAGGCAGGCGAGGACCCGCGGTTCATCGCACGGCGTGTGATCATCGCCGCCTCCGAGGACGTGGGCAACGCCGACTTCCGCGCTCTTCTCGTGGCCGAGGCCGCCTTCCGCGCCGTCGAGGTGTTGGGCATGCCCGAGGCCCGCATCACGCTCGCCCAGGCCGTGACCTTCATCGCCTGCGCGCCCAAGTCCAACGCCGCCTACAACGCCGTCAACAAGGCCCAGGACGAAGTCCGTTCCGGCCCCGCCCGCGAGGTCCCGCTGCCCCTGCGCGACCCGAACATGGACGCCAAAGAGCGCGGCCACGGCCAGGGCTACAAATACCCCCACGACTTCCCCGGCCACTGGGTCGAGCAGGCCTACATGCCCTCGCCCATGCGTTTCTACGAGCCCACCGAACTCGGCGACGAGAAGCGCCTCAAAGAGCGGTTGGACGCGCTGCGCGGCCGCAAAGCGTAACGAAAGGGACTGTCCCTTTCGTTACTTTCTATAATCACGGCATGAAGAGGCTGCTCGCGGGGACCTTCGTCGGGGGGCTCGTGCTCGCCGCCTGCGCCATGGCGCCGTGGGCTTCGCCGGTCGGGCCGAGCCTGTTCGGCTGCCTGCTCGCCGGATTCCTCGCGACCTTGCTCCTCGAGCAGCTCGGGCCGCGGTCGCTCGTCGAGAAGGTCCTTTTCCTGCTGACCGCGGGGACGCTGGCCTGGGCCGGGCGCGCGCCGTGGGACATGACGGGCGGCGCGCTGCTCGAAGCGCTCGTCGCCTGGTCCTTCGCGGGTGCCGCGTTGGCCTGGCTGACGCGCCCGCGCGCGGAGTAGGCGTGGAGACGACGCGCCGGACGGTGACGGTCTCCGAGCTCAACGCGCAGGTCCACGAGCTGCTGGAGGCGTCCTTCTCGGAGTTGTGGGTCGAGGGCGAGGTCTCCAACTGCAAGACCTACCCGTCCGGGCACACCTACCTGACCCTCAAGGACGAGAAGGCGCAGGTGCGCGCCGTGTTGTTCAAAGGCGCGGCCTTCGGCGTGAAGTTCAAGCTCGTGGACGGGCTCAAGGTGTTGGCCCGCTGCCGCGTCACCTCCTACGAGCCCCGCGGCGAGCTGCAGCTCATCCTCTCGGCGGTCGAGCCGCGCGAAAAAGGCGCGCTCCAGCTCGCGCTGGAGCAGCTCAAGGCCAAACTTCAGGCGGAAGGCCTCTTCGACGACGACCGCAAGAAGCCGCTGCCGCCCTCCCCCTCCGTCGTCGGCGTGGTGACCTCCGGTTCGGGGGCGGCCGTGCGCGACATCATCACCGTCTTGTCGCGCCGCTGGCCCGGCCTGGTCATCCGCGTCTGGCCCGTGAAGGTGCAGGGCCCCGGCGCCGCGGCCGAGATTTCGGAGGCCATCGCGGGCTTCAACACGCTCGCCCCCGACACCGAGGTCCTGCTGGTGGGCCGAGGCGGCGGCTCCATCGAGGACCTGTGGGCCTTCAACGAGGAGCCCGTGGCCCGCGCCATCGCCGCGTCGGCCATCCCCGTCATCTCCTGCGTGGGCCACGAGACGGATTGGACCGTCGCCGACCTCGTCGCCGACCTGCGCGCGCCCACGCCGTCCGCCGCGGCCGAACTCGCCGTGCCCGAGAAAGCCGCGCTGCGGGAGCGCGTGGGCGACCTTGCCGAGGCCATGGGCGCGGAGCTGGCCGGCCTGCTCGAAGCCTTGGAACAGCGCCTGGCGCGCGCGGCGTCGCACCCGTTGCTGGGCGACCCGCGCCGCCTGTGGGAGCGCGACGCTCAACGCGTGGACGAGCTGGCCGCCCGACTGCCCGAGGCGTTGGCGCGGCTCGTCGAACGCGCTGGCCTGCGCCTGGCCGCGACGGCCGGACGCCTGGACGCCATCAGTCCGCTCAAGGTGTTGGCGCGCGGCTACGCCATCGCCGAGAGCCGCGGCAAGGTGCTGACCAAGGCGTCCCAAGTGAAAAAAGGCGACCCCGTGCGCGTGCGCCTGTCCGACGGAGAGCTTTCCTGCGAGGTGACATCATGAGCAAGACCAAGACCGACAAGGCCGTGCCCTTCGAGAAGTCCCTGGAGGAACTCGAAGCCCTCGTGCGCGAGCTCGAAGGCGGCGACAAGGGACTGGAAGAATCCCTCGCCCTCTACGAGAAAGGCGTCGTGCTCGCCAAGGAATTGACCGCCCGCCTGGAGGAAGCCAAGACGAAAGTCGAAGCCCTCTCGAAGGAAGGCGGCAAACTCGTCAAGAAGCCCTTCGAACGAGAGGACGACTAGCCCCGCCGCAGCGTCAGCGCGGTGATCTCGGCGGGGACGCCGAAACGGTGCGGCGGGCCCCAGTAGCCGGTGCCGGGACTGACGTGCACCCACATGCGCCCGTGACGCGCCAGGCCGCGCGTGAAGCGGTGGAACAACCCGATGAACAGGCTGGCCGGGAAGAACTGGCCGCCGTGCGTGTGCCCCGAGAGCTGCAGCCGGAAACCCGCGCGTTCGGCCGCGGGCACGCCGTCGGGGCGGTGGGCGAGCAGTATCTTGAAGTCGGCCGGGCCGATGGCCGCGGCGCGATGATGCGGGAAGTGCCCCTCGACGAAGTGACCGCCGGATTCGTCGGGCACGCCGGCCACCAGGAACCGGTCGCCCTCGCGCGAGAGCACGACGCCTTCGTTGACGAGCGGCGTCAGCCCCAACTCGCGCACCTGCGCCAGCCACGCGGGCGCGTCCCAGTAGTACTCGTGGTTGCCGGTGACGAAGTAGACGCCCAAGGGCGCCCGCAGGGCCGCCAACGGCGCGACCTGGCGGGCCAGCCGCGCCGGGGCGCCGTCCACGAGGTCGCCGGTGACGGCGATGAGGTCGGGCTTGAGCGCCAGCGCGCGTTCGACCACGGCGGCCACCTCCTTGCGGCGGATGGTCGGACCGATGTGCAGGTCGCTGAGGTGGACGATACGCAGCCCGTCGAGCCCCGCCGGCAACCCTTCGATGGGGACCTCCAGCTCGCGCGCGCGCGGACCCGCCAACGCCTGCGCGAGCCCGGCCGTCGCGATGAGCCCCGCCGCCGCGGCGACCGCCGCGCCCGGCAGCTCCACGCGCGGCAGCAAGGACACGGCGTCGCCCGCGGCCGACAACAACAGGAAGGTCGCCCACACGCCCAAACCCGCGGCGGCGACCCACGCCAGCGCTCGGGCCCCCAACGAGTCCTCATCCAGCGTCCCGTTGCGATACGAGACCTGCCACCAGACGGCGAGGGCCGGCGGGACCAGACCCGCGGCCGCCGCCGGGAGCGCGCAGGCCGGGAACGCCGCGGCCGCCTTCAAGGACGCGTAACCGCCGAGCGCGGCGAGCGTCCCCAAGAAGGCGGCGTAGCGCTTCATGCGGAGGGCACCAGACGCTTGGAGGCCTTCCACAGCTGCCCGTTGATGAAGCCGGGCGCGAGCCGGCTCATGAACGCGAGCTGATTGGCCTGCCCCGGCCGGATCTCGAGCTTACCCGCTTCGAGGGAAGCGACGGAGAGGCTCACCAATTCATCTGTGGTCATCAGGGGCACGCCTTCACCCTCGGAGAAAGCCGCCGTCATGTCGGTCTTCACGGCCGGAGGCATGATCTCGACGACCTCCACGCCGGTCTCCTCCAACTGGAACCGCAGCGATTGCGTGTAGGAGTGGATCGCGGCCTTGGTGGCGCTGTAGATCGGAGCGGCCGGCAGCGGCACGAAGGCCAGGCCCGAGGAGACGTTGATGACCGTGCCCTTGTTGGCCCTCAACAAGTCGATGAACGCGGAGGTCGTCCGGACGACGCCGCCCACGTTGATCTCCATCTCCGCCGTCAGCCCGGCGAGGTCCGAAGCCGGAGCCTTCAGGTCCTTGTACAGCAGGATGCCCGCGTTGTTCATCAAGACGTCGAGCTTGGGGAATTCCCTCTTGACCCGCGCCGCGAGCGCCGCGATCTGGGCGGGATCGGCGGCGTCGCTTTGCATCACGTGCAGCTTCGGGTGCTTCGACTTCAGCTCGTCGAGGACCGCGCGGCGCCGGCCGGTCACGATGACCTCGTTGCCGAGCTCGACGAACTTGAGCGCGAAGGCGAGGCCGATGCCGGCGGAGCCTCCGGTGATGAGGATGGTGCGGCCGTCGAGTTTCATGGTCTGAGTTCTCCTTTTTCGTCGCGCGTCGCGTCCGCCGCGCCGCAGCGCGTCGTCTTCAGCAGTCGTGAATCCGCGGTCCAACGGTAGACGGGGCGGCAGTCCCGGTCCTCGTCATCGCGTTCGTCCATGTGTCCTCCTAAACGGCGGCGGTCTCCGCGACGGGCGCGGAGCGCGGCTCGGCCTGTCGCGGGGTCTTGTCCAGCCCGCCGGCGCGGCGGGCCAGGCCCAACGACCAGCGGCGGAAACGCTCCAGAAGCGCGTAGGCCGCGGGCACGACGAACAAAGTCAGCAAGGTCGAGCTGATGATGCCGCCCACCGCGGTCACGCCCATGCTCGTGCGCTGGGCCGACGCCTCGTTGAGACCCACGGCGACGGGGATCATGCCCGCCACCAGCGCGAAGGAGGTCATGAGGATGGGGCGCAGGCGGTCGCGGCCCGCCTGGACCACCGCCTCGCTTTCCTCCATGCCCCCGTCGGTGAGCTGCTTGGTGCGGTCCACCAGCAGGATGGAGTTCTTCGTCGCGATGCCCAGCAGCAGGATCATGCCGATCATCGAATAGACGTCGAGCGACTTGCCCGTGACGAGCAAAGCGAAGAAGCCGCCGCTGGCCGCCAACGGCAGCACGAGCATGATGGTGAAGGGCGTGACGAAGGACTCGTAGAGGCTGGCGAGCACCAGGTAGATGAAGAAGGTGCCGAGCAAGGCCGCGATGGCCATGTTCATGACCAGCTCCTCGAAGTTCTCGGCCTGGCCCTCGAAGCGGTAGGTCACGCCCTGCGGCGGCTTGAGCTCTCCGTCGAGCAAGGCCCGGAAGTCGGACATGACCCCGCCCAAGCCCGGGCCGTCGGGAGCCACGTCGGCCTCCAGGCGCACGGAGCGCGCGCGCGCGGAGCGGTTGACCGTGGACGGCGAGCGCCCGGACACCAGGCGCACCGCGTCGTTGAGCCGCACGAGGCGGCCGTTGAGGTTGGGCACGGCCGCGGAGGCGAAGGAGGATTCCAGGTCGCGCTGGTCTTCCTTGAGTCGCACGCGGACGTCGTATTCGCGCCCGTCCTTGCGGAACACCGCGGGCAGCTCGCCTTCGATCTGGGCGCGCAGCTCGCGGCCGACGAGAGCCGTGGACAGGCCGAGGCGTTTGGCCGCGGCGTCGTCCACCACCGCGCGCACCTCGGGTTTGCCCGGTTTCTCGCTGAGGTCGGGCTCGAGCAGGCCGGGGTGGTCCTTGAGGCGCGCGTAGGCCTTGTCGGCGAACTCGCGCAGGACCTTCGCGTCCTGTCCGAGGAATACGAGGTTGAACGGCCGCTCGCCCGCGCCGAAGTCGTCGTAGTCCTTCACCGCCGGCTTGTAGGCCGCCAGCGGCTTGAGCTCCTCGCGCATGAGCTCTTTGAAACGCGTGGTGTTCATGGAGCGGGCTTTGCGCGGCACGAGCTCCACGAAGAAGTCCGCTTTGTGCGACTCGTTGTCGAGCGTGCCCACCGTGAGCTTGGTGGTCTTGACCTCCGGGCGGGCGCGCAGCACCGCGTCCACCTTCGCGGCGGCGGCGGCCGTGGCCTCCAGGCTCGCGCCGGGCTCCAGCTCCAGCGTGACGGAGAACAAGCCGATGTCCTGCGGGGGCAGGAAGGTCTTGGGCACGAACCCGGCCGCCACCAGGCTCAGCGCGAAGACGGCGAGCGCGCCGCCGAGCACCGGGCCGGGCCGGCGGCCCCAGCCGCGCAGGGCGGCGGCGTAGGAATCCTCCAGGCGCGTCTGCCAGCGGTCCACGGCCGCGACCGCGCGCGCGACCGGGCCCGTGCCCTTGGGCGCGTGCGCCCCGCCGCCCGCGAAATACGCGGAGAGCATGGGCGCGATGGTGAGCGCGTCGAAAAGGCTGATGGCCATCGCGAAGACGACCGTGAGGCCGAACTCTTTAAAGAACTGGCCGACCACGCCGTTGAGGAAGGCGATGGGCAGGAAAACGGCGGCCACCGCCGCCGTCGTCGCCACGACGGCCAAGGACACCTCGCGCGCGCCGTCCACGGCCGCAGAGAGCGCGGGCTCGCCGGCCTCCTGGCGCTTGAAGATGTTCTCGCGCACCACGATGGCGTCGTCGATGAGCAGGCCGACGGCCAGGCTCATGGCGAGCAAGGTCATCATGTTGATGGTGAAGCCCGCGAAATACATGAGGACGAAGGCGCCGAGCAAAGAGTTCGGGATGGCGAGGCCCGTGATGAGGGTGGAGCGGGCGCTGCCGAGGAAAAAGAACACGACCACGAAGGTGAGCACGATGCCCACGAGGATGGTCTCCTGCACGTCCCAGATGTTGTCGTCGATGGCCTTGGAGCGGTCCATGACCACGGTGAGCTTCGGGGCGCCGGGGCGCGAGGCCAGCTCCTCCTGGAGCTTGGCCAGGCGGGCCTTCACCGCGGCCACGACGGCCAAGGTGTTCGAGCCGGACTGGCGGTAGACTTGGACGTAGAGCGCGGGTTTGCCGTTCCAGAAGGCGCGGGTGCGTTCGTCCTGCAGGCCGTCCACGACGGTCCCCAGGTCGCGCACGCGGATGGGCACCTCGTTGCCGCGGAAGGCCACGACGACCGAGCCCACCTCGGCCGGGTCGGTGAAGTCGCCGAGCGTGCGGAACAAACGGTCGCCGCCGCCGCGCGTGACGCGCCCGGCGGGCGTGTTCTTTCCCGCGGCGCGCAAAGCGTCGGACACCTGCGCGGCCGAGACCTCGCGCCGCGCCAGCTGGGCGCGGTCGAGCTCGGCGCGGATCTCGCGTTTGCGGCCGCCGATGACCTCGACCAAGCCCACCTGGTCCACCTGTTGGAGCGCGGGGCGCACGACGTCGTCGGCCAGGTCGTAGAGCTCGCCCGGCGGCAGGTCGGCGGAGACCGCGATGGCCAGCTGCGGCATGTCGCCCGGGTCGAAGCGGCGGATGACGGGTTCCTTGGCGTCCTCGGGCAGCTTGCGTTTGGCCAGGGCCACGCGGTCACGCACCTGCTGCTCGGCGTATTTGGAGTCGGTCTCGAGCGTGAACTCGGCGATGACGACGCCGACGCCTTCTTTGGCCACGCCGCGCAGCTTCTTCAAGCCCGCGATGGTGGAGATCTCGTCCTCCAGGGGCTTGAGCACCTGGGTCTCGATCTCGTCGGGGCCGGCGCCGGGGTATTCCACGGTGGCGTTGACGACCGGGAAGGTGACGTCGGGGAACAGGTCCACGCCCAGGCGCGTCATCATCAAACCGCCGGCCGCCAGCATGAGCACGACGACGCTGGTGACGAAGACGGGGCGTTTGACCGACAGTTCGGGAAGATCCATGGTTTATTCCTCGGTGAACGGCTTCATGCGCGCCAAAGTCAGTCTCACGCCCAACTCGGCCTCGACGCGCGCGCGGCGCGCCGACGCCCAGTCCTGCTCGGCCTGCAGCACGAAGAAGGTCGTGGTGCGCCCTTCCTCGCGGCGGCGGCGTTCGGCCTCCGCGCGCTCCTTCTGGGTCTCCTCGATGGCGCGCGCCAGCTTCACGCGCTCGCGAGCGTCGCCCAGCCCGGCTTCGAGGTCCTTCCAACGCTCCGCGGCGTCGAGCTCGGCGCGGCCGCGACGGGAGGCCGCGGATTTCGCCTCCTGGCGGTAGCCGTCGCGCACGCCGCGCACCAGAGCGGGGTCCAGCGAATAAGTCGCCCTCAAACCCACGGCGTAACGCGGCCCGTCGGGGCTGAAGGAGTCGTTGACGGCCTGCGAGGACGCGCCGCGCCGGCCGTTGAGCGAGCCGGCGGCGTAGAGCTCGACGGCGGGGCGGGTGCCTTCCACGCCGAGTCGCGCTTCCGCGGCGGAAGCGGCCTCGTCGTGGCCGGCGGTCGCGACGTCGTCGGGCACGGCGGCGCGGCGCGGGACCGAGCCGTCATCGTCGAGCGCGGCGAGTTCGCCGGCGGCGTCGCCGCCGCCGAGCTGGGCGGCGAAGGCGCGCTCCGCGGTCCGGCGCTCATCGGCCGCGGCCCGGAGCTCGAGCGCGCGCAGGCGGACCACGGCTTCGGCCTCCAAGCCCTCGGAACGGTCCGCGAGCCGGCGGTTCACGCGGTCGGCGACCCAGTCGCGCAGGGTCTCGGCGCGTTCGAGGCTTTCCGCCGCGATGCCCTCCTTGCGGCGCGCGGCGGACAGCGTCCAATACGCGGCCTCGGCCTCGGCCAGCAAGCGGCGACGCTCCAAGCGCGACTGGCGCGAACGGCCCAGCGCGCGCTGGCGCGTCGCGTCCACGCGCGCCCGCGTCTCGCGGCCGAACAGGTTGCGCCACAGGTCCAGGCTCAACTCGCCGCCCGGGCTGGCGAAATAATAGGAAGGCGGCCGCACGAAGTTCGGGTCCGCGCCGTTGAGGTCGTTGCGCGAGAACGCGTAGAAGACCTTGGCGCTGAGGCCGAGCGTGGTCTTGCGGCTGATGCCCGCGCGCGCGGAGCTGCGCTCCACGCGTTCGCCTTCGGCCGCGGGGAAGTTCTTGGGCGAGGCGTCGAGCGAACGCTCCCCCTCGAAGAACATCAACGGAGACAGCGGCAGCTCGCCTTCGGCCGCGCGCGCGCGCGAACCCGTCTCGGCTTCGGCCGCGGCGCGCACGCCGCCGTGTTTCTCCTCGACCTGACGAAGGAAGGCGTCCAGAGGAAGGGTCTGCGCGGCCGCCGGCAACGCGAGAAACGCCAGGCTTACAATAATGCGACCGCTGTTCATTTTATGACCATCAGTCATTTTTTCGGCAAAAAAAATCATACTCCTCCTAACCCCGCGAGATGCCCCGCAGCGCGAACGCCTTGACCTCTTGGTACTGCTCTTCTTGCGTCATGCCCGTCTCCATGCACTCGACGCCTTCCATCTCCATGAGCCCGACCATCGCGGCGTGCACCCCGAGGATGAGGGCGGGAACCGGCTTGTCGAGGATGACGCCTTCCCGGATGCCGCGCTCGAAGACGGGCACCAGAAGCCCCATGATCTGCTCGTCGAGCTGCTCGAGCTCCTTGCTCAATTCGGGGCCGATGATGCTGTGGAAGTCCTCGCGCCGGCAGTAGCGCACCAAGCGCTTGTACTCGGACTTGGAGTTGTGGCCGCGCCAGAACGCGTCGAGGGTGGCGCCCAACACCTCGAGAGGCGGACGGGTCCGGTCTATGTTCGCGATCTCGGTGATGATGCCGCGATGGAATTCCAGGACGAGCTTCGCGTAGATCTGGTCCTTGCTCTCGAAGTGTTTGTAGACCGTGCCTTTGCCGATCTCGGCCTTGGCGGCGATCTGGTCGATGGTCACCGACTGCCAATCGTCCCGGTTGAACAAGGAAAGCGCGGCCGCGAGAATCTCCCCCTCGCGCCGCTCGAACTCCCGTTCTTTTCTATCGATGACAGGCGTCATGACTATTGGTCACATTGTGACTGACGGTATTATAACGGACGCCCTCGCGCTTGTCAAGCCTCATTTCAGGGCAAAGCCGTCCTCGCGAAGTCGCGCACGGCGTCGAGGCGGCGCTCATCGGGCAGCGCGCCGGGAGCGAGGCGGCCGAAGGCGAACGCGGGCAGCGCGGTCAAACGCCTGCGGCCGTCCCCCCACTCGTCCAGGCGCGCGCTCTCACGCGCCGCCCAACGCGCCCCGACCATGGTCGCGGCCAGGTCGTCGAGGTCGTAGGCGTTGCCCGGCGAAAACGCGTCGCGGCGCTCCTTCTCCAGCGCCGCGCGTTCCCCGAAACCCGTGACGATGCTCTCCAGCCACGCGCCGTAGACGAAATGGAAGGCCAGGTCCACGCGGCCCTGAAGACCGATGCTCCGGGGGCGGTCGCGGTCCCCGAGCCAGGTCACGAGGCCCGCGAGCATCACCTTGGTCTCGTGCGCGCTCCCGCCGCGCCTGACGGCCAACGCGCAGGCGGCGCGGAAGACGTCGGGGAAGTCCATGCCCGAGGCCTCGAGGCCCTCGGCCATGAGGCGGTACGCGGCGTGTTCGGTCTCGCCGAAGCCCACGGGCATGGGCACGACCTCGGGCATCGGCTCGGCGCCCAGCTCGCGCAGCAGCTCGCCGAGGTCGCGGCGGGGCAGGTCGAATGACGGCGGGGTACGCATGGCCGCGGCGGGCGCCGCGACGCACAACAGGAGGAGGCTAAGCCGGCTCGCCGACGAGGTCATATTCCTCGGCGCCGACGATCTTCGTCTGGACGAAGTCGCCGATGCGCAGGTAGTGCTCGCGGGCATCGATGCGGACCTCGTTGTCCACCTCGGGGCTGTCGGCCTCGGTGCGGCCGAAGAAGGTCGGGCCTTCCTTGTAGTCCACGAGGACTTTGAGGGTCTTGCCGATCTTGGCCTTGTTGATGGCCAAGGAGATGGGCTGCTGCACGGCCATGACGGCTTCCGCGCGGCGCTTCTTCTCTTTGGCGGAGACATCGTCTTTCAAAGTAAAGGCGTGGGTGCCTTCCTCGTGGGAATACGGGAAGACGCCGAGGCGGTCGAAGCGGGTCTTCTCGACCCACGCCAGCATCTCCTCGTGGTCTTTCTTGGTCTCGCCGGGGTAACCCGCGATGAGGGTGGTGCGCAGCGCGATGCCGGGGACCTTCTCGCGGATGGCCGCGACGAGCTCCTCGGTCTTGGCCTTGGTCGTGCCGCGACGCATGGAGGCGAGCATGCGATCGCTGACGTGCTGCAGGGGCATGTCGAGGTATTTGGCGACGTTCGGGCGTTCGGCCATCACGTCGAGGACTTCCAGCGGGAAACCGGTCGGGAAGGCGTAATGGAGGCGTATCCAGCCGATGCCCTCGACGTCGGAGAGGGCCTTGAGCAGGTCGGCGAGCCGGCGCTTGCCGTAGAGGTCGAGGCCGTAGTAGGTGGAATCCTGCGCGATGAGCAGCAGCTCGCGCGTGCCCGCGCCGGCGAGGTGTTTGGCCTCGGCCACCAGCTCCTCGATGGGGCGGGAGATATGTTTGCCGCGCATCAGCGGGATGGCGCAGAACGAACACGGCCGGTCGCAGCCTTCGGAGATCTTGAAGTAGGCGTAGTGGCGCGGCGTGGAGATGAGGCGCTCGCCCACCAGCTCGTGTTTGTAATCGGCGCCCAGCGCCTTGAGCAGGCGCGGCAGGTCGCGCGTGCCGAAATAGCCGTCGGCCTCGGGGATCTCCTTGATGAGGTCGTCCTTGTAGCGCTCGGACAGGCAGCCGGTGACGAGGACCTTCTCGACGAGCCCCTGCTTCTTGGCGTCGGCGTAGCGCAGGATGGTGTCGATGGACTCCTGCTTGGCGTTGTCCACGAACCCGCAGGTGTTGATGACCACGACCGCGGCGTCGCTGTCGTCCTGGTCGTGCTCCACGGCCACGCCGTTGGCCTTGAGCTGGCCCATGAGGACCTCGGAATCGTAGAGGTTCTTGGAACAGCCCAAGGTCACGACGTGGACCTTCTTCTTCTTGAGGGTTTTGGTGCGCATCGAGGCGGGAACGGCTTCCCTTAAGTATATCACGCCCCGGCCTCGACGGGACGACCTCCGATGCGAGCCATGGGATTATCTTTTAATTTGCATGATTTTTTAACGGCTTGTGGCTCGGGAGGGACCCTGGTATACTGGGGTGGTGAGCACGACGCAGACCTGGGTCGAAGTCCCGTTCAAACCCCTCAAGGAGCAGGCGGGCATGCGCCTGGACGCCTTCCTCGCCGCGCGCCTGCACAAGTACTCCCGCGCCCAGGTCCAGGCCGTCATCGGCGAGGGCCGCGTGTACCTGCGCGGCCGCCCCGCCAAACCCTCCGCGCGCGTCGCCGACGGCGAGACCGTCCTCATCCGTTACCCCCGGACCGTCGAGCCCCCGGTCCCCCACGAGACCATGCCCATCCTGTATCAGGACGAGCGCCTCGTGGTCATCAACAAGCCCGGCGGCACGCTCAGCCACCCCACCGACAAGGTGCACCACAACACGGTGACCTACCTGCTCTCCCGGCAGCTCGGGCGGCCCGTCCATCTCGCCCACCGCCTCGACCGCGAGACCAGCGGGGTGCTCCTGCTCGCGCTCGACGCCGCCGCCGCGCGCGACATCCACGGCCAGTTCCTCGCGCACGCCGTGAAGAAGGAATACCTCGCCGTCGTGCTCGGCGCCGTGGACTGGGCGGAGAAGACCGTGGACGCGCCCATCGGCGACGAGGGCGGCGTCATCAAGGTCCGCCGCGCCGTCGGCGTCGCGGGCGGAGACGACGCCGTCACCGATTTCCGGCGCTTGGCGGGCGACGGGCGGTTCACCTTGCTCTCGGCCAAGCCGCGCACGGGCCGCCTGCACCAGATACGCGCGCACCTGGCCTCCATCGGTCACCCCATCGCGGGCGACAAGCTCTACCACGGCAACGGCGAGGTCTATCTCAAGGCGGTGGACAAACGCCTCGAGCCCGCCGACCTGGCCGCGCTCGGCGCCGAGCGCCAGCTCCTGCACGCCTGGCGCCTCTCTTTCCAGCACCCCGAGGACGGCCGCCCCCTGCGTTTCGAGGCGCCGGTGCCCGTGGACTTCCCGTTGCGGCCGGAGCGGGCATGAGCCGCTTCGACCCGGTCATCAAGGACGGCGTCGCCCACGTCTACCTCGTCTACGACGTGGGGCTGGCCATCGGCCTCGACGTCGCGGGAAAACACCTCACCGCGCTGACCGAACGCGCGCCCATCCGCCACCAGAGCCGCGCGCCGAAGTACTTCGAGTTCCAGCCCTACCCGCTGCGCGTGACCCAGTCGTCCGCGCCGCTGGCCATCGGGAGCTGGCGCACCGCGCCCAACGTGGAGCTCGTGGTCTACGACTTCGGCGCCGTGACCGTCTGCTATCAGATCCCGCTGGCGGGCCCTTTCTCGGCCCTCGCGCCCCTCTCCGAGCAGCTCTACGACAACGAGACCTTGCTCGCCGACTCGCGCCGCTTGGTCGAGGAGCTGCTCAAAGGCATCGCGCCCGCGGTCAAGAGCCCCGCCATCGCCGCCGCCTACGAGGACTACGTCATCTTCCAGGTGAAGGAGTTCTCCGAGCCGGGCGCGCGCTCGCGCCTCGTCGCGGAGGAGGGCGCCCTGCTCGCCCAGGTGCTGCGCGCCGACGCGGACCTGAGCTCGGAGCAGGAGGTCCAGGACGCGTTGTCCTGCCAGGTCTCCTACGGCGCCGACGACCTCACCCTCGTGGACTGGGTGTCGGCCATCGTCTTCGCCAAAAGCGCCGACGACACCCGCGCCGTTCTGGAGTTCGCCACGGTGCAGCTGCTCGAGCTGCGCCACCTCGACGCCCAGCTCGACGCCTCGCTCGAGCGCCACTACCACTCGCTCTCCAACCTCGGCCGCTTCAGCATCTTCACCAAGGCCGACCAGGAGCTGCGCGAGCTGGGCGAGCTGCAGGTCGAGAGCGCCGTGCTCTTCGAGGGCATCAACAACGCCATCAAGCTGCTGGGCGACCAGTACCTGGCGCGCCTCTACCAGCAGGCCGCGCGCCGCTACCACCTGGGCGCCTGGGACGCGAGCATCCAGCGCAAGCTGCGCACCCTGGAGAGCATCTACGAGAAGATGGAGCACGTGCTCTCCACCGCGCGCCTCGAGTTCATCGAGTGGATCGTCGTCATCCTCATCGCCTTCGAGATCGTCATGCCGCTGTTCGGGCGGCTGTTCAACTAAGCGCCCCCGATGAAAGCGCTGCTCTCCCTGGCCTGGCCCGTCATCGTGTCGCGCTCGACCCAGGTCGTCGTCGGCCTGGCCGACGCGCTCATGGTCGCCCATCTGGGCGAGGCCGCGATGGCCGCGACCACCGCGGGCTCGCTCAACGCGGTGGCGGCCTTCATCCTGCCGATGGGCGTGGTCTTCATCGTCTCGAGCTTCAGCTCCCAGCTGCACGGGCGCGGCGACCACCCGGGCGCGCGGCGCTACGGCTGGTACGGACTGGGCGTCGCCGCGCTCGCGCAGGCCGTCATGCTCGCGGGCCTGCCGCTGCTGCCGCGCGCGCTCGGCTTGCTCCACTACGCGCCGGCCGTCGAGTCCGCGATGACCGCCTACCTCTCGCTGCGCCTCCTCTCGACGGGCTTCGCGGTGGGCATCGAGGCCTTGGGCAACTACTTCGGCGGCCTGGGCGACACCCGCATGGCCATGCGCGCCAACCTCGCCGCCATGGGGCTCAACGTCCTGTTCAACTGGCTGCTCATCGACGGCAACCTGGGCTTCCCGGCCCTGGGCGTGCGCGGCGCCGCGCTGGCCAGCGTGGCCGCCTCGCTGGGCGCCTTCCTCGTGCTGCTCGCGGCCTTCCTGCTCGAGGGCCGGACCGTGGCGTCCACTCCGCTGCGTCTCGACGAGTTCCGCCGCATGCTGCGTTTCGGGTTCCCGCTGGGCCTGAACTGGTCCTTCGAGTTCTACGCCTTCATCGCCTTCGTCAACGTGGTCGTGGCCAGCCTCGGCACGGCCGCGCTCGGCGCGATGATGGCCGTCATCCAGATCAACTCGGTCGCGTTCATGCCGGCCTTCGGGCTGGCCAACGCGGGCTCGATCCTCGTGGGGCAGGCCATCGGCGCGGGCCGCCGCGACGAGGTGCCCGCCTTGGTCCGCCTGACCTTCCTCACGGCGGCGGGCTGGATGTGCTTGGCCGGCCTGGTCTACCTCGCCTTCCCAGCCCTGCTGCTGGCGCCCTTCGCCTCCCCGGACGGCGACGGCACCTTCCTGCGCGTGGGCGTGACCATGCTGATGATGTCGGCCCTGTGGCAGGCCTTCGACGCCGGCGGCATCACCTTCACCGAATGCCTGCGCGCCGCGGGCGACACTTCCTTCCCGATGTGGACGCGCTGCGCGCTCGCCTGGGGTTTCTTCCTGCCGGGCAGCTGGCTGGCGGTGCGGCGCTGGGGCGGCGACGAGCGCCACGCCATGGCCTTCCTGCTCGCCTACCTCGGCCTGCTGGCCGTCATCTTGTACCTGCGCTTCAGGAGCGGCGCCTGGCGCCGCATCGAATTGGTCCCGGAGGCGACGGTTTGAACGCTCCCGCGCCCCGCCCGCGCCCACGCCTCATCGAGGTCGGGCCGCGCGACGGGCTGCACAACGAGAAACGCGTCGTCCCTCTCGACGCCAAGGTCGCGTTCATCGATGCCCTGTCGGACGCGGGCCTCGCCGACATCGAGG
The DNA here is from genome assembly GCA_033875325.1 of Elusimicrobiota bacterium. Lineage (GTDB taxonomy): Bacteria > Elusimicrobiota > Elusimicrobia > UBA1565 > UBA9628 > GWA2-66-18. Next base: position 110,525 of record JANRKA010000111.1, on the reverse strand, counting down.
CCGCCGCGTTCCTCGACCCGAAGGCCTCCCCCGCGCTGGCGGACTCGCAGCAAGTGTTCGCCCGCATCACGCGCAAGCCCGGCGTGAGCTACGCGGCGCTGGTGGCCGGGGAGCCCGGGCTCGAGCTGGCGCTGGCGCTCAAAGCGACGAAGATCCTCGTCGCGGTGGACGCGTCGGAGACGCACGCGCAGAAGATCGGCCGGGCGAGCGTGGCCGAGACCCTCGCCCGTCTCAAGCCCGTGCTCGCGCGCGCGCGCGCCGCTCGCCTCCCCGCGCGCGCCGTGGTGTCCTACGCCTTCTGGTGCCCCTACGAGGGGCTCATCACCCCCGCCAAGGTCGCCGACCTCGCGCGCCGGCTCGAGGACCTGGGCGCCACCGAATGGTCCATCGGCGACACCTTGGGCAAGGCCTCGCCGGACGAGGTGCGCCGCCTTCTCGGCGTCCTGCTCAAGGCCGTGGCGCCGGCGTCGGTGTCGCTGCACTTCCACAACACCTTCGGCCGGGCGGTGGCCAACGCCCTCGTCGCCTGGAAGACCTTCGGCGTCTCGCGCTTCGAGGCCTCCGCGGGCGGCGCGGGCGGCTGCCCGTGGGCCCCGCGCGCGGCCGGCAACGCGTCCACCGAGTCCCTGCTCTCCGCGTTCAAGGCCGCCGGCGCCGATACCGGCGTGGACGAGACCAAGCTCAAGGCCGCGTCGGCGGCGCTGTTCGCTCACCTCGGACGGCCGCCGGGCACGCGCCCGTCCTGAAGCGGCGGCCGCGACGACCCGCTACAGCTTCATGACGTAGCGCGAGACGTGGGCCTGGTTGCCCTTCGGGTCGGTCAGGCTGAAGACGATGGCCGTGCGGCCGTAGCGCACGCGCACGGTGATGGCGAAGGTGCCGTCCTCGTTGACCTTCACCGGCACGCCGTTGATGTGCAAAGTCAGTCGTTGGTCGCGCAGGATGCCCGACGCCCGGGCGACCTCGCCGCCGATCTGGTCGTTGTTCTCCGGGGTCAGGATGCTCAGCGCGGAGGCCATGCGCTCCTCGTCGGGGTCCGCCTGCTTGAGGCCGAGGCTGTAGTAATGAGCGGGCTTGAAAGCCCCCTCGACGCCGAGCAGGTCGACGGCCGCGACGCGCCACCAGTAGTTGCCGGGCGCCAGGCCGGTGTCGGAGGGGACGAAACGCTCGCCTTCGTCGTAGAAGCGGTCAAACAGCGGCTTGCGGAAGTCCACGGTGGCCGACGCCTGGACGTGGTAGGCCTTGATGGGCTGACCGATCTTGAGCACCTGGATGTCGCCGCGCACGGACTCCACGTCGCCTTCGGGCTCCGGCGCCGGCGGCTCGGGGCGCGGGTCGGCGGCGATGCCGCCCCCGGCCTTGAGCGCCGAGAGGTGCTCCTGCGCGCGCGCCTCCAGCAGCGGGAGGTCGCGCACCGGCCGCAGCGGGCCCGGCTTCATCCCGGGCGGCACGGCCGTCTCCATGCCCGCCGGGACCTCCACGCTGGCGCCCTGCGCGTCCACGGTCGCCGTGCCGCGCATGACCTGCACGCGGGTGGTCAGGTCCGGCTCGACGGAGGCGAAGTAGCGCGTGTCGCCCGAGCGGGGCGTCACGCGCGCCGAAGCCGTGACGATGCGGGCCTTGCCCGCGAAGACGCCGCCGCGGCGCAGCACGAGGTCGGAAGCCTCGTCGGGCTTGATGATGGCCATGGAGTCGGCCTCCAGGTTCAGCAGCTCCTTGTCGAGCAGCATGACGCGCGCCCGCGAATCGGCGTGCGTGCGCAGGCCGTCGCCGCGGCGCAGCTCCATGCCCACGCTGACGCCCTTCCAACCCGCGGTCTCGCTGCGCCGCCAGCGGACCTCGTTGACGAAGTAGGTCAGGTGCGCCGCGCGCATGGCCGCCTTGATGAGACGCGTCGGCACCCTCAAGGTCATGCCCGGCAGGGCGATGGTGGGGTCCTTGCTGGGGAGGCGGTTATGCGCGAGGATCTCGTCCCAACGAGACGGGTCGTCCAGGTAGCGGTTGGCGATGGACCAAAGCGTGTCTCCGGGGCGCACCACCACGTCTTGGAGCGGGCCCGCGTCCGCCGCCCGGACGGGCGCGGCGAGGCAGGCGCACACCGCGACCGCGGCCAGGAGCTTCATGACGCCAGTGTAGCCCCTCTCCGGCGGCGGGTCAACGGCGGGCGAAGGGGTATAATGACCCCATGACCGTGCGCGCCGCCTTCTTCGACGTCGGCAACGTCCTCCTGCGCTTCTCTCACCGGCGCATATTGAGGAAGTTCGCCTGGGCGGTCGGCCGCCACCCCGTGAAGGTCACGCGCCTGCTGTGGAAGGAGAAGGTCATCGAGCGCATCGAGACCGGCGCGGTCGGCGGCGAGGAGATCCACCGCCTGTTCGTCGAGGAGCTGGGCTACCGCGGCAGCTACGCCGGCTTCCGCCGGCTGTGGTGCGACCACTTCACGCTGGACCGCGGCTCCCACGCCCTGCTCAAGCGCGTCGGGCGCTCCGTGCCCACCTACCTGCTGTCGAACACGAACGCGCTGCACTTCGACTACATCCGCGAGCGCTACGCCTTCCCTTCGCAGGTCCGCGGCATGATCCTCTCCCACGAGGTCGGCCTGCGCAAGCCCGACCCGGCCATCTACCGCGCCGCGTTGGAGCTGTCGGGCACCCGCCCCGAGGAGACCGTGTTCATCGACGACCTCCCCGAGAACGTAGCCGCCGCCGCCAAGGTCGGCTTGCTCGCCCTGCGTTTCCGCGGCGCCCAGGACCTCGGCCGCCGCCTCTCCGCCCTCGGCCTCTGACTCCGCCCCGGGAAGACCAGCCCCTACTGTCGATTAACGAAAGTGCCTGTCCCTTCCGTTAACTCGGGAGGACTTCTTTGCGGCGGGCTTTCAGGAGGTCGAGCTTGGACAGCTCGCCGGCCATCATGGCGGCGACGATGAGGAGGCCGCCGGCGGCGGCGCCGGGGACGAAGCGTTCGCCGCCGACCGTCCACGCGAAGACGGCGGCGAACACCGGCTCCAGGGAGAAGATGAGGCTCACCTTCACCGGGGCGACCGTCTTCTGGGCGTACATCTGGATGAAGAAGGCGGTCAGCGTCGGCGCGACGGCCAGGAACATGATGGTGCGCGCCGCGGCTTCGGTGCCCACGGCCAGCGGGCGGCCGGCGGCCAGGCACCAGAGGACGGCCATCGCCCCGCACATCCAGAACTGGTGGAACGCCAGCACGACCGCGTCCGCGTCGGCGCGCACGAAACGGTCCGTGGCGAGCAGGTGCCCGGCGTAGGTCGCCGCCGACACCAAGGTGATGGCGTCGCCGTAGTTGACCGCCTTCACGCCGCCGGTGAGCAGCCACAGGCCGGCCAGCGCCAGCGCGGAGGAGCCCCACTGCACCCGCGTCGGCGGCTGGCGCAGGAAGACGAGCAGGAACAGCGGCACGAAGATGACGAACAAGCCGGTGATGAAACCGGAGTTGGCGGCCGAGGTGTGCCCCAGGCCCACGGTCTGGGTGGCGTACAGCGCGAACAGCAGCGCCGCGAGCAGGAAACTCTCCTTGAGATGCCGCCTCGCCGCGCGCCGCGAGAGCGCCCACGGCGCGAGCAGGACCGCGGCCAGCAGGAAGCGGTGCGCGACCATCGCCACGGGGTCCACGCCCGCGAGGGCGTCCTTGACGATGAAGAAGGTCGAGCCCCACACCCCGGCGCAGTAGACCAGCCCGAGGTCCACGACCCAGGCGGGCATCAGGATTTCCGGCGTCGCGGCGCGACCCGGCGCAGCGGGGCGTTCTTGGCGCAGTACACCAGGTTCACGAAGGTCATCGCCCGCGTCATCGAGCCGACGCGGTTCTCGGGCACCGTCAGACGGCCGGCGACGCTCATGAGCTCCTTGGCGTCGAAGTTGCCCTCGAAGGAGACGTCCACCAAGGTCGCGCCCGGCTTGACCCACGCCGCCGGGACGCGGAAAGCCGGGTCGGGCACGGCGGTGACGACCACGTCCGCGCGGCGCACGCAGTCCTCGAGCAGGGCGCGGGGCGTGCGGTCGTAACACTTCACCACGGTCGCGCCGAGGTTCTCGAGCATGAGCCCCAGCGGCTTGCCCACCCGCATGGAGTTGTTGACCACGCACGCGAAGGCGCCCTCCAGGCGCAGCTCGGGCTCCGACTGGAGCAGCTTCACGACCGCCTTGGCCGTGGCGGGCACGACGCATTTGACGCCGCGCGCCTCGTCGAGGAAACGCTTGTACTTGAGGAGGTAGCCCAGGTTGAGGGAGTGCAGCCCCTCGACGTCCTTGTGCGGGGAGAGCAGGTCCATCACGTCCTCGTCCTTGACCGCGGCGCGCAGCGGGTAGAAGAGCATGGCCCCCGTCACGGCCTTGTCGTCGTTGAGGCGGCGCACGAGCGCGAGGAGCTCCTCCTCCTCCTTGGCCTCGTGCGGCTCGACCACGATGCCCAGGCGCTCGGCGTCGCGCACGATGAGGTCGCGGTAGCGCAGCGAAGCGGGGTTCTGCTCGGGACGGAACAGGACCGTGGCCAGCCGCGGCTTGCGCTTCATGGCGGCGATCTCGCGCGCGGCCCAATCGAAGTAGCGCGCCGCCGCGCCCTTGCAGTCGAGGATCCGGGCTTTCATGCGGGGGCCTATGATAGCATAGCCCCGTGAGCGCCCCGCGCACGCGTCTGGACCAGGCCCTCGTCGAGCGCGGCTTCTTCCCGACGCGCGCCAAGGCGCAGGCCGCGGTCATGGCCGGCCTGGTCCTGGTGGACGGCAAGCCGGCGCCGAAGGCCGGCGCCCCGGTCGGGCCCGACGCCGAGCTCTCCCTCAAGTCCGACCCCTGCCCCTTCGTCTCGCGCGGCGGCCTCAAGCTCGCCGGCGCGCTCGACGCCTTCGGCGTGGACCCGAAGGGCCGCGTGTGCCTCGACCTCGGCGCCTCGACCGGCGGCTTCACCGACTGCCTGCTCCAGCGCGGAGCGGCGCTCGTGCACGCCGTGGACGTGGGCACCGCCCAGCTCGCCGACAAGCTCCGGAAGGACCCGCGCGTCGTCAGCCGCGAGAACACCCACGCCCGCGACCTGGACCCCGCCTGGTTCGACCCCAAGCCGTCGTTGTGCGTGGCCGACGTCTCGTTCATCTCGCTGACCCAGGTCCTGCCCTTCGTGCTGCCCTGCCTCGCTCCCGGCGCCGAGCTCCTCGTGATGGTCAAGCCGCAGTTCGAGGTCGGCCCCAAGCTGGCCCCCAAAGGCGTGGTCAAGGACCCGGCGACGCGCGCCCTGGCCGTCGCCAAGGTGCGCGAGGCGGCGCTGTCGCTGGGGCTCGAACCGCGGGGCGAAAGCGTCTCCGTCGCGCCCGGCCCCAAAGGCAACGTCGAGATCTTCCTGCGCCTCGCGCTATAATGGACGCATGAAGGTCCTGGTCGCCGAGGACGACGCCACCAGCCGCACCCTCCTGCGCGCGTCGCTCGCCAAGCTGGGCCACGAGGTCATCGAGGCCCGCGACGGCGAAGAAGCCTGGGACCTGCTCCTGACCCGGGGACCGCGCGTCGTGGTCAGCGACTGGATGATGCCGAAGCTCGACGGGCTCGAGTTGTGCCGGCGCGTGCGCGGCCGCGTCGACTCGCCCTACGTCTACTTCATCCTGCTCACCGGCACGATGGTCGGCGGCGGCCACCACGCGCGCGCCATGGAAGAGGGCGTGGACGACTTCCTGGTCAAGCCGCTGGACGTCGAGGCCCTGCGCATGCGTCTGCGCGTGGCCGAACGCATCGTCAGCCTGACCGAGCGCGTGCGCACGCTGGAGGGCATCCTGCCCATGTGCGCGTACTGCCGCCGCATCCGAGACGAGAAGGGCGGTTACCAGAGCCTCGAGGACTTCGTCTCCGACAAGACGCCCGCGCAGTTCTCGCACGGGGTCTGCCCGGACTGCGCCAAGCGCCATTTCCCCGACTAGAGGGCCGCGTTGACCGGGATGACATTGACGGCCCTGACCCCCCCTGTTACAATGGGACCGGATGCGCATCGGCCTCATCACGCCCCCCTCCATCTTCCTCCTCGACGAGCGCGTCTTCATGACGCTGGGCATCCTGCGCGTGGCCGCCGTGCTCGAGGAGGCCGGCCATGAGGTCGAGATGCTCGACCTCTCCGGCATCGAGAACTACGAGGAGGTGACGCGCCTGCACGCCCGCGCCAGCTCGGCGGAGGTCTTCGGCGTGACCGCGACGACGCCGCAGATGCCCGCGGCGTACAAGATCGCCCAGGCGCTGCGCGCGGGCAAGCCGTCGGCGCGCCTCATCCTGGGCGGGCCGCACGTGACGCTCGTGTCGGCGGCGGCCAAGGGAGAGTTCTCGCGCAAGGCGCCGGGCCGGGCGACCAAGGCCCTCGACGCCCTGATGGCCGCCTTCGACGTCCTCGTGCCCGGCGACGGAGAGGAAGCCGTGTTCGCGGCCATCCGCCCGGAGGCGCCGAAGGTCGTGGACGGCGACGACCCGCGCTCGCCCCTCTTCCTCACGAGCCAGCGTCTCGACGAGCTGCCTCTGCCGGCGCGGCACCTCGTGGACGTGGACAGCTACCACTACTCCATCGAAGGCGTCCCGGCGACGAGCCTCATCGCGCAGCTGGGCTGCCCCTTCTCCTGCGGCTTCTGCGGCGGCCGCGAGTCGCCGATGCTGCGGCGCGTGCGCACCCGCTCGACGGCGAGCGTGGTCGCGGAGCTGCGCCACCTCCACCAGACCTACGGCACGCGCGGCTTCATGCTCTACGACGACGAGCTCAACGTGAACACCAAGATGGTCGAGCTCATGGACGCCATCACCGCGGAGCAGCAGCGCCTCGGCGTCGAGTGGCGCCTGCGCGGCTTCATCAAGGCGCAGCTGTTCACCGACGCGCAGGCCGCGGCCATGCGGCGCGCGGGTTTCCGCTGGATCCTCACCGGCTTCGAATCCGGGTCGCCGCGCATCCTGCAGAACATCAACAAGCGGTCCACGCGCGAGGAGAACACGCGCTGCGTCGAGATCGCCCGGCGCCACGGCCTGAAGGTCAAGGCGCTGATGTCGCTCGGCCACCCCGGCGAGAGCGAGGAGACGGTGCGCGAGACCAAGGAGTGGCTGCTCGCGACCAGGCCCGACGACTTCGACGTGACCATCATCACGACCTACCCGGGCACGCCGTATTACGACCGCGCCGTGCCGCATCCGACGGAGAAGGACGTCTGGGTGTACACCTACGCCGAGACCGGCGACCGGCTCTACAGCCACGAGGTGGACTACACGCGCACCGCCGACTACTACAAAGGCGACCCCGACGGCGGCTACAAGGCCTACGTCTACACCGACGCCCTCTCGGCCGAACGCCTCGTGGCGCTGCGCGACGAGGTCGAACGCACGGTCCGCAAGACGCTGAACATCCCGTTCAACGCCTCGCGCGCCGCCCAGCGCTTCGAGCACTCCATGGGCCAGCTGCCCCCCACCATCCTGCGGACGACCAAGAAGGTCCCCGCGTGAGGCTCCTGCTCGTCCCGGACCCCAGCTCGCCCAACGGCGAGGACGCCTTCTGCCGGGAGGTCGCCAAACGCGCGCCGGCGCGCGGGCACACGGCGACGGTGCGCGTCGTGGCCCCCGGCCCCGCGGCCGCCACGGCCGAGCTGCTCGCGCGCGAGCGCTTCGCCGCCGACCACGACGCCGTCTTCATCAACAGCCTCCAGCCCGCCGCGCTGCGGGCGGCGCGCGCCGCCGGCCGGCCGGCGGCCCTGCGACTCATCGATTCGTACGCGGGCGCCTCGCAGGCGGCGCTCGAGGAGGTCCAGGAACTCGCGCGCTCCGCCGACGTGCTCCTGGTCCCCAGCCGCCACCTCCAGGGGGTCGTCGCGGGCTGGAACATCGGTCCGGAACGCGTGCGCATCGCCCCCTACGCCTACGACCAGATCTTCGCCCAACAGATCGCTTTGGTGACGCTGCGCGCCTCGCGCCCGGCGGCTTTCGGCATCGTGGCCGCGGGCACGCTCGACGACTTCACGCGTCCCGCCTTCGAGACCGCGCTTTCGGCGCTCGCGCGCCTGCGCCTGGACTGGCATCTGACCATCATCGGAGACGGGCCCGCGCTGCCCGCCCTGCGCGAGCGCGCCAAATCCCTGCTCCTCGGCGACAACAAGGTCTCCTTCCCGGGCGAGCTGCCGCACCCCAAGAAGATGGAGTACCTGCGCGCGGCCAAGGCCTACGTCGAGCTCGGCGGCCACCTCGGCTTCCCCTCCCTGGCGCTGCACGCGCTCTCCGAGGGCTGCCCGGTCATCGGCGTGAGCGCCGGCGCGGTGCCGGAACTCATCACCCACTTCAGCAACGGCCTGCTCTTCCCGCCCGGGGACGCCGCCGCGCTGGCCGAGCAGGTGCTCAACCTCGCGGCGACGCCGGGCCTCTCGCTCAAGCTCATCGCCGAGGGCGTGCGCACCGTCGAGCGCCACTCCTGGGACGCGACCGCCGCCGCGGCGCTCGACGCCCTGGAAGCGCTCGGGGTCAAGGCCTAAGGAGCGGACATGATCATCGCGCTGATGCTCGACCCCGCCGACTCCCCGGACTTCCCCGAGAACGAGGCCGAGGTGCTGGGCCGTCCCTTGAGCGCCTACCCCCTCATCGCCGCGCGCCGCTCCCGCAACGTGGGCCGCCGCTACGTGCACGCGCAGACCATGGTCGTGCGCCGCACGGCCATGCAGTACGACGCCGTGCTCGTCGAGCCGCCGCTGGAGAGCCCCAAGGACCAGCTCGAGGCCCTGCTCTACAGCTGGAAGTTCATCAAGGAGGACCTCGCGCACGAGGGGACGGCCTGCGAGCTGCTGGTCGTCCTGCACGCCCACACCGGCACGGTCACCGCCGAGATGATAGACAAAGGCGTCGAGGCGCTGGCCAACGACCCGACGCTCGATTCCGCGGCCTCGGTCTCCGTCTACGACCGCTGGAACCCGCGCCGCGCGCTGCGCGAGGGCGAAGGCGGCATCGTGACCCCCTTCGACCCCACGCCGCCGCCCGAGGGCGAGGCCCTGTACCCGGACTGGGGCTGCATGGTCCTGCGCCCGGCCCTGCTCGAGAACCACCCGGGCTCCTGCGACCCGTTCCCGTTCTGCGGCAAACGCGTTTTGGCGCTCAAGCAGCGCGGCGGCGGCCCCGTGGACTACGCCTGGCAGGTGCCGAAGATGGAATACTGGCTCAAGAAGCAGGGCCTCACCGACGCCGCGCCCTCATGGGCGCCGCAGCCCAAGCTGCAGCCCAAAGCCGCGCCCAAGCCCGCGCCCAAGTCCGACCTGCGCTGATGAGCGTCTCCTCGCACCTGACGCCCGAGCCGGAGCGGCGCCTGTGGGCCATCCTCGACTTCCTGCGCGCCGGCGTCGCGGCAGCCGACTGGCAGCTGCTCGCCCTCACCGGGTTCGCCGCGCTCGAGCTGCTGGCCGCGCGCCCCGGGGAGCCGTTCGTCGCCGCGACGCTCGGCCTGGCCGTGTTGTTCGGCCTCGGCGCCTTCATCGCGCGCCCGCGCCTTCCCGGCGACGGCGCCGCGCTCGACCCGGCGCGCGGCCGGCAGAGCGTGGACGACTCCTTCATCACCGCCGAGGACCTGGCCAAATACGCCCACGGCGAGCTCATCCTCAAGATGGACCGCTACTTGGGCGGGGGCATCACCGCCACCCAGTACCACGAAGACCTGGTCGCCGAGATTGGGGCCAACGCCCGCCTGGCGGTGCGCAAGCGCCGCATGCTGGCGATCCTCTGCGGCCTCGTCCTGCTCGGCCAGGCGGCCCTGCTCGGCCGCCTCCTCTAAGGCTCCGAGCCCCAGGGCGCCGGCGGCGGCGACACCGGCCGCGTCAGGTCGAACTCGACGCGGAACTCGCGCCCCGGTCGCGTCAGCGCGTAGCTGAACGACCTACCGGGGATCAACCCGACCACCCAGACGTTCTCCGCCGACTGCGGGATGCCGCCTTTGACGAACATGTCTTTGGACGCCTGGTCGGCGGGGAAGGACTGCCTCTCTCGGGTCCCGGCGTCGACGGCGTCGCCGCCGTAGAGGTTCATGGCATCGGGCGTGCCGTCCTGGTGGCGGTGGTCATGCTTCAGGCGCAGACCCGCCGCGGTGCGAGTGAACACCCAGGTGCGGGAGCGGTCGTCGCCGACGTGGAACGGCACGCGCACGACGCCCGGCGCGCACTCGCGCACGTGCAGGGTCAGGGTCTTGCCCTCGAAGGGGTCGGGCCCCGCGCTCCCGCCGACTTTCGCGGCGATGCGTCCCTCGAAGGCCTTGCCGCACAAAGAGGCCAGCTCGGCCATGAAGGCGTCCTGCGGGGAGGAAGCGGACGGCGCCTTCGCGCTTCCCGCGCAGCCGGCGAGGACGGAGAGGACGGCGACCAACGGCAAGAACCGTGGTTTCATGGCCCCATCATACGAAATGGTAGAATCCCCCCGATGAGCGCCCGGCCTCACATCCTCGTCACCGGCGGGACCGGCCTATTAGGGAAGGGCCTGGAAGAGACGGCCCCTTCCGGGGTCGCCATCACCTCCGTCCACCTGCGCGACTACAAGGTCCCGGCCAAACGCGCCCGGCACCTGTCCGTGGACCTGCGCGATAAACGCGCGGTGGAACGGCTCTTCACCCGCCACAAGTTCGACGCCGTCATCCATGCCGCCGGCATCGCCAGCGTGGACTACGTCGAGACCAAATACGCGGAGAGCCTCGAGTCCAACATCGTCTCCACGCTCAACGTGACGGCGGCCTGCCGCACGCGCGGCATCCACCTGGTCTACGTCTCGACCAACGCCGTCTTCGACGGGACCGACGCGCCCTATTCGGAGAAGGACCCGACCAACCCCGTCAACAAATACGGCCGCCTGAAGGTCGAGTGCGAGCGTCTGGTGCAGGAGACCCTCGAGAAGTGGACCATCGTGCGCCCCATCCTGATGTACGGCTGGAACCGCACGGTCACGCGCCCCAACCCCGCGACCTGGGTCTATGAGAAGCTCCTGCGCGGGGAAGCCGTCGAGCTCGTGGACGACGTGCGCGAGAACCCGCTCTACAACCGGCAGTGCGGCCGCGCTTTGTGGGCCGTCCTCAAGAAACGCCCCTCGGGCGTCTTCCACCTCGCGGGAAAGACCGTGGTCAACCGCTGGGAGTTCGGGCTGGCCGTGGCGAAGGCCTTCGGCCTCGACGCGGGGCTCGTCAAACGCGTGACGAGCGCGCGTTTCCCCGCCATCGCCAGGCGCCCGCCGGACACCACCTTCGTCGTCAAGCGCATGGAGAAGGAACTCGGCGTCAAGGCGATGGCGCTCGCCGACGGGCTGGCCGACATGAGGGAACACATGGAGGGCGGGGCATGAGCGCGAAGGACAAGGCGGCACTCGACTCCGTGCGCCGCACCCTCGACCTCGAGGCCGCGGCGCTCAAGGCCGCGCGCGCGGCCGTCGGCCCGGCTTACGCGAGGGCCGTGGACCTCATGGCCCGCTGCCGCGGCAAGGTCGTGGTCACCGGCGTGGGCAAGTCCGGCCTCGTCGCCGCCAAGATCGCCGCCACCCTGTCTTCGACCGGCACCCCGGCCCTCCACCTCCACCCGGCCGAGGCCCTTCACGGCGACATCGGGCTCGTCGAAAAGCGCGACCTCGTGCTGGCCATCGGCAAGTCCGGGGAGTCCTCCGAGCTGACCGCGCTGTTGCCCGTGCTGCGCCGCCTGGGCGTGAAGCTCATCGCCATCACCGCGGTCGCCGACTCCAGCCTCGGCAAGGCCGCGACCGTGGTCCTGCACACGCCCGTCGGCCGCGAGGCCTGCCCGCTCGACCTGGCTCCGACCGCGAGCACGACGGCGGCCATGGCCGTGGGCGACGCTCTGGCCGTGGCCCTCATGGAGCGCCGCGGCTTCACGAAGGAGCGTTTCGCCCTCCTGCATCCCGCCGGCCAGCTCGGCAAGCGCCTGACCCTGCGCGTGCGCGACGTGATGCGCTCCGGCGCGGAACTGCCCGCCGCGCGCGAGGACGCGACGCTGCGCGCGCTCATCGCCGTGATGACGGCCAAACACGCGGGCGCCGCCGTGGTCGTGGACGGCCGAGGGCGCTTCAAGGGCCTCGTCACCGACGCGGACCTGCGCAACGCCATGGAGAAGGGCGGGTTGGAGGGGCGCCGCGCCGCCTCGGTCATGAACGCGCGCCCGACCACCATCCGTCCGGAGCGCCTGGCCATGGACGCCGTCGAGCTCATGACCGACCGGCCGCGTCCTTTCAGCGTCCTGCCCGTCGTCGACAAGTCCGGCAAGGCCGTCGGCCTGGTCCAGATACACGACGTGCGCAAGCTCGGGCTGTAATGCCGCGCGTCTCCGTCGTCATACCCGCCTACAACGCCGCCAAGTTCATCACGGCCACGCTCGACAGCGTGGCGGCGCAGACCTTCGCGGACTGGGAGCTGGTCGTCGTGGACGACGGCTCGACGGACGACACGAAGGCCGTGGTCGACGCGTGGCTGGCCCGGACGGGCAAGGCGGGGACCTGCGTGCGGCGGGCCAACGGCCGCATCGCCGCCGCGCGCAACACCGGCCTCCAGGCGGCCAAAGGCGAGCTCGTCGCCTTGCTCGACCACGACGACCTCTGGACGCCGGACAAGCTAGCCCGCTGCGTGGCCGAGCTCGACGCGCACCCGGGCTGCGTGCTCGTCGGCCACCACACCGACGTGGTGCAGGACGGCAAGGTCCTGCGCGTGGAGCGCAAAGGCCCCGGCGGGACGGACCTCTACGACCGCCTGCTCTTCGAGGCGAACTGCGTGGCCCCTTCGGCCGCGGTGTTCCGCAAGGACGCGGCGCTGGCCATCGGCGGCTTCCGCGAGGGCGACCGTTACAACACGGTCGAGGACTACGACTTCTGGATGCGCCTCGCCCGGCGCGGCGAGTTCCGCTTCCTGGACGCCGTCCTCTCCTCCTACACCGTCGTCCCCGGGTCGGCGTCCCGCCGCGTGCAGTACCACCACGACAACCTGGAGGCGCTGCTGCGCGAGCACTTCCGGGAGCGCCTCGGCCCCGAGCCGGGCGTCTGCGCCCGCCTGCGCATGAGCCGCCGCCTCTCGTTCGTCTACCGCTCCGCGACCGCCGCCCTGCTGGAGCCGGGGGCGGACAAGGCCTTGCGCCGCGCCTACGCGCGCCGCATGCTCGCGTCCTGGCCGTTCTCCTTGAAGAACGCCGGGCGCTTCGTCCAATGCCTCCTCGCCGACTTATCCGGCAAGTGATAGAATCCAACCGATGAACTGGAAGAACGCGCGAGTGGCTGTGACCGGGGCCGGGGGCTTCATCGGCTCGCACCTGACCGAGGAGCTCGCCCGCCGCGGCGCGCGCGTGCGCGCCATGGTGCACTACAACTCGCGCGGGCACTGGGGCTTCCTCGAGGAGCTCGACCCGGCGCTGGGACGCCGCGTCGAGATCCGCGCCGGCGACGTCACCGACCCGGGCTGCGTCAACGACCTGGTCGCGGGCTCCGACGTGGTCTTCCACCTCGCCGCCCTCATCGCCATCCCTTACTCCTACGCCGCGCCCGCGTCCTACGTGGCGGCCAACGTGTCGGGGACCCTCAACGTGCTCGAGGCCGCCCGCCGCGCCAAGGTCCGCAAGGTGGTCCACACCTCGACCTCGGAGACCTACGGCACCGCGCGCTACGTCCCCATCGACGAGGAGCACCCCCTCCAGGGCCAGTCCCCGTATGCCGCCACCAAGATCGGCGCCGACCAGCTCGCGCTGAGCTTCGAGAAGTCCTTCGGCCTGCCGGTGGCCGTCTGCCGTCCCTTCAACACCTACGGCCCGCGCCAATCCGCCCGCGCCGTCATCCCCACCATCATCTGCCAGCTCCTGCAGCCGGAGCCCAAGCTCAACCTGGGCTCCCTGTCCCCGGTGCGCGACTTCAACTTCGTCGCCGACACGGTGGACGGCTTCCTCGCGGTGGCCGCCTCGCCCAAGTCCGTGGGAGAGGTCATCAACGTCGGCTCGGGACGCGGCGTCACCATCGGCGAGACCGCGCGCCTGCTCATGAAGCTCACCGGCCGCAAGGCCGAGGTGCGTGAGGAGCGCGCCCGGGTCCGCCCCGAGCGCAGCGAGGTCATGCGCCTCATCTGCGGCAATGCCAAGGCGCGCAAGCTCCTGGGCTGGCGGCCGCGCGTGCCGCTCGAGCAGGGCCTGGCGCGCACGGTCGAATACGTCCGCGCCCACCTCGCCGACTACAAAGCCGGGCTCTACAACGTCTGAGGCGCGCGTGGCCCGCGTCCTGCTGACCGGCGCCGGCGGCTTCCTCGCGGGACCGCTCGCGCAGCGCCTCCGGGGACGGCGCCCGTTCCTCTCCCGGCACCGGGACCTCGACCTGTCCGACGCCGCCTCGGCGCGTGCCCTGGTCCGCGACGCCCGGCCCTCGCTCGTCTTCCACCTCGCCGGCCGCACCCGGCCCGGCTCCTGGGAGGATTACTGGAAGTCTCACGCGACGGCCACGGTGAACCTCCTGGAGGCGCTGTCGTCGGAGGGCCGCCCGGTGAAGGTCGTGCTCGTCGGCTCCGCCGCGGAATACGGCGCGGCCGGCGGACGGCGCGTCGTGCGCGAGGACGCGCCCTTGGAGCCTCTTTCTCTCTACGGCGCCAGCAAGCTCGCGCAGACCCTGGCCGCCCTCTCCTACAACCGCGGCCCCGTCTCCGTCGTGGTCGCCCGCCTCTTCAACGTGCTGGGGCCGGGCACGCCGGACAACCTCGCTCCGGGCGCGTTCGCGCGCCAGGTCGCGGCCATCGAGGCCGGACGCCAACCCCCGGAACTGCTCGTGGGAGACCTGTCGCCCCGGCGCGACTACCTCGACGCGCGCGACGCGGCCGAGGCCCTGCTCGCGCTCGGCGCGCGCGGCCGCGGCGGCGAGTGCTACAACGTGGGCGCGGGCCGCTCCACCTCGATGCGCGCCGTGCTCGACGGCCTGCTCGCCGCCTCCACCGCCGCCGTCGCCGTGCGGGTGGACCCCGCGCGCCTGCGCAAGGCCGAGGTGCAGGACCTCGCGGCCGACGCGCGCAAGCTGCGCCGCGAGACGGGCTGGCGCCCGCGCTTCACGCTCGCGCGCAGCCTCGCCGACACTTTGGACTGGTGGAGAGGCCGTTGAAGCCCGGCCGTCGTCAGGTCGTCGTCCTGAGCACCATCGACTGGGACACGGCCTGGCAGCGCCACCAGATATTCGCCGCGGCCTTCGCCGCGCGGGGCGACGAGGTGTTCTTCGTCGAGAACACGGGCTTCCGCAACCCGTCGTGGCGCGACCTGCCCCGCGTGTGGCGCCGTCTGCGCAACCAGGCCTTCCCGTCCGCGGTCAGCGGCTCCAATTCCATCCCCGACGGCGTGCGCGTGCTCTCCCCCCGCGTGCTCCCGCCGACCTGGCGGCTCTTCCGGGCGCTCAACTCCCGCGTGTTCATCCCGCGGCTGCTCGAGCAGCTGCGCCGCGCCGGGCTGCGCGACGGGGCGGACTGCGTCGTCTACGCGCCGACGCCGACCATCGTGGAGCTGGCGCGGCGCCTGCGCCCGGCCGCCGTGCTCTACGACTGCGCCTCCAACTTCCGCGGCCACGCGCACGCGCCCGCCGATTTCGCCGAGACGGAACGGGCTCTCCTCGCGTTGGCCGACGAGGTCGTCTGCGACTCGGACTTCCTCCACGAGCAGAAGCGAGCGGAGCACCCGCGCGTGACGAAGATACACCAGGGCGTGCCCGCCGACTTCTTCGGCCTCAAGCCGCCGCGCGGGACCTGGGACGACGCCTGCTACTACGGCACCTGGAGCGGCGACCTCGACGAGCGGGTGCCGGACGCGCTCGCGGCCGCGGGCCTGAGCGTGACCGTGCGCGGCTTCACCAAGGGCAACGCGCCCCCGACCTCCCCGGCCGTGCGGCGCTTCCCGCCCGTCGAGCGCGGGGCGTTGGCCAAGTCCCTCGAGGAGCACGAGGTCTTCCTCCTGCCCTACCGGCTCACGCCGTTCCTCATGGGCGTCATCCCGGCGAAGATATACGAGTGCCTCGCGACGGGGCGGCCCGTCATCGCCGCGCCGCTGCCGTCTCTGAAGGCCATGTCGGACTTCGTCTACGTCGCCGAGACCGTCGAAGACTGGGTCCGCATCGCCAAGGAGCTGCCGCGCACGGAGACGGCGGCCCGCCGCGAGGCGCGCGTCGCCCACGCGCGCGAGCACTCGACCGAGGCCGAGTTCGCGCGTTTCGCGGCGCGGGTGGACGCGGCGCGCGAGCGCCGCGCCGCCGCAGGACTGAGCCTCGACGCCGTCCTGCTCAGCGCGGACGCCTGGGAAGACTGGGACGCGCGCCGGCGCGAGGAGGCCGCCGCCTGGGCAGCGGACGGGCGGCGCGTCTTCATCGTCGAGCTGAGCCGCGGCTTCGTCCGGGCCCTGCTCGACGGCTTGCTCGACCGGGACCGCGGCCTGCCTCCCGGCGTCGCGCGCCTCGCCGCGCCGCTGCTCGACGGTCGCAGCCGGCTCGCCCGCGAAGTCAACCACGCTTTGCTCGCCCCGCGGCTGGCCGACCTGCTGCACGACCTCGGGCTCGGGCCCTCCGTCATCGCCGTGCGACTCGGCGCCTGCCCGGGCGCGGAGCAACTGCTCGCTCAGCTCAAGCCCGCGCTCGTCGCCGACGCCGCGGACGGGGAGCCCGCCGGGCCCGACGCCATCCTCGCGCGCGCCCGCAAGGGCCGCGGCCACGACGCGCCGTCGCCTCTGCCCTCGCTGCTGCGCGGGCTCGGCTGGATAGGCGCCCTGTTCGGCCTGGCCAAGGTCTCGACCCTGTTGACGCAGATCGCGGCCGGACGCCTGCTCGGTCCCGAGGAGTTCGGACGGGCCAATCTCGTGCTGGCGGCCATCGCCTATCTCCAGATCGTGCCCATGCTGGGTTTCCCGACGGCCATCGGCAAGCTGCTGGCGGCGGAAGAGGACGAGACGCGACGGGCGCGCTTCGTCTCCACGGCGCTGGCCTCCTTCCTCGCCTGGACCCTGCTCGTGATGCCCCTCCTCGGCGTCGTGCACCGCTCCCTCGAGCGCGCGCTGGATCTGCCCCCCTCGCTGTACGCGCTGTCGTTGGGCCTGTCCGCCCTCAACGCCCTCTTCGTCGTGGTCGCGAGCCCGCTGCTGGGCCTCAAGCGCTTCGCGCACCGCGGGCTCGTCGAGGCGGTGTACGGCTTCACCGCGCCGCCGGCGTTGGCGGCCGCGTTGTTCCTGCTGGGCGCCGACCACCGCGCCATGCTCGCCGCGACGGGCGCCGCGTGGGCCACGGGCACCGTGTACGCGTTGTGGTGCCTGCGCCGCTGGCTGACGCCGGCCTGGGAGAAGGAGGTGCTGCCCGCGGTCTGGCGCTACGCCGCGGTGGCCACCCTCAACCTCCTGGCCGTGGCCTGCGTGCTCGCGCCGGCGCGCTTCGCGCTCCACGCCTCCGGCGAAGCCGCGACCGTGGGCCTCTTCAGCGCGTATTTCACCGCGTCGCTCCAGGTCGCTCTCGCGCTGCTCCACATGCTGCAGTCCGTCGTGGTGCCGTTGGCCAGCGACCCGCGCGGCCAGGCCGAAGCCTGGGCGCTCGCGCGCCGCTGGGCCCTGCCCGCCGCGCTGGCCGCCTGGGTCGCGTTCGCCGCCGCGCTGCTCGCCGCGCTCGCCGTCTTCGGTCGCCGCTACCCTCTGGACTGGTCGTGGGTCGCGCTGTTCGCCGCCGCCGCGGCGTTCGCTCTGCTCCATGGGGTTCTCTCGGCCCTCTACTCCGCGCGCGACTTCTCCGGGCTGCGCGTGTCGGTGACCGGAGGTCTCATCACCGGCGCCGCCAACGTCCTGCTCGTCGTCCGCCTGGCGCCCTCCCACGGCGTGGCCGGCGCGGCGGCCGCCCTGGCGACCGCCTTCGCGCTGGGCTCGGCCTGGTTCCTCGCCTACCGCGCCTGGGAGACCCGCCAGTGACCCCGCGCCGCGCGGCCGCGCTGCTCGTGGGCGCCGTCCTCGCGGCCGGAGCGTGGCGCGTCGCCGCCGAGACCGCCGCGCCGGCTTGGGACGACGCCTGGTACCTCGAGGTCTCCTTCCGCCTCTTCCACGCCCTCGGCCGCGGACTCGCCGACTTCGCCGCGCAATGGGCGGGCGCCTTCCGGACCAAAGCGCCCCTGGTCAGCCTGCTGCCCCTGCCGCTGTACGCGCTCGTCGGCCCTTCGGAGAAGGCCGCGGCCCTCACCGGCCTCGTCCTGCACGGAGCGACCTGCGCGTTCACCGCCGCGACGGCCCGGGAGCTGTGGCGCGACGACGAGCGGCGCGAGCGCGCGGCCGCGCTGGCCGCCAGCCTCGTCGCGCTGACGCCGCTGCTCTACGGGCTCTCGCGCGTCTTCCTCGTCGAGAGCCTGCTCACGGCGCTGACGGCGGCCGCGGCCTGGCGCGTCGCCGCGGCCCGCCGGGACGCGCGCGAAGCCTCCGTCCTGGGCCTGCTCCTCGGCTTGGGCCTGCTCGCCAAGGTGACCTTCCCCGCGTTCGTCGCCGGCTTCGTCTGGCTGAGGAGGGGCGCGCTGGCCCCGCACGCGCGCGCGGCGCTGTTCTTGGGGTCCGTCCTCGCCGCGACCTGGTACGCCTTCAACCTGCCCTTCGTCCTCGCCTTCGCCTGGAGCGCCGCGTTCGGGCGCGTCGCGGCCGACTACGCCGGCGGAGGGCCGCTCTCGTTCCCCTTCCGGCTGTGCGCCGGCGCCCTGTCCTGGCCCTTCGCCGCGGCCCTCGCGCTGGTCACGGCCGCGGCGGCCGCGCGCGGCCGCGTGTTCTTCGACGCGGGGACGCGTTTCGCCCTCGCCTGGCTCGCGCCCCTGCTCCTCTTCGCCGCCGGCGTCAACGCCGAGCCGCGGCTCGTCGCACCCGCGTTGCCGGGCCTGGCGCTGCTTGCCGCTGGCGCCGCCTCGTCGCTCGAAGGGCGGGCGCCGCGCGTCGCCGCCGCCGTTCTGCTGCTCGCGACCGGCGGCGGGGTGTTCGTCCGCGAGACCTTCCTGGCCCCCGCCGGGACGAGCATGCCCTGGAGCGGCGCTCCGTCGCGCGAGGCCGCCTGGGACCGCGACGCGCTCGTGACCGCCGCCGCCGCCGCCGCGGGCGAGGACGGCGTCGTCGCGCTCGCGTTGGAGGACCGCCGCCTCAACGCGAACAACCTCGCTTCGGCGTCCGCCGCCCGCGGGCTGGCGCTGCGCTGCATCAGCCTGGGCTACGCGCAGTCGAGCGTCGAGGGCGCGCTGCTGCGCCTCAAGGACCGCGGCGCGACGGCCCTCGTCCTGGTGGAGGGCGAGCCGGTCGCGCAGGCCCCCGGCTTCCTCAACCGCGCCAACGCCGGCGTCGCCGCGGCGGTCGAATCGGGACGACTGCCCGCGCGCCTGACGGCCAGCGTCCCCGTCGCGCCCGGCGTCACGGCCCGGGTCTACAGGCTCGCGCCGTCGATGTAGTAGACTGACGCCGATGAACCCGCGCGCCGTCTCGCAGTGGGCCCTCGCCGCCGCGGCGTTCGCCGCGCCGCTCTCCATCGCCGGCGTCAATGCCGCGCTCGGCGTGCTCACCGTCTCGCTCGCCGCGTCCTGGAGCTCCGACCCCGGCTTGCGCGCGGCGCTGCGTGACGCCCTGCGTTCTCCCGTCTTCAAGCTGCTCGCGGCGGGCGCGGTCTGGGCGTTGGTCTGCGCCGCCGCCGGTCTCGACTCGTCCCGCGGGCTGCGCGCCTGGCCCAAGGAGCTGCACCGCTTGTGGGCGTTTCTCGCCCTGGGCGCCGCCCTGGGCTCCGTGCCGCGCGCCAAAACGCGCGCGGGCCTGGCCGCCGGCCTCGTCGCGGCCGCGCTCGTCGGCCTGGGGCAGACCGTGTTTCTCAGCGGCGGCGAGGCCGGCTTCGTGCGGGCGAGGGGCTTCGTGCACGCCGTCGTCTACGGCGAGATGATCGGGCTCGGGCTCATCGGCGCGGCGGCCTGCCTGGGGTTGGCGGCCCTGGCCCCCGGCGCGAGACGGGCGTCGGCGGCCGGCGCTCTGCTCCTGCTCGCCGCGCTCGCGGCGAATCAGACGCGCGCCGTGCTGCTCGCGTCGGCCGCGGCCGCCACCGCGGCCGCCCTCGAGGTCCCGCGGCTGCGCCGCGGGCTGCTCGCCGCGCTCGTCTCGCTCGTCGCGTTGGGCGTCGCCTGGGAGTTCGCGCCGACCGGCGGACGCAACCTGCGGACTTTGCTTTCGGACAGCCCCGAAGCTTCGGCGCACCGCGCCCGTCTCGTGCTCTGGGACGCGGCGCTCGCCATGGCGCGCGAGCGTCCGGTGACGGGCGTGGGACCCGGCAGCTTCCGCCGCGCCTTCGAGGAGACCGGCGCGCAGGGCGCGCTCGACGGTGAGCGCGTCTGGGGCTCGGCCCACAACCTTTTCCTCCATCAGCTCGCCGAGCGCGGGTTTCCGGGCCTGGGCCTGCTGTTGGCGCTGTTCTGGGCCTTCTACGCCGGCGCGCGGCGAGCCTGGCTGGAACGCCGCGACGCGGCCGCGTTGTGGTCGCTGGCCGCGACGGCCGCCTTCGTCGTCATGAACCTCACCGAAACCGCCTGGCAGACCGAACAGGCCGCGACCTTCTTCCTGCTCAGCTGGCTGTGGGGCGCCGGACCACGGGCGTGAGCGGGACCCAACGCGTCCCGCTCGCGCTCGCGCTCTTCACCGCGGCCCTGTTCGCCCCGGCGGCGGCGGTCTGCGGCTTCTACCTCGACGATTATTCGTTCCTTCGCGCGCTCGAGGGAGCGGGGCCGGAGCGGCTCTGGCACGAGTTCATCCGCTACGTCCCCGGCCGGAACCTCCACGTGCCTTTCTTCGCGCTGCTGTTGAGACTGACCGGCGCGTCGGACCTCGCGCTGCACCTGGTCTCGACCGCATTCGACGCCATCCTCGTCTTCATGGCCTATCACCTCGCCTCGCGCCTCAGCGGGTCGCGCGCGACGGCGACGGTGACGGCCGCGGCGTTCGCCGTCGCCCCGAACCACGGCGAGACGCACTTCTGGATAACGCTGATACCGCAGTGCCAGATCCCCATGGCGCTGACCCTCGGCGCCTTCCTGTGCGCGACCTCGCCGCGCGGACCCCGGCTGATCACGGCGTTCTCGCTGTTCACCGTCGCCTTGTTCACCTACGACCAGGTTTACTTCTTATGGCCTCTGCTGCTCGCCGCCGCGTGGCTCCACGAAGAGCGCCGCACGATGAAGCCTTACGCCCTCGCGGCGCTCGGGTTCGCGACCCTCAACGCGGCGCACACGGCGCTGCGCTACCTCTCGCCGCACGCCTCGGGCGGCAGGCCGCTCATCCGGACGGCGGACGCGGCCCGCCGCGTCTACGACGCCGCTCAGGCGGTGGCTCACGGTCTCCTGCCGTGGCCCTCGACCTCCCACGCGCATTGGGCCTGGACCGTCCTGGCCTCCGTCGCCGGGCTCGGCGCGGCATGGTGGCTCGCCCGCGAGTTGAAGCGCGGCGACCCCGTCGCCCGGGACTGGCGCCTGCCCGCCGCGTTCGGCGCGGCTTGGACGGCGGCGGCCTACGGGCCGAACCTGTTCTGGTACATCAGCCCTCGCCACAACCTTCTGCCCTCCTTCGGCTGGACCTTGGCGATGGCCGCCGTCGCCGGCGCGCTCTGGCGCCGACGCCCCGCGGCGCGCCCCGCGCTGACCGCCGCCGGCGCGCTCGCGTTCGCCATGGCCGTGGTCGCGAACGCTCATGAGGCCACCCAGTGGGCCGACTCAGCGCGACTCAAGGAGGCGTTCGCGTCGGAGCTGCGCCGCCTGCCCTCCGCGCCCACGGCCGTCTTCACGCTCGACGCCCCCCGCCGCCTGCGCAAAGCGCCCGCGTTCAATCTCCACCATGACGTGTCGCTCGCGGCGGGGCGCGCCCTCGGCGTCGACCTGCAGCGCGGCGACTACGGCCCGACTCCGACGCGCGCCGGCATCCTCTACTTCAACGACCTGTCCGTGTTCCCCGCGGACGCGTTCAACTGGACGCCCGCGTCGGGCGCCGCGGTGCTCGTCTTTGACGGCGCGACCCGCGGCTTCGCCTGCGCCGCCTCGCTGGAGCTCGAGCTGCCGGGCGGCGGCGAGCGCCGCCTCGACCTGCGGCCCGGCCCCTGCGCGGCGCGCCCTCGGATGCGGCTCGAGGCGGCGCTCATCGAATCGAGCCTCGCGCGGCCCGCGCGGCCGGATGCGGCCGCCCCGCGCGCGGGGCCTCTGACCCTGCGCGCGGCGACGCTCGCCGCGCGCGGCGACTCCACGGAGATCGCTTTGGAATGGTCCGTGACCGGGTCCTCCCTGCCCGTCTTGGCCATCGTGGCGCGCGGCCTTGACGCCGCGGACTCCGTCGTGCTCGATCCGGTCTTCCCGCGCCGCTCGGGCAAAGGCAGCTACCCGGTCCTGTGGCCTCTCGTGGACGACGCCGCCCACCGCGGGCTGCCCGCCGCCGGCGCCGTCCTGCGCCAACGCTTCGCGCTGCGCAAGGCCCCGACGGCCGCCGTCGCCCGGCTCGAGCTGACCGTGTACGCGCTCGAGCCCGGCACCCGCCCGAGACGGCTCGGAATCGTGACCGGACGCGTCGCGCGGCCCGGCGAATAACGCCTATAATCTCCCCGTGACGAAGACCCTCAGCGTCCTCATCCCGGTCTACAACGAGAAGGACACCGTTCTCGAGCTCCTGCGTCGAGTCGAGGCCGTCGCCCTGCCCGTCGGCCGCCAGGTCGTGCTCGTCGACGACGCGTCCACCGACGGCACGCGCGAGCTGCTGCGCGCCCTGGCGCCGGGGCGCGCCGAGGTCGTCTTCCACGAGGTCAATCGCGGCAAAGGCGCGGCCGTGCGCACCGCGCTGGAGCGCGCGACCGGCGATTTCGTCGTCATCCAGGACGCGGACCTCGAATACGACCCCGCCGATTGGCCCGGGCTGCTCGCGCCCCTGCTCGACGGCCGCGCCGACGCGGTCTACGGCTCCCGCTTCATGGGCGGGCCGCACCGCGTGCTGCTGTTCTGGCACTTCGCCGCCAACAAGTTCTTCACCCTCCTGACCAACGTGCTCTATGACATCAACCTTTCGGACATGGGCACCTGCTACAAGGCCTTCCGCGCCGACTTGCTGAAGGCCATCCCTCTGGAGAGCGAACGCTTCGGCATCGAGGCCGAGCTCACCGCCAAGGTCTGCAAGCGGCGTCTGCGGCTCTACGAGGTGCCCATCTCCTACAGCGGCCGCACCTACGCCGAGGGCAAGAAGATCACCTGGAAGGACGCCTTCTCCTACCTGTGGTGCCTCCTGCGCTACCGTGTCGCCGACTGACGCGCGCCGCTGGCTGCTGCTGGGCGCGGCGGCCTTCCTCCTGCGGGCCGGCACGGCGACGCTGACCGAATTCGCTCCCCTGTTCCCCTCCTACTATTACCAGGACGCCCGTTTCGCGGAAAGCCTGGCGCGCGACCTCAGCGACACCTGGAAAACCGGCCGGGCGAAGCCTCTGCCGTATTCCGCCTCGCAGCGCGCGCACGCGGCGCTCATCGCGGTGCCCTATCTCCTTGTCGGGCCGCGGCCGTACCCGGTGAAGCTCGTCAACGCCGCGCTCGGGGCGCTGGCGGTGGTCCTGCTCGGGCTCGCGTTTCGCGCCGTCGTATCCGAGCGCGCGGCGCTGGCCGCCGCGGCCCTCGTCGCCGCGTGGCCGTCGCACGCGTTCTACACCTCGCAGAACTTCAAGGAGGCGCCGACCTTCGCGCTGCTGTTCGGCGCGTGGGCCCTGCTTCTTCCCGTCCTCGACGGCGAGCGGCCCTCGCCGAGGCGCCTCGCCGCGGCCTTGCTGCTGCTCGTCGCCGCGGGTTTCCTGCGCTCCTACGTGCTCGCGGTGTCCTGCGCGGCCTTCGCCCTGGGCGCGGCGTGGGCCTTGAAGACGCGGCGCGCGCGCCCGGCCGCCGCCTTGGTCCTGCTCGCGGCGTTGGCCGCCGTCCCCGCGTACCACGCGTTGTCCGCCGGCCTCTTCGAGCGGGTCATACCCCTGCCCCCGAGCGTGCCGGCCACCCTGCCGCCCCTGGCCCCCATCGCCGTTTCAGGGCCCGTCCCACCCCCTTGGACGCCGCGCGGCCTCAGCCACCGACGAGCTCAGCGGCAAGCGTCCGACCGTGAATACGCATTTTATTCCCACAACCGCCGCATCGGCACGCAGATCCGGCCCGACGCACGGTTCGAGGATTGGTTCGACGTCGCCGCGTTCCTCCCGAGCGCGGCGTTCACGGTCCTGTTCCAGCCGCTGCCGGGCCTCTACCCGTCCGATGGCAAGCTCGGCCGCCTGCTCGCGTCGGGCGAGAACCTCCTCCTGCTCGCGCTCGCCGTCGCCGCCGCCGCCGGACTCGCGCGCCGCCGGGACTGGAAACCCGCGTCGGTCGTGCCGCTCGTCTTCTTCGCGCTCATGACCGCCGGCTCCGCGCTGATGGAGTTCGACCTCGGCAGCGCGGGGCGCCACAAGCTGCTCTATCTTCCCATGCTCTTCCCCTTCGCGGCCGAGGAGCTCCTCCGGAGGCTGCGCGCATGATCAAGGTCTTCCAGGTCGTCGAATGCGGCGGCCCCGGCGGCACGGGCGAGCAGGTCGCCGGCATCTGCAACGGGCTCGACCCCGCGCGTTTCGAGGTGTCGCTGGTCTACGCCGTCCGCGACTCCGACCCTCAAGCCTACCGCGCGAAATGCGCCGGGGCGAAGGCGGCTTACTTCGTGCCGGAGCTGACCCGCGAGATCTCGCCGGTCCAAGACGCCGCCGCGCTGCGCGAGCTGCGCCGCCTCTTCGCCGAACACAGGCCCGACGCGGTGCACGCGCACTCGTCGAAGGCCGGCGTATTGGCGCGCGCCGCGGCCAAGTCCGCGGGCGTCAAGAAGATCTTCTACAGCCCGCACGGCTACGGCTTCCTGATGCGCGACCGCCCGGCCGCCAAACGCGCTTTGTACAAGGCCCTCGAACGCGTCATGGGCCGCATCGGCGAGACCGTCGCCGTGTCCGAGGGCGAAGCCGCGCTCGCGCGCGAGCTCGTCGGACGCCGTCCGGTGCACGTCGTCAACGACGCCTACCTCGGCGACTTCCCCGCGCGTCTGCCGCACGACGGGCTGGTCGTGGGTTCCTGCGGCCGCCTGACGGCCGCGCGCGACCCCGACGCCTGGGTGCTGCTGGCCCAACGGCTGACGGACTCGCGCAACGGCCTGCGCATGGCCTGGATCGGCGGCGGCGAGGACGAGGCCCGCGTGCGCGTGAACCTCGAGAACATGAACTTGACCGCCAAGACCGACATCACCGGCTGGCTGCCCGCCGAGGAGGCGCGCCGCCGTCTGGCGGGCGTGGACCTCTTCGTGCATTACTCGAAGTGGGACGCCTTGCCCAACGCCGTGCTCGAGGCGATGGCCGCCGGCGCGGCCGTGGTCGCCTCCGACATCCCGGGCAACCGCGACGCGGTCGGCGACGCGGGCGTGCTGGTCAAGACCGAAGTCGAGCTGCTCGAGGCCTGCCAGCGCCTCATCGACCGTCCCGAGGAGCGCCGCCGCCTGGGCGAGGCCGGGCGGGAGCGGGTGCGGCGGGAGTTCTCCCGGGAGAGGCAGTTGGCGGCCCTCTCCCGCCTCTACGCATCCTGAGCCCATAGTGGTATAATGTTCAAAGAATGAACAAGAGCGCCAAACGCTACGATTTCACCCCCAGTTTCGACCTCGCCGGCGCCGGCGGAGAGCCCCCCGCCGACGCCTACACCGAGCTGATGATGACGGTGCTGCGCGACCTCGGCCCCAAAAACCGCTCCCTCATCTCCGACGGCTACGAGGAATCCCTCGACTACATCAGCCGCCTCCTTCCTCTAAAGATCCATAAGGTCGCCTCCGACTCCGAGGTCTGGTCCTGGACCGCGCCCAAGAAATGGGTCGTGCGCGAGGCCTGGGTGAAAAAGGACGGCAAGGTCGTCGTGGACTTCAAGGACCACCCCCTCCACCTCGTGAGTTACTCGGTGCCCTTTTCAGGCACGCTGAGCTTCGACGAGCTCAAGGAGCACCTCTACTTCGACTCCGACCGGCCCGCGGCCATCCCCTACGTCTACAAGTATTACCGGGCCGGTTGGGGCTTCAGCCTGCCCTACGACCGCTTCAAGAAACTCGGTCCCGGCCGCTACGAGGTCAAGGTGGACACCGCGCTCGTCGACGACTTCGTGCGCGTGGGTGAAAGCGTGCTCAAGGGCGAAAGCGAGGACTCCATCATCCTCTGCGCGCACCTGTGCCACCCCGGGCAGTGCAACGACGGCCTCTCCGGCGTGGCCGCGGGCATCGCGCTCATGCGCCGCCTGGCGACGCTCAAGAGCCGCCGCTACACCTACCGGCTCGTCGTCTGCCCCGAGAACATCGGCTCGTTGTGCTACCTGCACAAGAACCAGGAGCTCATCCCCACCTTCAAATACGGCGTTTTCCTCGAGATGCTGGGCAACAAGAACCACCTCAAGCTCCAGCGCTCCAAGAAAGGCGACACCGCCCTCGACCGCGCCATGGAGCGCGCGATGGGGGCCTTGCCCGCCTACGGCGTGGGACCTTTCCGCAAGGTCGTCTGCAACGACGAGATCAACTTCGACGGCCCCGGCATCTCCATCCCCACGGTGTCCGTGTCGCGCTGGCCCTATCCCGAGTACCACACCAGCGACGACGACATCCGCATCATCAGCCCGCGCTACCAGAAGCAGTCCTTCGATACGGTCTGGGACGCCCTGCAGATCCTCGAGCGCGACTACCGCCCCAAGCGCCGCTACAAGGGCAACCTCTTCCTCAGCCGCTACGGCCTCTACGAGGACTTGAACAACGACGACACCATCGAGCGCGTGATGCTCGCCTTCGAGGGCGACAAGACCATCCAGGACATCGCCGACGAGTTGGAGCTGCCCTTCGAGAAGGTCTGGGATTACGCCGAGCGCTTCCGCCAGGCCGGCCTCGTGGACGCCGTCTGGGGCGAGGAGACGCCCGCCCCCGCCAAACCCGCGCGCCGCCGCGTCCGGAAGGCCGCATGACGCCCCAGGATTTCCTGCGCATCGCCGCCGACAACAAGGACCGGCCCTTCCTCATCATCCCGGACCGCCGGCAGACGCTGAGCTTCGGCGAATTCCACGACGCGGCCTTGGGCCTGGCCTGCCGGCTCCAGGATGAAGGCGTGCGCCGCGGCGACCGCGTGGTGGCCCTGCTCACGAACTGCCCGGAATACGCGGTGCTCTATTTCGCCTGCCTCTACCTGGGCGCCACCGTCGTCACCGCCAACCCCTCCCTGCATCTGCGCGATGTGCACTTCGTCTTGAGCCACGCGGGCGCCAAATTGGTCGTTTATGGAGAAGAGACCAAGCACTTCCTGCTCGGCCCTTCGGCTCCGCCCGACTCCACCCGCCGTTGGCTCATGCCCAAGCTGCACGAGCCGCTGTTCCGCGTGGCCTGGAGCGCGCACCCCTGGAAGCCGCTCGACGGCGCGACGCCCGCCGACTTGCTCACCATCGTCTTCACCTCCGGCACCACCGCCTTCCCCAAGGCCGTGGCGCATCGCACGACCAGCCTGCTCGGCAACGCCGCGGCCTTCAACGCGGCGATGGGCATCGGCCCGTCCGACCGTTTCCTGCACCTGCTGCCCATGTCCTACAGCGGCGGCTTCTTCAACGCGCTCATCGCCCCCTACGCCGCCGGCGCCTCCGTCGTGCTGACGCCCGGCTTCGGCCCGCGCACCGCGCTCGATTTCTGGAAAGCGCCCATGGAGCACGGGGTCAACGCGCTCTGGCTGACGCCGGCCATCCTCAGCGCGCTGCTGAAAGTGGACCGCGACGAGGCCGGAAAGGCCTGGTGCCGCAAGAGCGTCAAGAAGGTGTTCGTGGGCATGGGCCCGCTGCACCTGCAGGTCAAACGCGATTTCGAGAAGGCCTACGGGGTCGAGGTGCTGGAGAGCTTCGGCCTCTCCGAGACCTTGCTGCTGGCGGCCAACGCGCCCGGCAAATCCGTCGAGGGCTCGGTCGGGCGCGTGCTGCCCGGCGTCGAGCTCAAGACCGACGCCGAGGGCGAGCTGCTCGCGCGCACGCCGCACCTGATGGCAGGTTATCTCGACCAGGAGAGCTCCCGCGTGGTCCCGCCCGAGGGCGAGTGGTTCCCCACCGGCGACGCCGGCACCGTCGGCGCCGACGGCCTGGTGCGCATCACCGGCCGCAAGAAGGACCTCATCATCCGCGGCGGCCTCAACATCAGCCCCATGGCCGTGGAGGACGTCCTCCTGCGCCACGACGCCGTGGCCGCGGTCGCCGTCATCGGCGTGCCCAACGCCGTCACGGGCGAGGACGTCGCCGCCGTCGTCAAGCTCAAGCCCGGCCGCGACTGGGCCGTCGAGCGCCCGTCGCTCGAGGCCTTCTGCAAGTCCGAAATAGCGGCCGCCTCGCGCCCCGCCGTTCTGTTGTGCCGCGAGGAGCTGCCCGTCGGCCCCACCGGCAAGGTCCTCAAGCGCGAGCTGCGCGACTGGGCCGCGACGCAGGCCGCCGCCCGCTAGGAGAACCATGCCCCGCATCATCGACTTGAGCTTTCCCATCCACGAAGGCATGACCACCTTCCCCAGCCATTGGCACCCGCTCGTCGAGGTCAGCCAGCTCGGCCGCCACGGCATCGAGGACCGCGAGAGCCGCAAACTCGTCATCGGCACGCACACCGGCACCCACGTGGACGCCCCGCTCCACTTCGTGCGCGGCGGCACGACCATCGACAAGCTCCCGCTCGACCTCATGACCGGCCCGGCCTCTCTCGTGGACCTGCCCTCTCGCCCCAAGGAAGAGGTCGGCCTGCCCGCGCTCAAAGCCGCGCTCAAGGGCAAGAAGCCCGCCCGCCGCCTGCTGCTGCGCTGGCGCTGGTCCAGACATTGGGGCACGATGCGCTACTACACCGAGGCGCCGTATCTGTCGGTCGAAGCCTGCCGCTGGCTCGTCGCCTCCGGGGTCAAGTTGCTCGGTACCGACACGCCCTCGGTGGACTGCCACGACCACGGCTGGCGCACGGCCAACGACGCGCCCAACCACCGCGCGATGCTCGGACGCGGACTTTTCCTCATCGAGTACCTCAACGACCTCGACAAGCTGCGCAAGACCACCTTCGAGCTCACGGTCGCGCCGCTCAACATCCTCGGGGCCGACGGCGCCCCCGCCCGCGTGCTCGCCGTCGAGAGATGACCATGACCAACGACATCCCCGCGACCGTCTGCGCCTGGTTCGAGGCGCGCGGGACCGTGCCCGGCGCCACTCTCTCCGAGAAGCTGGCGACGGACTACTTCGCCGCCGGCCTGCTCGACTCCCTCGGCGTCGTCGAACTCGTCGCCCACCTCGAGCAGACCTACGGCGTGCGTTTCGAGGACCGCCACTTCCAGCAGCGCCGCTTCTCCACCATCGGCGGCCTGGCCGAGATCGTCGCCGAGCTCAAGACGGCGCCCGCGCCGTGACCGCGCCGGCCGCCGCCGCCCGCCTCGCGCTCTGCCCGGACGTCCTTTTCCTCGTGGACGGCCGCGGCGACTGGATCGCCTCCAATCCTCTGGCGCGCATCCATCTCGCGGTGTCGCCCTCCGCCGCCGAACTGCTTCGCCGCCTTCGCGCGCCCGGCGACCTGACGGCGGCGCTCGCCGGGCTCGACGGCCTGTGGGCCGAGGACCGCACCGTGTTCGGCCCGCGCAAATGCGCCCTCGACGACGCCACGGGGCTGTCGTCCGAGCCCGGCCGGCGCGTGAGCGGCGCCGAGGCCGTCGCGCTGCTTCGCGAGCGTTTCGTGCTCATCGAGGACCTCGCCGCCTACCGCGAGCGCTTCGGCCCCAAGCGCCGCCCGATGGACCCCGACCGCTTCGGCAACTTCCACCAGCAGATCGGCCTGGAGCTGCTCCTGCGCCAACGCGTGAAGCCCGACGACTGGTGGGTGTCGCAGAAGTTCGAGGACGACCTCTCCGGCGTGAAGAACACGGCCTACCGCAAGGTGCAGCACCAATGGCTGGAGCGCGAGGTGCCGGGCTGGGGGCTCAAGGGCAAACGCGTGCTCGACGCGGGCTGCGGCGTGGGCTACTTCGCCGATTTCTTCCGCCGCGTGGGCGGCGCGGCCGAAGTGCTGGGCCTGGACCCCAACGCCGACTACGTCGCGCGTGCCAAGAAGACCTTCACCGCGCCCGCCCTGCGCTTCGAGACCTTCGACTTCGGCAAGCCGGAGGGCCTGGCCGCCTACAAAGGCGCGGGCTTCGACCTCATCTACCTCTCCGACGTGCTCTTGTTCTACTTCGTGTCCTACAAGAACAAACCGGAGGAGCTGGCCGGCGCGGTCGGCTTCCTCACGGCGCTCAAAGGCCTGCTGGCGCCGGGTGGGCGCATCGTGGTCATGGACCCGCACGGCTCGTTCTCGTTGTGCGGCCGCTACGGCGACCCCGCCCAGCCGTTGGCCGTGCTCGGCGAATACAAGCGCCGCGTCTGGGGCATCGCCTCCACGCTCGAGCCGCTGGCGCAGTCCGCGCGCGGCGCGGGCCTGGCCGTGACCGGCATCTGGGAGCCGTGTTACGAAGGGCCGGTGCGCGACGCCGAGGACGCTTTCCTCAAAGAGTTCCCCGTCTGGTGGGTCTTCGAACTCCGCGCCCTGTCATGAGCCATGATTACACGCGCCGCGACCTGGCCGCGGCGCTGACCGCGGCCGGCGTGCGCGAAGGCGACAATCTCTTCACTTTGAGCAACGTCGGCTACTTCGGGGTGCCCGAAGGCGGGATGACCCGGTCCAACGTCTTTTCGACGATATTGGGCGCGCTGCAAGACGCGGTGGGCCCCAAGGGCACTTTGTGCGTGCCCACCTTCACCTACTCCTTCTGCCGCAAGCAGGATTTTGACCCGGCCAACAGCCCGTCCGAGATGGGGGTGTTCGCCGAGGACCTGCGCCGATTGCCCGGCGCCCGGCGCTCCGACGACCCCATCTTCTCCGTGGCCGCGCTGGGGCCGCGCGCCGAGGAATTCACCCGCGACGCGCCCGAGGCCTGTTTCGGCCCGGACAGCTTCTGGGAGCGTTTCCTCAAAGCCGACGGACTGTTCTGCCACCTGAGCTTCCTGATGGGCCCGACGATGATCCACTTCGTCGAGCGCGCCCTGAACGTCCCGTACCGCCAGGACCGCGTGTTCACCGGGAACCTCGTCAAAAACGGCGAGAAGCTCCCGCGTCGCGCCGTCTACTTCTCCCGCCCGATGGACGAGCCCGGGGCGCTCACCGACACCGACTGGTTCGAGGAGCGCGTCGAGGCGCTCGGGCTTTGCCGGCGCGTGCGCGTCGGCCGCGGCTTCATCCTCGCGATGCGCGCGCGCGACGTGGACCGCTTCATCCGCGAGGAGATCAAGGTCCATCCGCGCTTCCTGACCCTGTCCTTCAAGGAAGCCCGGGCCGGAAAGGCCTGATGGACCTCTACTTCGCCGCCGGGCCCTGGTCGCCGGCCGCCGGCGTCGACGAGAAGGCGGTCCGTTTCCTGTGCTCGGACTGGGCCGCCTACGCCTCGCTCGCCGCGCGCGGCGCGGCGCCCGAGGCCTGGGAGGACCATTTCCCCCTCGAAGCCAACGCCGGCGCGGTCAAGGAGACCGAACGCCTGGCCACGGCCTGGCAGTTCCTCGGCGAGCGCGACTTCACCGAGATGCGCGGCGTCTCGTTGGGCCGGGCCTACCGCTGGCTGCATTGGGTCACCGTCGTCCTCCCCGGCTACAAGTTCCTGCTCGCGGTCCAGGAGCTCGTCCGCCGCCACGCCCCTCGCGTCGTGCATTGCGACGACTCGTTGTCCCCGGAGCAGCGCGCCCTGCTCGCCTCGCTCCAGTCCCGCTGCGGCTTCGAGCTGCGCGTCGTCGCCGGCCGCCGCACGGGCCCCGAGATCCAGGTCTGGCGCCCCCCGCGCTTCGCCTTGACGCCGTCCAAGCGTCTCGCCGCGTCCGCGCTCAACGCCCTGGGCCGACTCTCCGGCGGGCGCGACAAGCCGGTCCTGCTCCTCTCGAACTACCGCGCGCTCGACCCCGTGCTCGAGCAGCTGTGCCGCGCGGATTCGCCTTTCCGCGTCGCGGCCGCGGACATGCCGACCAAGGACCTGCTGCCGCGTTTCCTGCGCGCGGGCGGCGAGCTGCTCACCGATACGCGCACCCCGCCCCCCGCCGACGGCGAACACGCGGCGGCCTGCGCCGCCATCCGCGCGGACTGGTCGCGGGCGAAAAAGGACCCCGCCTATCTGGCCCGCTTCGTCACGGCCGGAGGCGATTCGTTGTGGCCCGCGTTCGAGCCCAGCCTGGACGCCTTTTTCGGCGCGACCTTGGAGTCGCTGGCCTGGGTGTGCGCGCGTTATCACGCGTACTGGGACGCGACCCCTCCCGCCGCCGTGCTCCTGCCCTTCGACGAGCCGCCGCTGCAGCACCTGCTCATGGACCTGGCCCAAACGCGCGGCACGCCCGTGGTCACCGTCCTGCACGGCCTGCCCGAGGCCTATCACCAGCTCCCCTTCTACGATTCGGCCACCAGCGCCCTCGTCGTCTGGGGGCCGGAGCAGAAGGAGCTCTACGCCAAGGCCGGAGCGCTCAAGACGCGGCGCGGCGAGGCGCTGGGCAACCCCGCCTTCGACCGACGCGTCCCCGGCGCGGCGTCGCCGCGCCGCGAGCTCAAACGCGTCCTGGCCTTGAGCCAGCCCAGCGGCTGGAGCGTGGCGCTGGCCACCCACCTCGATCCGGACCGCTACGCCCTGGCCCTGGCCGAGGTCGTGGGCGCCTTCCCGCAGCTCGAGGTGACCCTGCGCATCCATCCTTCCGAGTCCCTGGACTACTACCGGGACCTGCTCGGCCCCGCCTCGCGGCTGACCCTCGAGCGCGGCGGCTCCTTCGCCGACAGCCTGGCGAAGACGGACCTGCTCATCGCCTCCTACTCGACCGCGCTCATCGACGCGATGCTGGCGGGCGTGCCCCTGCTCTGCACCCAGTTCAACCGCGTCCTCTACCAGCCGCCCTTCGACGGGACCTGGGGCGTCGAGACGGTCCGCGCGCCCGAAGCGCTCAAGAAGCGCCTGGCGGCCCTGCTCGCCGACCCCGCGAACGGCCTCGCCGCGCTGCGCGCGCCCTACCCCCGCATCCTCGACCGCTTCGCCGGACCGCGCGACGGCAAGGCCGCCGCGCGGGTGCGCGGATTGCTCGAAAACCTCGCTTTCTCCGACGAGAGCGCCCCGGGCCGGGCCCCTCGGAATTTGGTAAAATGACCGTCTCACCCGCCCCTCCATGGAATCCGGCGTCCTGAAGGTCCACTACACGCATCTGGCTCGGCCGGCGGGCGTCTCGTCGCCGGACGAGAACTTCCAGGTCTACCTCTCCTCGGACACGACGCCCAACCTGCCGGACCCCCTGACCCACGCGCTGTTCACCATGCGCCTGGCCGTCGAGCTCGGCATCAAGCTTCCCGGCGACCCCGACCCGCACCAGCTCCCCTACGCCGAGGAGACCGACAACCTCGTCTTCGACGCGCCGCTGACCAGCCTGGTCTGCGGCCGCCGCATCCGCCTGCTGCGCGGCTGGAAGCAGTTCGGCAGCTGCGTGAAGGGCTTCAACGCGCTGGGCCTGCTGGCCGAACACGCCCAGCTGGAGCTGCGCAAGCTCGAGGCCCTGTCGCCCAAGGAGCTCGAGAAGGCCCGGCTCGCCTTCCTCGCCTCGCGCCGCCGCGACGGCGCCGTGGTCTTCACTCCCGACGCGCTGGCCACCTTGACCGCGGAGCAGCTGGGCTCCGTCGAGCTCCTGCACGTCGCGTTGTGGCGCGCCTACGCGCGGCGCACCGTGGTGTGCTCGACCTCCTCCAACATGGGCATCTCCCTGCACGAGGCCCTGCGCTACATGCAGCGCCGCCAGGTGCGCCTGGGAGAGCGCGTCTACACCATCCTCAACGCCGACGAAGGCGAGCTCATCATCTGGGCGCCCGACGAGCAGGCCGACTTCATGAACCCGGAGAAGACGGCCAAACTCCGCGAGCTCGAAGCCGACAAGCCCCGCCTCACCGTCTTGCACACCTACATCAACCGCAAGCAACGCGACCCGGGCGCCTTGAAGGACGCGCTCAACGCCGGCGGCTACTTCTTCCCCACCAACCCGCAGTCGCGCGAGGAGCTGCAGAACCTCCTGAGCATCTCGCTGGGCGACATCGCCCGCGAGCGCAACATCCCTTTCGAGGAACTCCTGGTCGACCCCAACGTGCGGGTCGCGCTGGAAAGCCTCGGCGCCCGCATCATCAACGACCGCGTCGCCGTGCGCGGCGGCGTGACCGGCGGCCTTCTGGGCCTGGCCGTGCCTTACCTCGTCATGCTCGAGGAGACCTTGCGCCGCGGCGACGCGGCCGCCGCCTCGACCTGGAACCAGGCCTCCATCGGCGCGGCGCTGGCCGCCATCGTGTTGTGCGACGCGACCCTGCGCGAGGGGCCGTCGGCCTCGCCCGCCTGGAAAAACATCGGCGAGTCCTTCCCGACGCTCGCCGCCTTCCTCGCCCGCAAGCGCCTCGGCCGGGACTTCGCCACGCGCATCCACGGCCTTTTCGACATCGCCAACCTGCAGTCCTTGGCCCAGCTTTTCGGCGTGGTCGTGACCAAACACCTCTCCGGGCGCGGCACCGCCTTCGTGGGCCTGGGCTCGAGCTCCTACGCCAACGGCAACTCGTGTTTCGACGTCCTGCGCGCCAGCGCGGAAGGCGACGGCGCCTTCCGCGGCCGCGACGGCCTGCACCCGGCCACGCACACGCTCAACCCCATCGCGCAGGCCCTCGTCTACGCCGAGGACTTCGCGCGCGTCGCTCTGGCGCCGGGCTTCGACGCCCTCTCCGAAGAGGACAAAGTCGCGCGCCTGCGCCGGCACGCCGTCAAGCCCGAGCCCGCGGGCGCGGCCGCCGTGGCCGGCTACCTGCTCACCCGCCTGGACGCGGGCACGCTCACCTACCTCGAGATCGCCTACGCCCTGCGCCTGGCCGGCTTCGACCAGGAGCGTTTCCTCGAGTTCGCGAACTTCGGCCGCGACGAGCAGAGCCGCAACCGCTTCATCCAGGAAGCCTCCGAGGAAGGCGAATACATGGAGTCGCTCGCCCGCAGCGTGCTCGACGCGCTCGGCCGCGGTGTCGACGAGCTCAGCGAGGCCGCCCGCGCCGAGCGCGCGCGCAGCCGCCTGGCCTACCGCTGGACCGCCCCCGACGATGACGCCTTCGAGGCCTTCTCGCCCGTCGTCAACCTCTACATGACCGGCGACAACTGCGCCCAGCCTTCGGCCGGCCTGGTGACCGCCCAGCTGCGCGCCTACCTCTCCACCCGCGACCTGCTCGCGGGCGAGCTCGACTTGGACCGCGACCGCTCCCGCCGGCAGGGCTTCGATGTGCTCACCGCCGCCAAAGCGGTGTACACCGGCTCCTCGGGCCTGCTCGCCACCATGCAGCGCGGCCTCGACAAGGTGATGACCGCCTCGGTCAAGCCCGCGGTCAACCGCGCCGTGCTCGAAGCGGATCCGGCGCCCGCGCCCGGACGGAGGTCGTGATGCGCATCGCCCTGCTCGGCCAGCAAGCTTTCGGAAAAGCCGCCCTCGACGCGTTCCTCGCCCGCGGCCACGAGGTCGCCGGCGTGTTCTGCCTGCCCGACGCGCCCGGCGCCAAACCCGACCCGCTCAAGACCGCCGCGCTCGAGCGCGGCCTGAAGCTGTTCCAGTTCGCCAGCCTGCGCAGCCCCGAGGCGCACGCCGCGATGACGAGCCTCAAGGCCGACCTCGGCGTGATGGCCTACGTCACGCAGTTCGCGCCCGCCACCTTCACGAGCACGCCGCGCCTGGGCACCATCCAGTACCACCCGTCCCTGCTCCCCAAATACCGCGGCCCCTCCTCCATCAACTGGGCCATCGTGCGCGGCGAGCGCCGCACCGGCCTGTCCATCTTCCGCCCCGTGGACGCGCTCGACGAGGGTCCCGTCATCCTCCAGAAGGCCTGCGACATCGGCCCCGACGAGACCTTGGGCGAGCTGTACTTCAACAAGCTCTTCCCCATGGGCATCGAAGCCCTGCTGGAGGCCGCCGAAGCCGTCTTCGCCGGCACGCACACGGAGACTGCGCAGAGCGACGAGGGCGCCACCTACGAGGGCTGGCTCAAGGAGCGCGAGTCGATGATCCACTGGGGCAACCACGTGGATGTCATCTACGACCTCATCCGCGGCTGCAACCCCGCGCCCGGCGCCTGGACCGCCTATCAGGGCCGCCGCATCCACATCTTCGACTGCCGCAAGCATTCTTTCAAGAGCTACTCCGGCCTGGTCCAGAAGGTCGGCCACGTCGTGGAGGTCGGAGAGAGCAGCTTCAAGGTCGCCGCCCAGGGCGGCCTCATCGAAGTGCTCAAGTGCCGCGTCGAAGGCTCCCCCAAGCAGAACGGCGGCGAGCTGGCGCGCGGGCTGGGCTGGGCCGGGAAAGCCGTGCTCGACGGCGCGGCTTAAGCCTTCACGGGCGGGACCGGCAGCGGCGAGCCGTCCAGCATCTTGATGAGCTTGGCGGGCACGCCCGCGGCCACGCCGTAATCGGGCACGCTCTTGGTCACCACGGAGTTGGAGCCGATGATGGCGTGTTTACCGATGGTGATGCCTTCCATGATGACGGCGCCCACGCCGATCCAGGTCTGGTCGCCGATCTTGACCGGCCGCCCCTCGGTGTTGGCCGAGAGCGTGATGGGCAGGTCCAGGTTCATGACGTTGTGCCCGGCGTCGCCGATGTAAACCCGAGACGAGATGATGAGATGTTTGCCGATCTCGATGTTGTTGGTGCAGTTGATGAACACCCCGTCGCCGATGGTGGTGCCGTCGCCGATCTTGAGCTTCGGGTCGCGCGGGCCGAACACTTTCGGGCTGTAGTCGTGCGCGACTTCCGGGTAGTGCTGGAGGCAGCGCTCTTTGAACTTCGTGAAGTCGGTGTTCATGAGCACGCGGCCGTAGCGCCCGAAGGAGACCCAGTTGCCCAGATGGATGCGCGAGGGCGCGTTGAGCTCGAAGGGGCCCATGATGCGCGACTGCGTGCCGAAGTAGCCGAAGGAATCCTTCTGCGCCTCGGTGACGTCGTTCTTGAAGTTGAGCAGGTCCACCCGCTCGGTTTTGGCGCGCAGGTCCAACATGCGCCGGTACTTGGTCTGGCAGGCGGCGCGCTGGGGGCCCTTCTTGCTCCAGGGAAGCCAGTCGGTGCGCACGACCTCGACCGGGTGCCCGCCGGCCGCGGCCTGCGCTTCGCGCGCGAGCTGCTCCGCGTCGCCGACGCGCACGCCGTCGAACTCCACGAGCAGGACCGGGCCGTTTTTCCCTTCCACGAGCGCCGCGCGTCCGGGACGCGCGCGCGTGACGGAGGAGGCGGCCTTCTCGAGTGCTTCGACGGAGAGCTTGGTGGTCATGGAGGAGTTCCTTTCAGCGTGTTCAATTATTGAACATTCTACTCCCCTCGCACGCGCCGGTCAAGGAAGCGCGGCAACGAAGCGGCTCAACCGATACGGCGGCAGGTAACGGTACACGGCCAGCTTGTCTGCCCAGCCGCGAGGGTCGCGCAGGCGACGCGGCGGTCGAGGCTGGAGAGGACCGCCTCGCTCGTCTTCATCCGCCGCGCGCGCCAGTCGTCGCGCCTTGAAGCGAGCGCAGCCACAGCTCGAGGTTCACGAGCTGCCAGAAGAACATCATGTGGTTGTCCTCGGCGGCGCCGCTGGAGACGATGCGCTCGTGTTCGTCGGCCAGGCGGCGGACCTCGGCGGCGTCGTAGATGCCGCGCTCCTTGAACTCGCGCGAGCCGATGAGGTCGCCCACCAGCTCGCGGCCTTGGCCCGAGAACCAGACGTGGGCCGGGGCGTTCCAGCCCGTCTTCTTGACGCGCGTGCGCGTCTCCTCGGGGAGGATGCCCTTCATGGCCAGGCGCAGGAGGTGTTTGGTCACGCCGTCGCGGATCTTCAGTCGCGAGGGGACGCGGAACATCAACTCGACCAGCCGGTGGTCGAGGAAAGGGAGGAGGTGCTCCAGGCCGAAGGCCGCGCCATGGCGGTCCTGGGCGCGCAGGCAGCAGGGCAGGGTCTCCAGGAACAGGTCGTGCCAGGTGCGGTTCTTGAGCCAGCTCGCGAACGGCGCGTCGAGCGGGGGCGTGAAGGACTTCAGGTCGTAGAAGGCGGGTGAAAGAGCCTTGGCGTAACGCTCCAGGCGCTTGCGGTCGGCCTTCACCTTGCCGGGGACCTTCAGGTCGGCCAGGCGCGCCAGGCCGTCGCGCATGACGGCCTCGTTCTTCTTGAAGATGGGGTGGTCGTGGTGCGCCACCCAGGCCGCGGTCTCGCGCAGCAGCAGGGCCTCGTCGCCGGCGGCGGCCAGGTCGGCGAAGAAGAAGAAGAAATACTCGTATTCGCCCGCGTTGAGCTCGTCGCCGCCCAGGCCGCCGAACAGGCGCGAGTAGCCTTCCTTCTTCACCGCGTCGCACAAGGTGTAATGCGACAGCCAGGTCGCGGTGGCCACGGGTTCGTCATGGGCCTCGACCATCTTGCGCACGAGCGCGGGCACGTCGGGCGTGCCCAGGCGCACCGGCGTCCAGGTCTCCACCGTGGAGTCGAGCATGGTGCGGATCTCGGCGGTCTCGTCGTAGGTCGCGTCCTCGTAGGTGGTGGAGAAGGCGCGCTGCTTGCGGCCCGTCTCCCGCACCGCGCAGGCGAGCACCGAGGAGGAGTCCATGCCGCCGGAGAGGGTGAAGGCGTGTCCGCCTCCCGCCTTGACCCGCAGCCCGGTGGCGTCGAGCAGGAGGGCGCGGTAACGCTCGGCGAGTTTCTCCTCGGGCTCGTCGAGGTCGCTCTGGTCGGTCAAAGACCAATAACGGCCCTCGCTGGTTTTGCCCGAGGCGTCCACTTTGAGCCAGGATCCGGCCTCGACGGAGAAGATGCCGTCGTAGGGCGAGAGTTTCGGGCTCGTGTCGAAGGTGCGGTAATGCGAGCCCGCGAAAAGGGCGAGGTACTCGCGGCGCGGCGCGGGCGCCAGGCCGGGGAGCGCGAACAACGCGCGCGGACGCGAGGCGAACGCGACGAGCCCGCCCGCCATCGCCCAATACAGCGGACGCACGCCGAAGCGGTCGCGGGCGAGCCAAAGAGTCTGCTCCTTGGCGTCCCAGGCGGCGACGGCGAAGTCGCCGTTGAGCTTCTCCAACGCGGCGGGAAAGCCGTGTTTGGCGACGAGCGCCAGGACGAGGGCGGCGTCGTCTCCGCCGCCGCCGAGCTCCCGGCGGTTGAAGACGGTGCCGTCGAGCACGACCGACCAACGGGCGTCGCGCGCCGCCGCGCCTTCGGCGCGGCCGGTCCAGGCCAGCGCGTCAAGCACGCCCTCGCGCCAGGACGACGCGTCTCCGGCCCCCGCGCGCAGGAGCGGAAGCATGGGAGCGACGACGGCCGCGGCGCCGCGTCCCGCGGCGCCGCAGATTCGGCTAAGCATTCATCTTCACGACGCAGTCGGCCTCGACGTCCATGTCGAGCAGGGAGCAGCCGATGGTGGTGCGCGTCGGCGGCACCGGGCCCCAGAACTTCCCGTACACCTCGTTCATGGCGGCGAAGGTCTCGTGCGTGAGCGGTTGGAGATACATCCGGCAGGACACCACGTCCTCCATGCGCCCACCCGCCGCCTCGATGACGGCCTTGAGGTTGTTGAGCGTGAGCTCGGTCTGGCGCTGGATGGTGCCGCGGTCCTTCTTGCCGGTCGCGGGGTTGTAGGGCCCCTGGCCCGTGACGAAGAGGAAGCGGCCCTCGGCGAGGATGGCCAGCGAATACTGCGCCGAGGCGGCGGGACCGTTTTTGACCTCGTTGATGGCTTTTTTCATCACTTCACCGCGTGGACGATCCACATGCTCTGCTTGTAGTGGTCGTAGCCGCGTTTCTTGGCCTCGGCCGCCGGGATCTCGTAGGTGGACAGGCACGGGTCGATGACCGTGAAGCCGCGGAAATAGGACTGGTACTCCTCTTTCGAGAAGAAATGGCTCAGGCCGATGTTGGTCAGGTGGAACTTCGAGGTGCCGTCCTCGAGCATCAAGGTGCCGGGGTCCTCGGGCAGCTGCTCCTTGGAGCGCTTCTGGAAAACCGTGTGCCCGCGGTCGAGCATGTGGCCCACGAACAGGCCGCCGGGTTTGAGGCAGCGGCGGATCTCGGCGAAGGTCTTCTCGCGGTCCTCGCGGTTGAGGTGCTGAAACACGCAGGACTCGATGATGCCGTCGAGACTCTCGTCGGGGAACGGCAGCGCCGTGACCGACGCCTCCACGAGTTTCCCCACCCGCGCCGAGAGGCCCTGCGACTTCATGTTGGCCTTGGCCAGCTTCAGCGCGGTCGGCGAGATGTCCACGCCGCTGACCTTCATGCCCTTCTGGGCGAGCCAGACGAGGTTGGGTCCCGCGCCGCAGCCCATCTCGAGGAAATGGAGCTTCTTCAGCTCCGCCGGGGAGCGGCCGCGCAGATGGTAGGACACGTGGCGGATGACGGCCTCGACGGCGGCCGTGTTGTAGGCCGACGCGCGGATCTGCTCCCGGAAGCTGTCGTCCCAGGTCTTCTTCATCTTG
Source organism: Elusimicrobiota bacterium (assembly GCA_033875325.1). Lineage (GTDB taxonomy): Bacteria > Elusimicrobiota > Elusimicrobia > UBA1565 > UBA9628 > GWA2-66-18. Next base: position 69,971 of record JANRKA010000111.1, on the reverse strand, counting down.
CGTTCGGTCACAGTGGGCATAATAGTCCTCGCAGCGTGTATTTACCGCTCGGCTCGCGCAGGCTCTCCAGCACGGCGACGCGGTATCCCGCGCGGGAGGCCAGGACGCAGTACGAGGCGGCGGAAAAGACGTGATGATGGTCGATGAAGAACTCCTCGCGGCCGGGGCCGTCCTTGGCCGCGCCTTCGCCGTCGGGGAGCTCGACGTAGACGGAGCCGCCGGGCGCCAGGAAGTCCTTGGCGCGGGCGAGCATGGCGACGGGGTCCTCGGCGTGTTCGAGCACCTTGTTGAAGGAGACCAGGTCGAAGCGGCCCAGGTCCTTCGCCTTCATGAAATCGGCCTGGACGGCGTCCACGCCCACGACCTCGCGCGCGTGCGCGGCCTGGCGGGGGTCGGGGTCGAGCGCCGTGCCCTTCCAGCCCGCGGCCTTCATGCGGTGCAGGAAAACGCACAGCCCGGAGCCGACGTCGAGCACCGTGCGGCCCTTGGCGTGCGCGGTCACCCAAGCCACGCGCCCGGCGTTGTCGGACTTCTCGGGCGGCAGGGCGACGATCTTGTCGAAGGTGGCCTTGAGCTTGTCGCCGTAGGTGGCGTCGGCGTAGGCGCCCGTGTAAAGAGCGCTCATGTCCATGCCGTGCACCGAGAGATAGTGACCGCAGGCGCGGCAGCGCAGGATATCGCGGGAGTAGCCTTCATCGGAGAACTTGAAGCGCACCTCGCCCGGCGGGGGCGCGTCATAGTGGAAGGTCTTCTCGAAGGAGCGCGCGCCGCAAAGGCAGGCCCGCGCGCCGTCGTCGAAACGCGCGAGCGCCTCGGCCTCGTCGAGCCACGCCACCACGCTCTGTCCCGTCTCCTTCACGTAGGCCTCGAAGGCCTTCTGCTGGTCCTTGAGCACGGCCATCAGGAAATAGGTCCCGTTGAGAGAGCTCTTCACCAGGGCCGGGCGCAGACCCAGCCGCCCCATGCGCGCGTTGAGCGAGGGCGAGGCGTAGTAGCCCCAGGCCTTGCGGCAGAAATCGTACTCCGAGCCCGCGGCGGCGAAGGTCACCTGCTCGTCGGGCGAGAGCTCCACGCGGCCGCAGTCCTTGAGCACGATGCCCATGCCGGGCGTGAACTCGCGGGGCGGGTCGCGGCGCTCGAACTTCACGACCACCTCCGGTCGGGGACGAGGAAACCCGGGATGGTCCAGCGTCCGCCGACTTTTTTCCAGACCTTCCGGTTGCGGAAGCGCTCGGCCACGGCGTGGAACTGCTTCACGGACTTGCCCGCGAAGGCGCAGAACTTGGCGATGTCGCCGGAGGGCGTCTCGTCGCCGCGACGGCGCAGGAAGGCCACGGCCTGCGCGCGCGTCAGGCGCCCGTTGCGGATCTCCAGCGAGAGGTTGTCGAAGGTGCGCGTGAAGCCGAATTTGTGCCACTTGAGCCAGTGGTGGATGGAGATGAAATCGTCGTCGAGGTCGGCGTAGTCGTAGAGCCCGGTGCGCGCGCCCTCGGGGCGGGCCTGAAAGCCGTGAGCCATCGCGACGCGGGCCGTTTTCTCCGGGTCCCAGCGGAAGTAATGGCCGAGGAACACGGCGCGCACGCCCGCGGCCGAAAGGTCCTCGGCCGAAGGGCCGAAATAAGGCGTCAGCGCCTTGGCCGGCAGGTCTTTGGAAACCCAGTCCGCCGCCGTGGTGCCGTGCATCACGCCGTAGCGTTTGAGCCAGTCCGCGTCGAGGGCGTGGCCTTTTTTGGCCGTTTCCCCGCCGTATTCGACGGCCGAGTTCTCCCCCCAGACGACGAGGGGGATCTTGTAGCGCACGGCGAGAGTGAGCGGGATGTTGAACAGGGCCATGTGCATGGGGATGGCGGTGGAGCCGTAACGCTCGAAGGCCTTCCACATGAAACGCGCTTCCACCTTCGGGTTCACCTGCCAGTCCACGTGGTCCACGCCGAGCCGGACCAGGTTCTCCAGGTTGCGCCGCCCCAGCTCGGTGCGGCCGGGGGTCTTCCAGGTGACGGCGAGCGGGTTGAGGCCGGCCTTCAGGCAGGTGACGACCTGCCAGGTGCTGTCCTTGCCGCCGCTGACCGGGATGAGGCAGTCCCAACCCGATCGGCTCTTCACGCGCCTGACGAGTTCCTTGAAATCACGGGCGCGCGCCTTCCAGTCGATCTTCTTGCGCGCGCCGTGAGTCCGACAGGCCTCGCAGACGCCGTCGGCGCCCAGGCGCAGGTTCGGGCGCGTGTCGGGCAGGACGCACTTCGCGCAATACCTCACGCGAACTCCTCGAGGAACAGCTTCGTGGTCAGGAAGTAGAACAGGAACTTGCTCTCGCTGTTGGGCAAGGCTTCCTTCTCGAGCAGGGTCCTGATCTTGTCCCGGCGCAGCAGGTCGAAAACGGGGCTGTCGCGGAACAACTCCTTCATGACGGACGGGTCGGACATGTCGAGGAAGGAGAAGATGGGCGCGTTGAAGCCCACCTTGCGGCGGCTCTCGAGCACCATGTCCGGCACGATGCCCTTCATCGCGTCGCGCAGGACGGCTTTGGCGCGGCCGTCGCGCACGAGGTGGCGCGTGGGGATGGAGTTGGCGAAGTCGAAAAGGCCGCGGTCGAGGAAGGGCGAGCGGTTCTCGATGGAGTAATACATCGCGTTGAGGTCGTCCTCGTGGAGGACCACGGGCGTCGCCTCGTGGAACAACTCGTTGAGCATGCGGTTGCGCAGGAGGTCCCCGGTGTAACGCTCCTCCGAAAAAGGCTCGGACCACGGCTTCTGCAGGCAGGCCGCGAACTCCGCGGCGTTCATGAAGATGTGGCCGCGGAACTCCGGGTCGCGCACGAAGGCGTCGGGGTCGCGCAGGAACGGGTTGCGCACGATGGGCTTGATGTGGCTCTCCCACGCGGCGCGCGAGGCGGCGTGCAGCGCGGGCTCCTTGCGCACCTCGTAGAGATAGGCCAGGTGATGGTCGTAGTAGCCGCTGAACAGCTCGTCGGCCGAAGTGCCGCTCACCGAGATGCGGTAGCCGTGCGAGGACACCGCCTCCATGAGCAGCCAATGGGCGTAGTAGTTGATGGTGCACACCGGCGAATCGTGATAACGCACGAGTTCCCGCAGGCGCGGCAGGAAACGGTCGGGGTTGACCGGGATGGAGGTGTGCCGGAGCTTCTGTCGGCTCACCGCGTCCTCGACGATGGCCTGCTCTTCGTAGCGTTTGTCCGTGTTGGCGATGGTGAAGCCGTGCACGTCGTAGCCGAACACGTTTTTGGCGATGGAGATCAGCGAGTTGGAGTCCACGCCCCCGCTCATGCAGAACGCGAGCGGGACGTCGGCGCGCAGGCGCAGGCGCACCGACTCGATGAGCCGCTCGCGCGCGCCTTTGACCGCGGCCTCGTAGGACATCGCGTCGTCGGGGCGGTGGGCGGGGGTCCAGTAGCGGCGCGTGGTCTCGCGGCCTTCGGCGTCGAGCTTCAGCCAGGTCCCGGGGCGGACCTCTTCGACGCCCTTGAAGAAGGTCTTGCGGCCCTTATACAGCGACTTGTAGCCGTTGACCAGGAAGCGGGAAAGCTGGTCGAGGTCGGGTTCGAGCCGCTTGCCGAGCAACGCGGCGATGAACTTCGGCTCGGAGCCGAAATAAACGCCGGTGTCGTCCCGGTAGAGATAAAGGGGCTTCTCGCCGAAGCGGTCCCGGCAGAGCGTGAGGCTGCCCCGCCCCTCGTCGTAGAGCGCCCAGGCCCACATGCCCTCGCAGCGGTCGAGCGCGTCGAGGCCGTCCTTGTTCAGGAGACGGAGGAAAACCTCCGTGTCGGAGGTGGTGGTGAAGCGTTCGCCGCGCGCCTCGAGTTCCTTCTGCAGCTCCAGGTAGTTGTAGAGCTCCCCGTTGTAGGCGAGCCAGGACGCTCCGTCGCGGAACGGCTGATTGGAGCGCGCGCCCAGGTCGATGATGTTGAGCCGCGCGTGCAGCAGGTACGCGCGGCGCCCCGCGGCGTTGCGCAAGACGCGGCGGCTGCGGTCGTCAGGGCCGCGGCGGGCCATGCGGCGGGCGCACTCATCGAGCGCGCTCTCTTCGATCTCACGCGTCCCGAAGTACCCCGCTATGCCGCACATGTCAGCGGAGGTCCTTGGCGAGGAGCGGCTCGCCTTTGCGCATGGCGCGGACGAGGCGTCGTCCGACGACCTTCTTCTCCTGGCCGGGGCGCAGGCCGCCGGAGGGGCGCAGCCAAAGCAGGTCGTCCACGGTCATGCGATGACCCGCCGCAAGGTCGGACGCGGCCGCGAGGGAGCGGCGCACCGGCGCGAGCATGGGGACCTCGCAGGGCATGACCTTCTTCGCTCCGTCGCCGAGCAGGACCTCGGCCTCCGCGACCCTTCGGACCAATGCCTTCATCTCGGCCGGGTCGGCGGACAACTTGTGGTCGCGGAAGTCGCTTTGGTTCTTGTCCAGCGTGAAGTGTTTCTCGATGAGACGCGCCCCCAGCGCGACGGACAAAACGCAGGCCTCGATGCCGAGAGTGTGGTCGGAGTAGCCGACGGTCAGCTTCGGGAAGGCGCGCTGCAAAGCCGTCAGGCCGCGCAGATTCGCCTGCGCGTTCTCGACGGGATAGCTGCACACGCAATGCATCAATGCCAACGAAGGGGCCTTCTTCGCCGCCGCGACGGCGCGGCGGACTTGGGCGATGTCGCAGAGGCCCGTCGAGATGATGAGCGGTTTTTTCTTCGATGCCGCGGATGAGATGAGCGGATAGAAATCGTTGTCGCCTGAGGCGATTTTGAGGGCGTCCACGATGGGGGCCAACACGTCGACGCTCGGCATGTCGAGCGGGGTCGAGATGAAGAGGATGCCTTGGCTTGCGGCCAGCACCGAGAGCTGGGCGAACTGCTCGGGCGACAGCTCGAACGACTTGAGTCGCGCCAGGCGAGCCGGGTCGGCGCCGCCCACGAAACGCTCGGCGCGGAAGGTCTGGAACTTGACCGCGTGGGCGCCGGCCTCGGCGGCCGCGCAGACCAGGGCCTTGGCGCGGCCGAAGTCGCCCTCATGGTTGTTCCCCGCCTCGGCGATGACGAAGACCTTCTTGGCGGCGTCGATGGGGCCGATCTTCATGAATGCCGGTGCAGGACGAAGGCCGCGCGCGCGGCGCGGAAGCCGCAGGACTCGTAGAGCCGCATGGACGGGGCGTTGGCGGCCTGCGTGCCCACGAGCAGCTCGTCGTAAGACGAGAATTCGCGCGTGAAGAAGCGGACCAGGTCGCGGCCGAAGCCGCGGCCTTGGCTGGCGGCGGCCACGCCGATGAGGTCGATGACGGCCTGCTTCTTGCCGCCCGTCTCGGTCGTGAGGACGGCGAGGAACCCAGCGGGCTTGCCCTGGTCCAGGACGGCCCACAGCGAATGGCCGCGGCGTCCCTCGACGAACGAGCGTATCCACTCGCGTTTGATGCGGTGCGCCAGCGCGTCATCCACGAGCGGATCGAGGTGAAAACGCGAGAAGCGGAAACACGAGCCCGCGATGTCGAGCACGGCGGCGGCCGTGGAGGCGTCCACGCGCGCGACGGGCGCGGCGGGCGGCGGGGAGCCGCCGCGCCCGCGCGAGAAGGTCATGTTCACGTCCACGACGCGGAACCCCGCGGCTTCCAGGCGGGACACCTCCGCGACGGCGGACACCGGGACCTTCGCGTAGGCGAAGCCGCCCGCCGGCAAGGACGACAGGTCGGCCCCCGGGTCCACCTTGGACACGGGGCGGCCGAACAGGCCGGTCAGCCAGGCGTCGGCGGTGACGCCGCCGCTCACGCGCTGACGGGCTTCGGGGCCGGCGTGTTGGTCAGCGAGCGGTACCACTCGATGTATTTGGGGATGCCGACGTCGATGGGGTTCTTGGGCGCGTAGCCGATGAGGCGGCGCGCCTTGTCCACGTTGAGCGTGCCGCGGAACGGCATCAGCGCGTCGCGAGGCACGCTCTCGATCTTGGTGCCCGGGAAGTGTTTCTGCACAATCTCGCCAAGCTCCTTGATGGAGCGCGCCGCGCCGTAAGTCAGGTTGAAGATCTCGCCGCGCGCCTTGGGGTTGGCCAGGCACAGGCCGATGCCGTCGGTGAGATCGTCGATGTAGGTGAAGTCCAGGCGCTCGGAGCCGTCGCCGTCCATGCGCAAGGTCCCGCCCTTGAGCGCGGTCTCGATGTAGACCTGGGCCACGCGGCGGCTGACGCAGCGCTGTCCGTAGAGGGCCGACGGCCGCAGGATGGTGTAGGGCAGCCCGAAGACCTGGTTGTAGGCGATGACCATCTTCTCGCCGGCGAGCTTGAGGGCGCCGTAGATGCCGATGGGCTCGAGCGGATGCTCCTCGGTGACCTCGGCGGTCTTGAAGTTGCCGTAGGCCATGCTCGAGGACAGGAACACGAACTGGTCCACGCCGCCGCCGCGCGCGTAGTCGAGCGCGTTCTCCAGCGTGCGCAGGCTGTGGTCGAAGGTGCTGAAAGGGTCCTTGTTGGACTTGCCCGCGTGGGAGATGGCCGCCAGGTGCACGATGGCCTGCGGCTTTATCTGCACCAGGATGCGCGAGAGCGCGTGATAGTCACGCGCGTCCACGGGGTGCATGTTGATCTTCGCGGCGCGCAGCAGGTCGAGGCGCTGGTTGAGCATCTTCATGTACATCTCGCGGTCGGGGGCGGCGGAGCCCTCCGAAGCGAAGGACAGGAGGTTGTTGACCTGCAGGCTGTCGACGATCTCGACCTCCGCGCCGCGCGCCTGAAGGCTGAGCGCGAGGTTGTGTCCGATGAAGCCGGCCCCTCCGATGAGGGCGACCTTGCGTCCTTTCAAGTCCTGAACCGGGCTCATCCGAGCACCTCCGTGGCGGCGCGGCGCACGGCGTCGGCCACGACCCGCATGTCCGCGGGGACGAGGTGAGTGCCGCAAGGCAGCGCGACGCCGTTGTCGCTGATCTCGGCCGCGCGCGGGTATTTCGCCGCGTCGTAGCCGTATTTGGTCCGATAGTACTTCATGCGCGGCACCGGCTGCGGGTAGTAGATGCTGGTGCCGATGCCCAACGCGTTGAGCTTGGCGACGAAGTCGTTGCGCTTGGCCGCGAGCGACCCGTTGAGGATGAGGCAGCCGCAGTAGGGGCTGGTGACCATGCGCGGGTCGCGCTCATCGAGCAGGCGCCCCCCCTTGAAGTCCGCCAACTCCTTCTTGAGCGCCTCGAAGTTGTCCTTGCGGCGCTTGAGGTTCTCCGTGATGCGCGAGAGCTGCGAGCGGCCGAGCGCGGCCTGCATCTCGCTCATGCGGTAGTTCAAGCCCAACGAGGGCACGTCGTAGAAGCCGGGCACCGCGCGCTCGGTGTGCGTGCGGTCCACGCCGAAGGCGCGCAGGCGCGCGACCGCCTCGGCGACCTCCTTGTGGCGGCTGACGAACATGCCGCCTTCGCCGGTGGTGATGTGTTTGACCGGGTAGAACGAGAAGGTCGCGGCGTCGCCCCACAGGCCGACGTGGCGGCCGTCCAGGCGCGCGCCCAGGGCGATGGCGCAGTCCTCGACGACCTTGAGCTTGTGTCTCTCGGCGATCTTCATGATGGCGTCCATCTTGCAGGGGAAGCCGACGAAGTGGACCACGGAGATCGCCTTGGTTTTCGGCGTGACCAGCTTCTCGATGGCTTCGGGCAGCATGTTGCCGGTGGCCGGGTCGCAGTCGGCGAACACGGGCGTGGCGCCGACCCACTCGACGGCGTGCACGGTGGCCGCGTGCGTCTGCGCGGGCACGATGACCTCGTCGCCCTTGCCGATGCCGAAGTGCAGGTAGGCGACGTGAAGGGCCCCCATGCAGGAGCTCATGGACACCGAGTGGGCGTCGGGGCCCAGGAAGGCCGAGAACTCCGCCTCGAAGTTCTTGCACTCCGGGCCGTGCGTGAGCACGTGCCCGTCGAGGACCTTCAAAACGGCCTGCTTGTCCTCGGGGGTGATCCAAGGGCGGGCGAAGGGGATTTCACGGACGGTGGTCGTGCTCATTCGATGGGCTCCAGGGCGACGCGCCGGTCGAGGCCGCGCGCCGCGTCCGCGGCCAGACAGGCCGCGATGAGGTCGTATTCAAGTCTCGCCGCCGGCGCCGGATCCGCGCCGGCGGCGATGGCCGTGACGAGGTCGGGCAGCAAGACGCCCTTGTCGGCCGTCTTGGCCGCGAGGTCGATCCGTTTGGGTGCGGCATCGGGGTCGCGGCTGAGATGCAGCCGCGCTCCCTGATCGTCGTAGATGAAGGTCGCCTTCGTCCCGAAGACGCGCACGGCGTGCTGGTGACGGTGCACGCAGCCGAAGTTGGCGGTGACGCGGCCCACGAGGCCGGAGGGGAAGCGCCATTCGGCGGCGTGGAAGTCGTCGTAGCGGAAGGCGGTGCCGGCAGCGGCGATGCGCGAGGAGGAGGCGGAGACGCTGAGCGGTCTCTCTCCGGCGATGGCGAGCATGAGATCCACGAGATGCACGCCCCCGCCCTGCATCACGGAGTAATCGGGCACGTCCTTGCGCCAGCCGTCGGTCATCTTCTCCAGGCGGCCGTAGAGATAGTCGCCGTCCACGGCGTACACGGTCCCCAGCTCGCCGTTCCTCACCGCGTCGAGCAGCCAACGCCACAACGGCGCGGCGCGCAGCACGAGGTTGGAGCGCAGATGCAGGCCCTTGGCGGAGCGGGCGGCGGCGAGGGCCTTCAGTTCCGGGAGCGAGCGGCACAGCGGCTTCTCGACGAACACGTGTTTGCCCGCCTTGAGCGCGGCCAAGGCCTGGGCGTAGTGGTCGTCGTCGAAGGAGGCGATGGACACCAGGGAGATGGCGGGGTCGGAGAGGATCGCCTCGAAGGCGACGTTCTTCACGCCCCCGAGGGCGCCGCCCACCGCGCCGGCCCGGGCCGCGTCACGGTCGCACACGGCGACGAGGCGGCAACGCGGGTCGGCCGCCAAAGTCTTCGCATGCGCCTCGCCCACGCCCAGGCCGACGACGGCGGCGCCGAGCGTCGCGGTCTTGGCGCTCACGCGGCGCTCCGGGCGGGAGTCCAGACCGGCAGCGGCCTGCCGGCCGGGTACTCGGACTCCAGGCGGCGCAGGTCCTCGGGCGAGTCCACGGTCAGCGAGAGCTTGGCCCACTCGGGGCGGCCGGAGTCGAGGTTCTTCACCTTCCAACGCCCGTCCTGGTAGAAAGCCAAGGTCGCGTGCTCGCGCTGCTCCGGCGTCAGCGCGGCGGCGTCCACCGCGGCGAAGGCCGTGGCGCGGATCAGCTCCACGCTCTGTCCCTTCGGGAAGGAGCGCGGGGCGACGTTGGTGACGAGGTCCACGCCGGGCCCGGCCTGGGACGCGGCCCAAGACAGAAGGCCGCCGTCCAGAAGCGGGGAATCGGCGCAGACCCGGAAGAACCAGTCGCAGGGGTGTGCCTTGAGGCAAAGCGAGAAGCGGGCGAACACGTCGTCCAGGGGACCACGGAACACCGTCACGCCCGCGGAAAGGGCATGGGCGGCGAGGGCGTCGTCCGAGGCGTCCGTGCTGGTGGCCAACACGATGGCCGAGCGGGGGACCGCCTTCGCGGCGGCGTCCCACACCCAGTCGATGAGGGGGCGGCCACGGAAAGGGGTGAGCACCTTGCCGGGGAAACGCCGGGAGGACGTGCGGGCCTGGATGAACGCCTTAATATGAGGAGAGGACGACATGTTCAATCTCTGAACGGACAGTATATGGAAATCGTACCGGCCCCGTCAAGCCGCCGGATGAGTTTGACTCCTTCTCCCCCCACTTGATAAGATGTTCAATAAGTGAACATGTCCCGGACCAACATCCGCATCATCCCCCGCCTGGACATCAAGGGCCCCAACATCGTGAAGGGGGTCCACCTGGAGGGGCTGCGCATCGTGGGCGACCCCGCGGAGCACGCCCGGCGCTACTACGAAGAAGGCGCCGATGAACTGCTCTACATGGACATCGTGGCCAGCCTCTACGGGCGCAACAACCTGCTCGACATCGTGGAGCGCGCCGCGGCCGACATCTTCATCCCGCTGACGGTGGGCGGGGGCGTGCGCAAGCTCGACGACGTGTACAAGCTGCTGCGCGCCGGCGCCGACAAGGTCGCGGTCAACACCGCCGCCATCGCCAACCCCGAATTCATCCGCGAGGCCGCCCGCAGCTTCGGCTCCCAGTGCATCGTGGTCTCCATCGAGGCCAAGTCCCAGGGCCCCGGACGCTGGGAGGCGCTCACCGACAACGGGCGCGAGAAGACCGGGGTGGACGCCTACGAGTGGGCGCGCAAGGCCGCCGACCTGGGCGCGGGCGAGATCCTGGTCACCTCCGTGGACAAGGAGGGCACGCTCAAGGGCTTCGACCTGGAGCTGACCGCCAAGCTCGCCACCGCGGTCTCCATCCCCGTCATCGCCTGCGGCGGGGCGGGCAAGGCCGAACACGTGCTGGCGGCGGTGCAGGAAGGCCGCGCCGACGCGGTGTCGGTCGCCTCCATCCTGCATTTCAAGAAATGCGGCCTGCGCGAGCTCAAGGAGACGCTGCTGTCGGCCGGCGTCCCCGTGCGTCGCCCGCCGGCGGCCGCCCCCCTCGCATGAGCGGCTCCAAACGCGTCGTCATCGTGGACTACGGCCTGGGCAACCTGCTCAGCGTGGCCCGCGCCGTGCGCGCCGTCGGCGGCGAGCCGGACATCTCCGCCGACCCCGCCGACGTGGTGGGCGCGCCGCGGGTGCTCCTGCCCGGCGTGGGCGCCTTCGGCGACGGCATGAAGGGGCTGCGCGAGCGGGGCTTGGTCGAGCCGCTGCGCGCCTACGCCAAGTCCGGGCGCCCGCTGCTGGGCATCTGCCTGGGCATGCAGTTGCTCATGGACCGCAGCTCCGAATTCGGCGAGCACGAGGGCCTGGGCCTGGTGCCCGGCTCCGTGGAGAAGCTGGTCGCGGGCACCGACGGCGTGAAGCTGCCGCACGTGGGCTGGAGCGCGCTCTCTCCGGCCTCGCCGTGGCCGAAGACCGCGCTGGCCGGCACCGCGGAGGGAGCGGAGTTCTATTTCGTGCATTCTTACGCCGCCGTGCCCGCCGAGAAAGCCGACCGCCTCGCCGACTGCGGCTACGGCGCCGGCTCCTTCTGCGCCGCCCTGCGCCGGGGCAACATCACCGGCTGCCAGTTCCACCCCGAGAAGAGCGGGCCCGCCGGACTCGACATACTCAGACGCTTCCTGGAGAACCCATGACCAACCCCGCCGCCGCCAAGACCCGCAAGGCCGAGGCCCTTTTCGGCCTCCCCGCCGAGGTCAAGTTCTGCAAACGCTGCGTCATCTCCAACCAGCGCCCCAATTCCTGCGTGGAGTACTACCACACCGCGGAGTCGAAGAAGGAGACCATCCGCATCGACGAGGAAGGCGTGTGCGACGCCTGCCGCTTCGCCGAGGTCAAACGCGACGTCATCGATTGGAAGCAGCGCGAGAAGGAGCTCAAGGACCTCTGCGACCAGTACCGCCGGCACGACGGCTCCTACGACTGCATCGTGCCCGGCTCCGGCGGCAAGGACAGCGCCCGCGCCTCGCACGTCCTCAAATACAAGTACGGCATGCACCCGCTGACCATCACCTGGGCGCCGCACCTCTACACCGAGATCGGCTGGAAGAACTTCCAGAACTGGATCCACGTCGGGGGCTGCGACAACAGCCTCTTCACCCCCAACGGAAAGGTCCACCGCCTGCTGACCCGCCTGGCCGTGCAGAACCTGCTCAACCCCTTCCAGCCCTTCATGATCGGGCAGAAGACGCTCGCCCCGCACATGGCGCTGCGCCACAAGGTGCCGCTCGTGTTCTTCGGCGAGAACGAGGCCGAATACGGCAACCCCATCTCCGACAACAAGAGCCCTCTTCGCGCCAAGAACTACTTCACCAAGGCCAGCAAGGACAAGATCCACCTGGGCGGCGTGTCGCTGACCGAGCTCATCGAGAAACACAAGCTCGAGCCCGCCGACCTGCAGCCCTACCTGCCCGCCGACGACGCGCAGCTCGAGGAACTGGGCGTGAAGGTGCACTACCTCGGCTACTACATCAAGTGGATCCCGCAGGAGAGCTACTACTACGCCGTCGAGCACACCGGCTTCGAGGCCAACCCCGAGCGCACCGAGGGCACCTACTCCAAGTACAACAGCCTCGACGACCGCATCGACGGCTTCCATTACTGGACGACCTACGTGAAATACGGCATCGGCCGCGCCACCTACGACGCCGCCCAGGAGGTCCGCTCCGGCCACATCGACCGCGAGGAGGCCGTCGCGCTCGTGCACCGCTTCGACGGCGAGTTCCCCAAGAAGTACTACAAGGAGATCCTCGAGTACCTCGGCATGGACGAGAAGGAGTTCCACGCCACGGTGGACAAGTTCCGCTCCCCCCATCTATGGGAGCGCCATAACGGCGAATGGAAGCTCAAGCACCGGGTCTCCTGACCGACCCGTGAAGATCCTCGGCCTCATCCCGGCGCGCGGCGGCTCCAAGGGGGTACCCGGCAAGAACATCAAGCCGCTGGGCGGCGTGCCCCTGCTGGGCCGGGCCATCCTGTCCGCGCGCGAGGCCGGGGTCTGCGACCGACTGTGGGTCTCCACCGACGACGCGGCCATCGCGGCCGTCGCCGAAGAATACGGCGTGAAGGTGCCGTGGCTGCGTCCGCCGGAATTGGCGCAGGACGGCTCGGCCCTCGTGGACGCGACGCTGCATCTGCTCGACAAGCTCGCCCAAGACGAGGGCTACAAGCCGGACGCCGTGCTGGTGCTCCAGCCGACTTCGCCGTTCCGCTCCGCCCAGACCATCCTCAAAGCCGTGGAGCTCTTTCGGTCGACCGGCGAGTCCGTCGTCTCCGTGACCCCGTCCCGCTTCCATCCGCATTGGTGCTACCTCGTCGAGAAAGACGGGCGTTTGACCTCCTTCATCGACGGTCTCGGCACGCCCGCGCCGCGCCAGCAATTGCCTGAAGCCTACGCGCTCGACGGTTCCGTGTTCATGGTCTCCGTGGACACGCTTCGCAAGACCAAGACCTTCCATGCGCAACCGCGCCGGGCCATCGTCGTGTCGTCCGAGGAAGCCGCGGACGTGGACACGCCCTATGATTGGGCGGTCGTCTCCGGTCTCCAGGCCGAACGCGCGCGGGCGCAGACCCCGCCTTCTCGCGTATTCGTGATCGCCGAGGCCGGCGTGAACCACAACGGCGACCTCGCTTCGGCCAAGAAACTCGCCGACGCCGCGAAAGCCTGCGGCGCCGACGCGGTCAAATACCAGTCGTTCAAAGCCGAAGGCCTGGTCTCGCGCCGCGCGGCCAAGGCCGAGTACCAGAAGAAGACCACGGGCGGCGAGCAGAGCCAGCTCGACATGATCAAGGGCCTGCAGCTCTCCGACGCCGCGCATCGCGAACTCGCGGCCTACTGCCGGAGCATCGGCATCACCTTCCTCTCGACCCCCTTCGACGCCGACAGCGCCGACCTGCTCGACGGGCTCGGCGTGCCCTTGCTCAAAGTGCCCTCCGGCGAAATCACCAACAAGCCCCTCATCCGACACGTCGCGTCCAAAGGCAAGCCCCTCATCGTCTCCACCGGCATGAGCACCCTCTCCGAGGTCGCCGACGCCGTGCGTTGGGCGCGCGAGGTCTCCTCCGCCCCGCTGACCTTGCTGCATTGCCTCACCGAATACCCCGCGCCCGTCGAGCAGGTGAACTTGCTCGCCATGGACACCTTGCGCGAGCACTTCGGCCTGCCGGTGGGCTACTCCGACCACACGCCCGGCATCGAGGTGTCGGTCGCGGCCGCCGCGCGCGGCGCGGCCGTCATCGAGAAGCACCTCACGCTCGACAAGGCGCTGCCCGGCCCGGACCAGGCGGCGTCGCTCGACCCCGCCGAGTTCGCGGCGCTGGTCAAAGCCGTGCGCGCCGTGACCGCCGCGCTCGGCGACGGGATCAAGCGCGCCGCGCCCTGCGAGGCCGCCAACCGCACCGTGGCCCGGCGCTCTGTCGTCGCCGCGCGCGACCTGCCCGCGGGCCACACGCTCGCCGCGGCCGACCTCGCGCTCAAGCGCCCGGGCGACGGCATCGCGCCGGCCGAGTTGGAGCGCCTGCCCGGCCGTCGCCTGAAGAAGGCCGTCGCGGCCGACGAGACCTTGACCTGGGAGGCCCTCGCCTGAGCCGCAAGGTCTGCGTCGTCACCACCTCGCGCGCGGAGTACGGGCTGCTCGAGCCCGTGGCCCGCGCCATCGCGGCCCGCCGCGGCCTGCGCCTGCAGCTCGTGGTCTCCGGCTCGCATCTTAGTCGCGCGTTCGGTCGTACCGAACGCGCCATCCGGCTTCCCATCGCCGCGCGCATCCCCATGCCCGCCGGCGACGATGCCGCGTCCCAGGCCAAGGCGGTCGGACGCGCCGTGGGATCCTTCGCCGCCGCGTTCGCGCGCCTGAGGCCCGACCTCCTCGTCCTGCTCGGCGACCGCTACGAGCTGCTCGCGCCCGCGACCGCGGCCGTGGCGCTGAAGATCCCCATCGCGCACCTGCACGGCGGCGAGGCCAGCGAAGGCGTCATCGACGAGCAGGTGCGCCACGCCCTGACCAAGCTCTCCTACCTGCACTTCGTCGCGGCCGAGCCTTACCGCCGGCGCGTGATCGCCATGGGAGAGGACCCGCGGCGCGTGTTCCTCTCCGGGGCGCCGGGCCTGGAGAACGCCGCGGGGCTCAAGCCGCTCCCTGACGCCGAGTTGTCCAAACTCGTGGGTCTGCCCCTGACTCCGCCGCCGCTGGTGGTGACCTACCACCCCTGCGGGAAGAACCCCCTGGGCGAACTCGACGGCATCCTGTCAGCCGTCGCGGCGAGCGGCCGCCGCGCCGTGTTCACCTTCGCCGGCGCGGACGCGGGCGGGCGCGCGGTCAACGCGCGCCTGAAAGCTTTCGCGTCCCGCGACCCGCGCCGTTACCGCGTCCACGCCTCGCTCGGAGCCCGCGGCTGGCTGAGCCTGCTGCGTCGCGCCGCCGCCTGCGTCGGGAACTCGTCGAGCGGGGTCATCGAGGCGCCTCTGCTGCGCGTGCCCACGGTCAACGCCGGCGCGCGCCAGGACGGGCGCCTGAAGGCCCCCTCGGTCGTGGATTGCGCGCCGTCGGCCGCCGCCGTGTCCGCGGCTTTGCGCCGCGTCCTCTCTCCCTCTTTCCGCTCCCGCCTCAAGGGCCGCAGCCCCTACCGCGGCGGGGCGGTCGCCGAACGCATCGCCGCCGTCCTGGCGACCGCGGACCTGGCCGCGGCGCCCCGCAAGACCTTCCACGGAGGCCGCGCATGAAGACCGTCATCCTCGCCGCGGGCGGGCACGCCGTCGTGCTCGCCGAGACGCTGCGCGCCGCCAAGACCCGCGTCGCGGGTTTCACGGACGCGAACCCCCAACGGCGCGGCACGACGGTCGAAGGCCTGAAGGTGCTCGGCGGCGACGAGTTCCTGGCGGAACTCGAGCCCTCCGCCACACGCCTCGTCAACGGCCTGGGCACGACCGGCGACACCGGCCCGCGCCGCCGCCTCTTCGAGACATGGCGCGAGCGCGGCTTCCGATTCCCGCCCGTCGTCGCCGCCTCCGCCGTGGTCGCGCCCTCCGCCTCGTTGGGCGCGGGCTGCCAGGTGCTCACGCGCGCCGTGGTCCACCCGCGCGCGGTCGTCGGCGAGAACGCGGTGGTCAACACCGCGGCCGTCATCGAACACGACGCCGTCGTCGGCGCCCACGCCTTCGTGAGCCCCGGCGCGGTGGTGTGCGGCGGCGCGCGGATCGGCGCGCGCGCCTTCATCGGCGCCGGCGCCGTGGTCCTGCCCGGCGTGACCGTGGGCGAAGGCGCGCGACTCGGGGCCGGCGCGGTCGCGACGCGCGACGTCCGCCCCGGTGTCACCGCCGTGGGCGTCCCCGCGAAGGAGTCCTGACATGCCCGCGAACCTGCTGAAGAAACACCCCGCCATCCTGCTCAAGCCCGGCGCGCGCCTGCGCGACGCCGTGGCGGCCATGACCAAGACCGGACTGGGCATCGCCTTGGTGGTGGACGGCCGCCGCCGGCTGCTCGGCGTGGTCACCGACATCGACATCCGCCGCGCCCTGCTGAGCAAACGCCCGCTCGAGGCGCCCGTCAGCGGGGCGATGAATAAGAAGCCCGTGACCGTGCCCGAGGGTTCCTCGCGCGAGACGCTTTCCGAGGCCTTCCGCCGCACCTCGCACGCCTACATCCCCGTCGTGGATCGCGCCGGCGTCCTCAAAGATCTGGCCGCGCTGCTCGACCATGTCACCATCCCCACGCGCCACCCCAACTGGGTGGTCATCATGGCCGGCGGCGCGGGCAAGCGCCTGCTGCCGCTGACCGCCAACACCCCCAAGCCCCTGGTCAAGGTGGGCGGCAAGCCCATCATGGAGATCCTCATCGACCAACTCGTCGCCGCGGGCTTCCACCGCTTCATCTTCTCGGTCAACTACCTCGCCAACCAGATCAAGGACCACTTCGGCGACGGCGAGCGTTGGGACGCCCGCTTCGAGTACGTCCACGAGACCAAGCCGCTGGGCACGGCCGGCGCGCTGGGCCTCATCAAACGCGACCTCGAGGACACATTCTTCGTGGTCAACGGCGACATCATGACCAAGGTGGACTTCCGCGCTTTGCTCGACTTCCACAAGAGCGAGAAGGCCCTGGCGACCCTCTGCATCAAGCAGCACGAGGTGCAGATCCCCTACGGCGTCATCGAGCTGGCGGACAACAAGCTCGAACGCTTCGTCGAGAAGCCGGTGCAGCGCTGCTTCGTCAACGCGGGCATCTACGCGCTCGAGCCCGCGGCGCTCAAAGCCCTGCCCAAAGACCGTCGCTGCGACATGCCCGAGCTGCTCGCGCGCCTGCGCGCTCGCCGCGCCAAGAGCATCGCCTGTTTCCCCCTTCAGGAATACTGGCTCGACGTGGGGCGGCTTTCCGACCACGAGCGAGCCACGAGCGACTACACCGCGCACTTCGGGAAACAATGAGCGCGACCGCGACCGCCGCCGCCAACCCCGCGCTCGCCTTCATCCCGAGGGCCGAGGCCTTCGCCGCGGCGCATAAAGGCGACGCGGCGTTCCGCTTCCTGCGCGCCTATCTCCGGGCGAGCGAGGACGAGCTCGAGCTCGTCATGAAGAAGATGTTCTGCGACGCCCAGCCGCAGGTGAACTACCAGGCGGAGAAACTCTCCCGCGTGGCGCTGGACTCGTTGCTGCATCCCTTCTTCTACGCGCTCAGGAAAACCTGGCTGTGGCGGCGCGAGGCGCCCGTGCGGACGCAGATCGAGACCATCGACCGCGCTTACTTCGAGAAGTGGTTCGCGGAGTCCTTCGCGGGTTTCGACGGGAGCAAACGCGTCGCGCCGCGCGGCGACTTCGACGGCTACCCTTCGACCGGCCCGGTCGAGGGCACCATCTCGCCGCGCGCGCTGCCCTGGCTGCTCGCCGCCCCGCTGTTCATCCCGGCGCTGTGGGCGCTCTCGCGCCGCTATGGTCTGAACCTGCTCAAGTCCTACCGCCGCTGCTTGGGCACCTACGCCGTCTACGAAGGCCATTTCCGTCGCTGGCCTTGCCGCCACTTCGTCACCTACGCCGACGAGCTCAACCACCCCTGCCGCTGGCTGGCCTTCAAGCACAACTGCTCGGGTTCCTTGGTCGTCATCCAGAACGGCGAGCGCGGCCTGCATCCCTTCTACGCCTACAGCGCCATGGACGCTTACCTCACCTTCGGCGACTTCGCCAAAACCATGGCCGGGCCGCTGCGCATGCGCGTCGGACGCCATCACGCGGTCGGGGCGCTGTGCCTCAACGAGCACTACGAACGCGTGCGCGCCCTCGAACGCGCCGGGGAGCCCGTCACCTGGGACGTCTTGATGATCGACCAGGGCGTCTACCCGCACTGCGGCCTGGACTTGAAGACGGCGCTCTCCTTCGAGACGATGATGCGCAACCTCAACGAGCTCAAGAAGCGCAACCCGCATCTGCGCGTGGCCTACCAACTGCGCGGCTACGGCGCGGGCTCCATCCCGGGCCGCGACACGCGCGCGGTGCTCGCGCGCCTGCTCACCGACGGCGTCGAGATTCTGCCCAACGAGAAGAACGGCGACAGCTACGCCAGCCTCTACAAGTCGCGGCTGGCCGTCACCTTCAACTCGACCTTGGGCTACGAGGCCTTCTTCCTGCGCCGCGGTCTCAAGGCCTTGTTCGTCAACTACGCGGGCAACCCCTACGAGAACTACAGCGCCGACGAGCGCTTCCAGTTGACCGACGAGACCGCCGATTATGGCCGCTACGAGCGGCGCGTGTTCGAACTGCTGGAGCTGGACCTGCCCGAGCCTCCCGCCGTGGCACGCGAGCGGCACGCATACTTCGACGGCCTCGCGCAGCGCCGCGTCGCGGAGTTCGTCAACGCCCTCGACGAAGGGAGAGCCGCGTGAGCGACTTCCTCGGACGGGCCGTCGAGGCCGTCTACGCCTCCCGCGCGCGCCTGGCGCGCCTGCTGACGGCGCAGACGCCCGCCCCGGACGCTCGCGCCGCGCGTCTCGCCGAAGACGGCCTGGTCGTCCTGCCGGGCCTGCTCGACGCCGCGACGGTGGCGCGCATCCGGGCGGCCAATGCGGAGTGGTTCGACTTCGACCATCGCGAGGAACTCGTCTTCAGCCCGGACGGCAAGCAGCTCCTCGAGGCGGCCGGCGCGACGCGCGCCGAGGTGGAGCGCTATTACTTCCTCCACGTGAAGAACTACCAGCGGAAGTTCGACTTGTACCGCGTGTTCGGCGAGGCGCTCGACCCCGTGTTGCGCGCCTTCTACGGCGCACGCTGGCGGGCCCGCGACATCTACTGCTACCGCAACCAGCCCGTGCCGGCCGTGCAGGGAAGCTACGCCTGGCACCGCGACAACTACCCGACGGGCAGCCTCAAGGTGATGACCTACCTCACGCCCGTGCGCGGGCTCGAGGACGGCCCGCTGACCGTGGCCAAGGGCTCGCAGAAGGGCTTCAAGCCGGAGCTCGGCAAGGTCGGCGACCGCTACGAGGACGCCTGGGTAAAGGAGCGATTCGAGCTCGTCCACGCCCTGGGCGAACCCGGCACGGTCATCGTCTTCGAGAACAACGCCGTGCACCGCGCCTGGGACCCGGCACGGGGCTTCCGCGAGGCGCTCAACTTCACCGTCTTCCCGTCCGTCCTGCCGCCGGAGCCCTCCGAGGTCAAAGGCCTCGACCTCGGCGAGGAAGCCGGGCTCTTGAAGAAGTACACTCGCTGAGGACCATGCCCAAGATCTCCATCATCGTCCGCACCAAAAACGAGGAACGCTGGGTCGGCCGCTGCCTGCGGATGATCTACCAGCAGGACTTCAAGGATTTCGAGGTCATCCTGGTGGACAACCGCAGCACCGACCACACCGTGGCCGTGGCCAAGAAATACCCGGTGAAGCTCGTCACCATCGACCGCTACCGGCCCGGCGACGCGCTCAACGCCGGCATCCGCGCCTCCAGCGGCGAGTTCATCGTCTGCGTCTCGGCGCATTGCATCCCTCAGCGCGCGGACTGGCTCAGCCGCCTCCTGGCCAACATGGAGAACCCGGAGGTCGCCGGCGTCTACGGCCGCCAGCTGCCCATGGCCTACAGCACGCCTCAGGACAAACGCGACCTGCTCAACATCTTCGGGCTCGATCGCCGCATCCAGGTCAAGGACACCTTCTTCCACAACGCCAACAGCCTGCTGCGCCGCGCCGTCTGGGAGCAGATCCCCTTCGACGCCGAAGCCACCAACATCGAGGACCGCATCTGGGGCAAGGCCGTCATCGAGAAGGGCTTCAAGCTCGTCTACGAGCCCGAGGCCGCGGTGTACCACTACCACGGCATCCACCAGGACGGGGACCCCGAACGCGCCCGCAACGTGGTGCGCATCCTCGAGTCGCTCTCGGAGAGCGATGCGGCCACGACGCCCGCCAACGACCTCGACTTGCTCGCCATCCTGCCCGTGCTCGGCCCGGTCAAGACCGTCGCGGGCCGCGACCTGCTCGAGCGCTGCCTGCGCGAGGTCCTCGCCTCCAAGGTCGCCCGCAAGGTCGCCGTCATCGCGGAGCACCCGGACGCGCTGGAGACCGCTCGCCGGCTCGGCGCGCTTGCGCTGGGGCGTCCGCCCGAGCTGCTGCGCCCGGAGGTCGGCATCGAGCAGGTCCTGCGCCACGCCCTGCAGAAGGCCGAAGAGGGAGACGAGCACTTCGACGCCGTGCTCTACGTCAATTACCTGTTCCCGTTCCGACCCGAGCGCTTCTTCCAAGACCTGGCCGGCCGGTTCGCGCAAAGCGGGGCCGACAGCCTGGTGCCGACTTTGCCGGACTACGTGGCCTCTTGGAACGAGACCGAGGGCCGCATCGTGCGCAGCGACACGGGCTTCCATCCCCACGAGCTCAAGAAGCCCATGCAGCGCGGCCTCACGGGACTGGGCACCGTCTCGAGCTGCGAGTTCGTGCGCCAAGGCCAGCTCTTGGGCGCCAACGTCGCGCTCGCCCCGCTGGACAACAAGCTTTACGCCATGAAGGCCAACGACCCCTTCGACCTCGCCGTCATCCAGCTCGCCCTCGAGAAGGGCCCCCAGGAGTTCGCATGAACCCCATCGCCCCCGTCCGCTTCCTCGGCCGCGAGATCGGCCCTGGCAAGCCCGTCTTCGTCATCGCCGAGATCGGACTCAACCACAACGGCGAGCTCGACATCGCCAAGAAGCTCATCGACGCCGCCAAGGCGGCCGGCTGCGACGCGGTGAAGTTCCAGAAGCGCGACGTCGCCAACCTGGCCGTCGGCTCGGTCCTCGACGCCGCCGACTCCCGTTTTCCCGCCTTCGGCGCGACCTACCGCGCCATCCGCGAGCACATGGAGTTCGACAAAGCCGAGTTCCAGGAGCTCATCGCGCACGCGCGCGCCGCGGGCCTGCCCTTCTTCTGCACGCCGTTCGACGTCCCGTCCTTCGAGTTCCTCGAGGACCTGGGCATGGAGGCCTACAAGCTCGCCAGCCACAGCCTCACCAACCTGCCCTTCCTCGAGC
The DNA here is from genome assembly GCA_033875325.1 of Elusimicrobiota bacterium. Taxonomy (GTDB): domain Bacteria; phylum Elusimicrobiota; class Elusimicrobia; order UBA1565; family UBA9628; genus GWA2-66-18. The sequence continues at coordinate 48,957 of JANRKA010000111.1, read as the reverse complement.
ACGCGGCCGCGCGCAAGAAGCCGTGCATCCTCTCCACGGGCATGGCCCTGCCCGAGGAGGTGGACCGCGCCGTCGACGTCTTCAAGAAGGCCGGCTGCCCTCTCATCCTGCTTCATTGCGTGTCCTCCTACCCCACGCCCTACGAGCACGCCAACCTGCGCGTGATGGACGCGCTCGCCCAGCGTTACGCCCTGCCCGTCGGCTACTCCGGCCACGAGGTGGGGACCTTGGCCACCATCGCCGCCGTCTCGCGCGGCGCCTGCGTGGTGGAGCGGCACATCACGCTCGACACCAAGATGATGGGCTTCGACCACAAACTCTCCATCGACCCGGTCCAGCTCAAGCAGGTCGTGGCCGACATCCGCGCCGTCGAGATCATGCTCGGCGACGGGGTCAAGCGCCTGCTGCCCGTCGAGCAGATCACACGCGACAAATACCACGTCTCCTGGGTGTCCAAGACCGCCATCAAGGCCGGCACGGTCGTCACCGCCGAGATGTTGACGCTCAAGAACCCCGGCACCGGCATCCCGGCCTGGAAGAAGGATCAGGTCGTCGGCTGCAAGGCCAAGACCGACATTCCCGCCGACGCGCTGCTCGAGCCCGCGATGCTCGAGGCCCCGCCCGCGCCCCGGACCCCGGCCGCGCCGCGCGTGCTGGCCATCGTGCTGGCGCGCGGCGGCTCCAAAAGCGTGCCCAAGAAGAACATCCGGCCGCTCAACGGCCTGCCGACCATCGCCTACACCATCCGCGAGGCGCTCAAATGCCCGCGCATCACGCGTCTCATCGTCTCGACGGAGAGCGAGGAGATCGCCGCCGTCGCGCGCCAGCACGGCGCCGAGGTCCCGTTCCTGCGCCCCGCGCACCTGGCGACCGACACCGCGACCTCCAAGGACGGCCTCCAACACGCCACCGCGTTCGCCGAGAAGGAGGAGGGCAAGCCCTACGACTACGTCGTGGAGCTGATGTGCACCAATCCGTTGAAGACCGCCGCGGACATCGACGGCTGCCTCGACAAACTCCTCTCCACGGGCGCCGATTCGGTGATCGGCGTCGTCCAGCTCTTCGACCATCATCCGGCGCGCATCAAGCGCATCGTGGACGACCGCATCACCGACTTCTGCGTGCCCGAGCCCCTCGACGCCCGGCGCCAGGACCTCAAGCCGGACGCCTTCATCCGCAACGGCTCCATCTACGCCATGCGCCGGGACGTCCTGATGATCCAGGACAAGCGCTACGGCACCGCCGATTCGAGGCCCTACTACTTCCCCCCGGAGCGCAGCGTCAACATCGACTCGGAAGAGGACTGGTTCGTCGCCGAACAGCGACTGCGGCGCGCGGCGCCCCCGGAGCCCCATGCGCAGAAAGCCTAAGATCCTCGTCACCGTCCCCGTAAGCCATCTGCGCGAGACCCGCCGGCTCTTGGAAAGCGCCGGGCGCGTCGTCTATACCGACCATCCTTCGCGCCGCGAGACCCTGCGGCTCGCGCGGGACGCCGACGCCATCTTCCCCAACACCAAGCTGATGCTCGACCGCGAGGTGCTCGACGCCGCGCCGCGCCTGCGCGTCATCTGCACGCCGTCCACCGGCACGGACCACATCGACAAGGCCGCGTGCGCCGCGCGCGGGGTCACGGTCATGTCCCTCACCAAGGACATGGCCCTGCTCAAGACCATCACCTCGACGGCCGAGCACGCGTTCGGCCTCACGCTCAACATCGCGCGCAACATGCCCTGGAGCTTCGACTCGGCGCGCAAAGGCGAGTGGGACTACACGCGTTTCCGGGGTCGCGAGCTGCAGGGGAGGACCGTGGGCATCGTGGGCTACGGCCGGCTGGGAAGCATGTACTCCCGCTTCGCCCGCGGCTTCGACATGAAGGTCCTGGCCCACGACCCCTTCGTCAAGGTCAAGGACCGCTGGGTGGAGCAGGTGGGCCTCGACGCGCTCCTGCGCCGCAGCGAGATCATCACCTTGCACGTGCACCTGACGCCCGAGACGCGCGGCATGGTGGACGCCTCCTGGTTCCGGCGCATGCGTCCGGGGGTCTTCTTCGTCAACACCTCCCGCGGCGGCCTCGTCGATGAGCGCGCCCTGCTCGCGGCGCTGAAGTCGGGACGGGTCCGCGCCGCGGGCCTGGACGTGCTCGACGGCGAGATCGAGGGCGACATGAGCCGCCACCCGCTCGTGCGCTACGCCCGGGCCCACGACAATCTCATGATTACGCCCCACTGCGGCGGCATGTCCTACGATGGCCAGGAGAAGGCCTTCACGCACGCCGCGGGCAAACTGGTATCTTTTTTCAAGGAGCGACGCGCCCGATGACCACGGACCTCTTGACGACCTGGACCGACGGCGACTGGGAGTCGCGCGAGATCACCAACCCGCGCAAGCCCAGCAACATCTCCATCGTCTTGGACATGCTCGAGACGACCCGTGAAATCCCCGGCGACGTGGCCGAATGCGGCATCTTCCGCGGCAGCTCGTTGGCCGCCATCGCGGCCAAGCTCCGCTCCCTGGGCAGCCGCAAAGGGCTTTGGGCGTTCGACAGCTTCCAAGGCCTGCCGGCCCCGAAGGAGGCGGACACCCAACTCGTGGACGGCGCGCAGAACCGGAAGGCCGCGCAGGGGTACTTCGGCGACACCAGCATCGAGCTCGTGCGCCGCAAGCTCGAGGCGGTCGCTTACGAGGGTCCCGTGCACGTCGTGCCCGGCTGGTTCCAGGACACGCTCTCGAAGGCGCCGGCGCGCCTCTCGCTCGCGTTCCTCGACTGCGACTTCTATGAGTCCTACCAGATCTGCCTTAGGGAGTTGTGGCCACGCTTGTCCGTCGGCGGCGTCATGATTTTCGACGAGTACTACTCCATCAAATACCCCGGCGCGCGCAAGGCCATCGACGAGTACTTCGCGGACAAAAAAGACAAACCCACGCTCGCCCCGCAATACCTCAAGGACAACAGCTTCGAGCGCTGGTACGCGCGCAAAACCGCCTGAGCGGGAACCCTCGCCCCGCCGACCACCAGGAGAACACCTCATGATCCGCATCGAGACCGTGGACTACTCCCCTTTCGAGAAGCACCTCGCCCAGCCGCGCCCCTGCCTCATCTGCGGGGGCGGCGACAAGGAGGAGTGGGCGCGAGTCGGCGTGTTCCGCGCGGTGCGCTGCCGCGCGTGCGGCCTGGTCTGGGTGGACCCCTTTCTCACCGAGGCCGGCTTTAACCTGTACTACACCGACTACATCAAGTTCCGGCTCAGCGACGCCAAGAAGATGGAGCAGCGCGGGCGCATGTACGAGATCGACCGCGCCTACCTGGAACAGTTCGTCGACCGCGGCGACCTGCTCGACGTCGGCTGCAGCGCGGGCTTCTTCCTGGAAAAGCTCTCCGACCGCTTCACCAAGAACGGCCTGGAGAAGGACCCGGCGGCGGTCGCCCTCGCGCGGGAACGCAACCCGCGTTTGGCGGAGCGCATCCAGAACCGCGAGTTGGGCCAGGACGGCTTCGCCCCGGCCTCCTTCGACGTCGTCACCATGCGCGGCGTCATCGAGCATCTCCCCGACCCCCGCGCCGCGGTCAAACGCGTCGCCGAGCTGCTGCGCCCGGGCGGGCGCTTCTACATCACGGCGACGCCGGACGTGTCGAGCTACTCGGCCGACCTCTACCGGGAGAAGTGGAACCAATTCGACCCCATCCAGCACATCTACTACTTCAGCGTGGACACCCTGTCGCGCCTGTGCGCCTCCGTCGGGCTCAAGCTCGTCTTCCAGGCGCATCCCTACCTCGAAACGCCTTACGCTTCGCCAGCGAAGGACCATGAGACCGTCCTGCGCGACGCCGATCTCATCCGCCAAGGCCGCCGCGACGAGGTCGCCCGCAGCCCCGCGTTCTGGGGGAACATGATGACCGTGCTGTTCCAGAAAGCCTAGATGCCGTCCGACGGGCACCGCGCGCTCCTCAGCGTCGAACCGGAGCGCCATCCAGGGTCGGCCGGCTTTTTCCCCGATGAGGATGGCGGCGGCCATCCGCTCCCCGCGGCCTCTCTGTCCGCTCTCAACGCGGCCCTCTCCCCTCTCTACGAGGACCTCTCTCGCGCCCTGGGAGACGCCATGGCGCGCGAACTCGGCCTGGATCCGGCGGCCTGCCGCGTTCTCGCGCGCCAAGCCGCGGTGCCCCCCACCCACTGTTTCGGGGACCGCCTGCTGCGCCTGCGCGGCGCGCTCGACGCGCGATCGAGCGACTCCATCGTGCTCGCCGACTACGGCCCGCTCCCCGCCATCAGCCGCCTCGATGACCTCAACGCTCACGTCTGCGACGGCGCCGTCTTCAATCAAGCCGTCCTCGTCATGCTGGGGGAATGCTGGTCGCTGAAAACCGAGACGCACGGACTCCTCGCTGACGCGACGCGGGAAGCCGCGTTCCCCAATCACAATTTCAAGCGGTTGCCCCTCCTGCGGCGCGTGCGCAACCGCCTGCTCGCCGTCTCCTCGCGCCGTTGGGGCTCCGTGCCGGCGCTGGCGATGGCCTACGCGGCCATCCCCCTGCGCGACAAAGCCCTTTACGCGCCGGGACGCCTCTCCGAGCAGTCGCGGCCGCCCGCTTGGGAGGACGCCGCGCCCGATGCGAAACTGCGCGAGCGCGTCCTCGACTCGGCGCTCGCGCCGGCGCTGCCCGCTCTCGAGAGGGTGCTCGCCCTGGCGGGCATCGTCGAGCCGAGCGCGCGCGCGACGGCCGTCTCCGTGTTCAGGCGCTTCCTGACGAAATGCCTTCCCCCGTCGCTTCTCGAGGCCGCGCCCGAGCGCCTGCGCGCCTGTCGCGAGCGCCTGGCCTCTTTCGCGCCGGCGCCGCTCCTGTTCTCCGGCGGCGGCGGCGAATACCCCGCCTACATGCTGGCGGCGGCCCGCTCACTCGGCATGGAGGTCGTCGGCTGCCAGCACGGCGTGCATTACGGGTTCACTGATGATTTCTCCGCCGTCATCGAGCTCGAGCTGGCGGCATGCGACCGCTTCATCACCTGGGGCTGGACGGAGTTTCCCGATCACCCGCGCTGCCGCGGCCTCAAAGCCGCGCCGCTTCCCTGTCCGTGGTTGAGCGAAGAACGCGCCGCCCTGGCGCGGACCTGGCAGTCGGTCTCGGCCGCCGCCAAACCCTACGATGTCCTGCTGGTCTCCGACAAATACCAGCGCTTCCCGCCGACTTCGAGCGGCGCGGGCATCTCCCGCAACGACTTCGCGCGCGACATCGCGCTCGGCTTGGAAGCCTTGGTCACCGGGCTCAACTCGCGCGGCGCGCGCGTCCTCCACAAGCCCTACAACCACGCGTCCCGCCGCTTCACGCGAAAGACCATAACGCGCCTCGAGTCGACAGCCGGCCCGTTGTACCGGTGCCGCCCGGAACTCGACAAAGGCCTGACCGCCGAGCTGTTGGGGCAATGCCGTCTCGTGTTGTGGGACCAGCCCAGCACCGGGTTCGTCGAATGCCTGGGCGCGGGCGTGCCCGCCATGGTCCATTGGCCCCGCACATATTATCGCGAGGCGCCGCGCGCGCGGGGGTTCTTCGACGCCCTGGAAAAAGTCGGCGTCATCCACCGCGGAGTGGACTCTCTGCTGCGCGCTTACGAGGACTTTTCCGCGTCGCCCGATGCCTGGATGCGAGACCCGGCGCGGTGCGCCGCCATCGAGGCGTTCCGCCGCGAGTACGCCTGGACGGACGCGGATTGGCCCGCGGCCTGGAAACGGGCCGTCGCCGGACTCAAGCCCCGCTCTTGACCCTGCCCTCGGTAGGGGGTAGAATGTTCAATAAATGAACAAGCTGGCCGACGCCCTGCGGCAAGCATGGAAAACCCTTCGCTGCTGCGGCCTCCCCGACCGCGCGCTGTGGGCCCTGTTGGCATCCTATTACGTGCTCACCCCCGTCAGCGCCGCCATCGACGGGCTGGCCTGGATCCAACTCGTGCGCCTCGTCGCCGCCGGAGCGGCGCCCGACACCGGCTTCCTGACGCCTCTCCTCAATAGACTCGGCGCGCCCACCGCCGCCGCCGTCGGGGCCCTGTTCCTCGCCAAAGGACTGCTCCTGGCGCTGTTGACCTTCATCGAGACGGTGATGGGCGGCCGCCTGCGGCGCGACATCCAAGCGGCCTGCTTCGAGAAGCTGGCTCACGGGCGTTGGGACGCCCTCAGCTCTCAGCAGGTCGGACGCTGGACCGGAGCGCTCACCGAGGAGGCGGCGACCCTGACCAAGCTGGTCACCTCGTTTTTCACCGCCGTGTACGCCGTGCTCACGGCCGGCCTGTTGACCGGCATGGCCGTGGCGCTCGCGCCTTCCCTTTTCATCGTCCTCGTCGCCGTCGGCGCGCCCGCGTGGCTTTTCCTCAAGGGCGTCTACGGCCTGCAGACGCGGCTCTCCCGCAGCCAGGCCGAGTCGCGCCAGGGTCTCGCCGCGGACCTCACCGAGACGCTCAGCGGCCTGTTCCAAGCCAAGGCCTCCGGCGACGAGGCCGGCTTGACGCGGCGCGGTCTGCGGCGGCAAGACGACATCTATAACCGCGAGCTCCAACTCGGGGGCACCCTCGGACTGCTCACCGCCTTCAACCCGCTGGGCATGGGCCTGATCCTGCTGGGCGTCGCCGCGTGGGGCTCCGAAGGCGGGCTCGCCGCGCTGGGAGGCGTCGGCGTCCTGGCGACGCGCGCGGCGGCCCAACTCAACGGCCTCGTCAACGCCATCGGCAACCTCACGCGGCTCTCGGGAAGCATCGCGCCCGTCGCCGCGCTCGTGACGGTGCCCGCCGGGCCCGACCGCGCGCCGCTCGGCGAGCGCCTCGCGGCCGCGCGTCTCGACGCCGTGACCTACTCGCACGGCGGACGGCGCGTGCTCGACGGGGTGACTTTGACCGTGGAACCCGGCCGCCTCCTGCTCGTCACCGGACCCTCGGGCGCCGGCAAAACCACCCTCGTCAATCTGCTCGCCGGCCTTTTCGCCCCGGAGAAGGGGCGCGTCGTCTACCGCGGCGCCTCCGGCGCCGAATTCGACGCGACGACCCGCCGCGCGCGCATCGCTTACGTCGCGCAGGAAGTCCACCTCTTCAGCGGGACCGTGCGCGAGAACCTCGACGCCTCCGGGCGTCTCGATGACGCGGCCCTTTGGCGCAGCCTCGAGCGCGCCGGCGCCGCGGACTTCGTGCGCGCCCGCGGCGGCTTGGACGCCGCGCTCGCCGAAGCCGGGCGCTCCTTGTCGGGCGGCGAACGCCGCCGCCTCGCCGTGGCCCGGGCCCTGGCCCAGGAAGCCGACCTGCTCGCCCTCGACGAGGTCACCAACGGCCTCGACGAGGCGAGCAAGGCGTCTTTGGTGGCGAGCATCGCGGAGCTGGCCCGAGAACTGCCCGTCGTGGCCGTGACGCACGACGCCGCGGCCTTCGCTCCCGCGAATCCGCGCTCCTTCGTCTTGGCCGCCGCGGCCCGATGAAGCTGTCCGTCTGCGTCCCGACCTACAACCGGGCCGGGCACCTCGCCAACTGCCTCGAATCCATCCGCATCGCGCGCGAGCGCGCCGAGGGCGAGGTGCAGGTGTGCGTCTCCGACAACGCGTCGACGGACGACACGGCAACGATCGTTGCGGCGATGGCCAAGAAGATGAGCGTGGATTATCGCCGCAACGAGACCAATCTCGGCGCGGCGAAGAATTACCTGAAGGCGGTCGAACCGGCTCGCGGCGAGTTCGTCTGGCTTCTCGGCGACGACGACCTGCTGCGCCCCGACGCTCTGGACACCGCGCTGCGCCTGCTCGCCGCCAACCCTTCCGTGGATTATTTCTTCGTCAACGCCTCCCGCGTGGACGCGGAATTCGTCCTGGGCTTCCCCCAGCCCTTCGACACGACGAACCTCCCCGCGGAGCTGCCGCGCTTCTCGCCCCGGCTCCAGGAAGGTCCGCTGCCCTTCTTCGACCTCGTGGACCCTGATGTTTCTTTCGACTTCCTTCTGGGCATCTTCCTGTCGGTGTTCCGGCGAGAAGCCTGGGTGAAGAACGCCGGCGTCCTCGACGACGCGGCGGTGTCCGACACCCGCCATCTCTCGACTTTCGACAACACCTGCCCGCACTTGAAGATCTTCGCCAAGGCCTTCGCGCGCTCGACGGCCTACTTCCACCCGGGACCGCTCACCGCCTGCCTCACCGGCGCGCGCGAATGGGCGCCGCTGTACCCGTTCCTGCGCAGCGTGCGCCTCATCGAAGCCCTCGATGAGTACCGCAAAAACGGCCTTCCCGAAGACCGCTATCGGCGCTGCAAGAACCGGGCGCTCGCGCACCTGCTTCCCGACCTCGCCAACATGTTCGTCCATCGCGACGCCTCTGGTTGGGCCTACGCCGACCTGGTCCGGATTCTCCTGAGCGCCGCGCCGTACCCCAACGCCTGGCTCTCCCCCTTGTATTACGCCGCCCGCAAGCTCGGGGCGGCCGCGGGCGTGAAATGATAAAATCGGAGGAACGATGAAAGCGGTCATCCTCGCCGGCGGACTTGGGACTCGGATTTCCGAAGAAACGGGCACGCGCCCCAAACCCATGGTGGAAGTCGGGGGCAAGCCCATCCTCTGGCACATCCTCAAGATATACTCCGCCCACGGCGTCAACGACTTCGTCATCTGCCTGGGCTACAAGGGGTTCGTCATCAAGGAGTACTTCGCCAACTACTTCCTGCACAGCTCCGACGTCACCTTCGACATGGCGCGCAACAAGATGACGGTCCATCACCGCGCCGCCGAACCGTGGAAGGTGACCCTCGTGGACACCGGCGCCGACACCATGACCGGCGGCCGCCTCAAACGCGTGCGGCCCTACCTCGACCGCGGTCCTTTCCACATGACCTACGGCGACGGCGTCTCCGACGTGGACCTGCGCGCGCTGACGGCCGCGCACAAGAAGGGCAAGTCCGACGCCACGCTCACCGCCGTGCGCGCCCCGATGCGCTTCGGGACCTTGGACCTCTCCGGAACCAAGGTGAAGGAGTTCCGGGAGAAAGCCGACGCCGACGGCACCTGGATCAACGGCGGCTTCTTCGTCGTCGAACCCAAGGCGCTCGACCTCGTCAAGGACGACGCCACGCGCTGGGAGGGCGAGCCCGTCACCGAGCTCGCCCGGCGCGGACGCCTGGGGGCCTACCGTCACGAGGGTTTCTGGTGCGCGATGGACACCTTGCGCGACAAAACGAACCTCGAGTCGTTGTGGGCCACCGGCCGCGCGCCGTGGAAAGTCTGGTGAACACGGCTTTCGGGGGCGCCTACAAGGGCCGCCGCGTCCTGGTCACCGGCCACACCGGCTTCAAGGGCTCCTGGCTGTCGCTGTGGCTGGCCGAGCTCGGCGCCGAGGTGCACGGCCTGGCGCTGCCGCCCGAGGGCGACGCGCCTCTGTACTCCCGTCTGGGCCTCGACGCGACGGTGAAGTCGCGCATCGGCGACGTCCGCGACCAGAAAACCGTGGACGCCGCCTTCGCCGCGGCTCGCCCGGAGGCCGTGTTCCACCTGGCGGCTCAGGCCCTGGTCCTGCGCTCCTACGCGGAGCCGCTCGACACCTTCGAGGTCAACGTCATGGGCACCGCGCGCGTGCTCGACGCCGCGCGCCGCGCGCCGACGGCCAAGGCGCTGGTCGTCGTCACCACCGACAAGGTCTACGAAGGCGTCGAGGACCCCCGCCCGCGAGCCGAAGCCGACTCCTTGGGCGGTCACGACCCCTACAGCGCGAGCAAGGCCGGCGCCGAAGTCGTCGCCGCGTCTTATCGCCGCTCGTTCTCTCTGCCCGTGGCCTCGGCCCGCGCGGGCAACGTCGTCGGAGGCGGCGATTTCGCCGCCGACCGCCTCGTGCCCGACTGCGCGCGCGCCTTCGCGGCGGGACGCGAAGCTCTCGTGCGCAATCCGAGCTCCATTCGCCCCTGGCAGCACGTGCTGGAGCCGCTGTCGGGCTACCTCACGCTCGGCGCGCGCCTGCTCGCCGGCGACCGGGACGCGGCCCGCGCCTGGAACTTCGGCCCGGCCGAAGACGGCGTCACCGTCGCCCAGGTGGCCGACGCCGCCGCCGCGGCCTGGGGCGGGGACGCCGCCTGGAAACCCCAGCCGGCCCAAACCCCGCACGAGGCCGCCGCGCTGCGCCTGGACTCCACGCTCGCCCGGACGCGCTTGAAGTGGTCGCCGGTGTGGGACGCCCGCGGCGCGGTGTCCGCCGCCATGGTCTGGTACAAGGCCGCCTCCGCGCCCGGCTTCGACGCGCGCGCCTATACGCGCCGCCAGATCGCCGACTACGCGGCCGCCGTCCCGGCGGGACGCCCGTGAGCCTGCGCCCCGCCCCCGACCCCGAGAAACGCGCCGCCGCGCTGGGCGCCGCCCGCGCCTACGCGCGAGAGCGCTTCGCCCCGAGGGCGTTCGAGCCGGGCAAAACCTACATCCCTCCGTCGGGCAAGTGGTTCGACGAGGACGAGGTCGCCGCGCTCGTGGACGCGAGCCTGGATTTCTGGCTGACCGCGGGGCGCTACGCCGACGCGTTCGAGGCGGAACTGGCCAAGGCCGCGGGCGCGCGTTTCGCCTTCTTCGTCAATTCCGGGTCCTCCGCCAACCTGCTCGCGCTCTCCGCGCTCACCGCGCCCTCCCTGGCGGAGCGCGCGCTCAAGCCCGGCGACGAGGTCGTCGTCACCGCCGCGTCCTTTCCCACCACGGTCAACCCCGTGCTGCAGAACGGGCTGACGCCCGTGTTCGTGGACGTCCACCTCCCGACCTACAACGCCACCGCGGACATGGTGGCGGAGGCCGTCGGGCCCAAGACCAAGGCCGTGATGCTCGCGCACACGCTGGGCAACCCGTTCGAGGCCGCGAAGCTGGCCGAGCTCTGCGAGAAGAAGGGACTCTGGCTCATCGAGGACTGCTGCGACGCGCTGGGCGCGACGCACCGGGGCAGACTCGTCTCCACCTTCGGCGACGCCGGCACCTTCTCCTTCTTCCCGGCGCATCACATCACCACGGGCGAGGGCGGAGCCGTCGTCACCTCCAAGAGCTCGCTCAAGCGGCCGCTCGAGTCTTTCCGCGACTGGGGCCGCGACTGCTGGTGCCCGACCGGCCAGGACAACACCTGCGGCAAACGCTTCGACTGGGACCTGGGCGAACTGCCGCACGGCTACGACCACAAGTACACCTACTCCAACGCGGGCTACAACCTCAAGGCCACCGACCTGCAGGCCGCGGTCGGCACGGTCCAACTCAAGCGCCTGGACCGGTTCGTCGCCGCGCGCCGGCGCAACTTCGACGCGCTCGTGGCGGGCTTGAAGCGGCACGAGGCGCACCTCATCCTGCCGGAGGCCACGGCGGACTCCGAGCCCTCCTGGTTCGGCCTGCCTTTGACCGTGCGCGAAGGCGCCCCGTTCAAACGCGAGAAGCTGACCTCGTTCCTCGAGGCCAACATGGTCGGGACGCGCCCGTTGTTCGCGGGCAACATCCTGCGTCAGCCCTACTTCAAGGGCGTCGCGCACCGCCGCGTGGGTTCTCTGACCGGCGCCGACCAAGTCATGCGCGGCACCTTCTGGGTGGGCGTGCACCCCTCCATCGACGAGGCGCGCGTCGCCTACATGCTCGAGCGCTTCGACGCCTTCTTCAAAGCCCTGTGAAAGCCTCCGACTGGATCGCCGATTTCGTCGCCGCGCAAGGCACGAGCCGCGCCTTCGAGGTCGTCGGCGGCATGATCGCGCATCTCGTGGACTCCTTCCACCGCCGCGGCGCGCCCGGCCTCGTCAGCGTCCGCCACGAGCAGGGGGCGGCGTTCGCGGCCGACGCCTGGGGCCGCGTCGCGGGCACGCCCGGAGTCGCGATGGCCACCAGCGGGCCGGGCGCGGTGAACCTGCTCACCGGCGTGGGCTCCTGCCATTTCGACTCCTCGCCCGCGGTGTTCATCACCGGCCAGGTCAACCTCCATGAGCAGAAAGGCGCGCGCGGCGTGCGCCAACTCGGCTTCCAAGAGACCGACGTCGTCGCGATGGCCGGCCCGGTGACGAAGGCCGCCTACCGCGTCACGAAGGCCGAGGACATCGCCCCGACGCTGGAGCGGGCTTTCCGCGTCGCCTTGTCCGGACGCCCCGGACCCGTGCTCGTGGACATCCCCATGGACCTTCAGCGCGCGGACCTCAAGGACCCCGTCAGGCGCGTCGTCGCCGAGCCCGGGCGCCGCGCCCCCGCGGGCTCCGTCGCCGCGGCGCTGGCCGTCATCGCCAAGGCCGAACGCCCTCTCATCCTCGTCGGCGGCGGCCTGCGCGCGTCCCGCGCCCGCGCCGCCTTCCGCGCGTTCGTCGAGGCGTTGGGCGCGCCCGTCATCCACTCCTTGATGGCCGTGGACGCCCTCCCGGGCGGCCATCCCCTGCGCGCCGGGCTCATCGGCAGCTACGGCAACCGTTGGACGAACCTCGCCATGGGCCGCGCAGACGCGGTGCTGGTCCTGGGCAGCCGCCTCGACATCCGACAGACCGGCGCCGACGTGGAGTCCTGGCGCAAAGGGCGGACCATCGTGCACGTCGACGCCGACGCGTCCGAGATGAACAACCGGGTGCCCGGCTGCACGACCGTTCACGCCGACCTCGCGGCATTCCTCGAGGAGGCCGCCCCGCTCGCGGCGGGCGCCGGACGCGACCGCTCCGCCTGGCTGGCCGAGATCGACGGGCTGCGGCGGCAGTGGCCCGAGGAGAACGAGCTGGCCGGCCTCCAGGGCGTCAATCCCAACCTCTTCATGCGCGAGCTCTCCGCCGCCTCCGGCGCCGCGGCGGGCTGGTGCGTGGACGTGGGCCAGCACCAGATGTGGGCGGCCCAGTCCGCCCGCCTGACCCCCGCCCAGGAGTTCCACACCTCGGGCGGCATGGGCGCGATGGGCTTCGCCTTGCCCGCGGCGATGGGCGCGGTGTTCGCCTCCGGCGGCAAGCCCTGGCTCGCCGTCGCGGGCGACGGCGGCTTCCAGCTCAACGTCCAGGAACTGCAGACCATCGCCCACCACAAGCTGCCCGTGAAGATGGTCGTGCTCGACAACGAATGCCACGGCATGGTCCGCCAGTTCCAGGAGAGCTATTTCGACGCGCGTTACGGCTCCACCGTGGACGGCTACTCCGCGCCGGACTTCGTCGCGGTGGCCAAGGCCTACGGCATCGGCGCGGCGCGCGTGGAGGGCCCCGCCGGCGTGGCCGCGGGGCTGGCCGCCTTGTGGAAGGACCCCACCGCGCCGTTCCTGCTGGAAGTGGCCGTCCCGATGACCGCCAACGCCTACCCCAAGATCGCCTTCGGCCGCCCCATGACCGACATGGAACCCCAGGTCAAACCGACGGAGATGGAAGGGACCTGACGGCCGCAATGTAGTAAAATTACCGTCGAAGCCCCACTACGCCCCCGCCGAGGCCCCCCCATGACCACCAAGACGAAGAACCCGAAGATCGTCTTCGCCACCATCCCGCTGCGGGCTCCGTCATCCCACCTCCCCATCGCGTCGCTGGCCATCATGACCGCCCTCAAGCGCCACGGCTACGACAACGTGTCGCTCTACGAGATCAACATCCTGCGGCCCAAATACGAGGAAGTCCTCGAGTATTTCCGGCTCCAAAAACCCGACATCGTGGGCCTGAGCGCCGTGGTCTCCACCTCCTACGCGTTCGTCAAGCAGCTCGCCGCCGACCTGCGCAAGATGTACCCGGACCTTCTCATCGTCTGCGGCGGCAACCTCGTGGCCAACGTCAACGTGCTCATGGCCAAGACCGAGATCGACATCTGCTGCACGGGCGAAGGCGAAGTCACCATGCGCGAGATCGTCGACCACTGGGTCGCCGGCACGATGTCGCCTCAGGAGCTCGGCGCCATCAAGGGCATCGCCTTCCGCGACGAGAACCGCAAGATGGTCATCACGCCCTACGCCCCGCAGCTCGAGGACACGGAGATCTTCGACGTGGACTGGGACATCGCCGACGCCACGCCCGGAGTGGAGCGCTGCTTCTCCGCCGACCTCGGCCAGCACGGCGTTTTCGTCTCGGACATCCGCTACTACGACCCCAAGCGGCGCGGCAAGCGCTTCGGCCGCTTCTACGCCTCCAAGGGCTGCGTGGCCCGCTGCACCTTCTGCCACCGCTTCACGAAAGGCATCCGCTACATGCCCGTCGAGCTCATCGAGAAGCGCCTGGGAGAGCTCATCCGGCGCTACAACATCGGCTTCGTGTATTTCACGGACGAGAACTTCGGCACGCACGCGGCCTGGCTGCATCCGTTCTGCGACATGATCAAGAAGTTCGACGTGTTGTGGGGCGTGGGCGGGATCCGGGTCAACCGCATCAACGCGGAGTCGCTCAAGAAGATGTACGACGCCGGCTGCACCAGCGTCGCCTACGGCACGGAGACGGGCAGCGAGAAGATGCTCGCGGTCATGGAGAAGGCGCTGACCTTGGCCGACAACTACAAGGTCGTGAAGCTCACTCCGGCCGCCAACCTCTACTACAGCCCCCAGATGGTCGTCGGCATGCCCGGCGAGACCGAGGAGACCATCGAGGAGACCGACGCCTTCCTGCGCGCGGTCTACAGCGAGGACCCTTTCGTCCACCCCGCGGAGCTTTCGGTCAACTACGCCCAGGCCCTGCCGGGCACGCCGCTGTACGAATCCGGCCGCGTCTGCGGCCACATCGAGCCGACCATCGACGGCGAGGAAGCCTACTTGTTCCGCGTTTCGGACAAAAACGCGCGCGACATCGATTCGACCGTCAACCACACCGAGGTCCCGCACCTGATCTGGAAGTCCTGGGCTCACCAGATCCGCGCCAGCGCCAACTACGCCTACATCCGGAAGTTCGGCTTGAAGGAGTTCGACCTCTGGAACCGGGTCCACTACAAGCCCTACGGCGTATCGGTGCGCGACAGCGACGGCAAGACCTATTTCGCCGACTCCAAGGTCATCACCGGCCTCAGCGGCTCTTTCGAGGACATCAAGGCCGCCATCCGGCAGATGGATCGGGATTACCGCAGCGGGAAGATCCAGGGCGCCACCGAACTCGGCCCCATCCTCCTGCGCCACCCCATCGCGCTCTACCACCTGCGGCGCCTCATCCCCCTCGTCATCGGCGTCAAGGAATTCCGCCGCCGCGGCTTCCGGGCCGCGATGAAGAACTTCGCGGAATACTTCGCCTACCAGCTGCGCAAGTTCGGCCGCAACGCGGTCACCCTGTGGACCCCGAAGCCGGTCGAGGAAGGCGTGTCGCTGCGCAAACAGGTGAAGGACGCGTCGGAGAAGCTCGACGCCACGCCCGAGATGGCGCCGTTGCGCGCGGGCCGCTGACCGCGTTCCGGCTCAGGCCGCGGGGATGAGCCCGGCGTGTTTGGCCGGGTGGAGGAAGAAGTAGTTCGTCTCCGACGTCTTCTCGTCGACGCGGCCGAAGGGTTTGAGCCGGGAATCGAAGCAACGGTAGCCGAGCCCGGCGAATAAATCGATGATGTCGTTGGGGTGGTAGCCGAAGCCCGCCGCCCATTTGCGCAGCATCTCGGTCATCACGACGGGTTTGGCGCGCTCCAAGGTCTTGAGCCCGCCGCGGAAGGCGAGCAGTTCGCCGCCCTCCACGTCGCATTTGACGAAGGCGGGGTCGCCGAGCTCGCCAGCGACGCCGTCCATCGTCCTCAGCTTCCCCTCCGCCGTCAGCGTGGGCCCGTTGCCCAGCTGCGCGGCCGACGCGTTGGCCGAACCCTGGTCGGAGATGTGGAAGGTCACGGTCCCGGTCTTGTCCGAGAGGCCGTAGGGGTGCGGCCGCACGGACGCGCCGCCGTTCATCGCCAGATGGCGTTCGAGCAGGGCAAAGGTCGTCGGGACGGGCTCGAAGGCGTGCACGACGGCGCCGGGGACGCGGCGCGCCAGGGCGAGGGCGAAGACGCCGGCGTTGGCGCCGACGTCGTAGACGATCGCGCCTTTCGGGACCAAGGCGAAGGCCGTGTCCCATAACTCCTGCTCGTAGCTGCCGAAGTTCAGCATCTCGGCCTGCGCCAGGCGCGCGTCGCCGGACACCAGGACGAGCCGCAGGCCGTCGCGCGTGACGGCGACGACGCCGTCCTCGGTGATGTCCAGGCGCTCGACTTGCGAGTCCTTGAGCAGGACGGCGTATTCGTGCAGCGCCGCGTGCTCCGCGGTCATGGCCTTGATGTACGCGGGCTTGTCCAGACGGCCGGCGAGGAACTCCTCGCGCAGCTTGAGAACGCTCATAGGTAGCTCTCCACGGTGCGGCGGAAGCCCTCGTCGAGGCCGATGCGCGGCGCCCAGCCCAGGGCGCGCAGCTTGGCCGTGGAGGGCAGCGAGCGGCGCACGGGGCTGGCGGCGAAGGCGGGGCCGGCGGGACGCGGCGCCTTGATGACGCCGGGCACCCGCTTCGGGAACAGGCGTTGGATCCGCTCGGCGAGTTCCAACACGCCGCATTCGGCCTCGTCGTTGGCCACGTTGTAGGCCTCGCCGGGGACGCCGCGCTCGAGCAAGGTCAGCAGGCCGGCCACGGCGTCGTCGCGATGGCAGAACGCGCGGCGGTCGAGCCCGTCGCCCTTGACCGTGATGGCCCGCCCGGCGACCGCGTCGGCCGTGAAATCCGCGAACACGCGGCCGTCGTCGGGGTCCATGCCGGGTCCGTAGGTGTGGAAGAGGCGCCCGATGACGGCGGGCACGCCGTGTTGTCGGTGCCAGGCCGCGCACAGGGCCTCGCCCATGCGCTTGGATTCGGCGTAGCAGGAGCGCAGCGCCGTGGGGTCCACGCCGCCGGGCTCCGACTCGAGGATGGGTTGGCGGGACTCGGGCACGACCCCGTACACCTCGGCGCTGGAGACGAAAAGGAACTTGCGCGTCTTGCGGGCGCGCGCCAGTTCGAGCAGGTTGCGGGTTCCGAACACGTTGGGCGAGAGCACGCCCACGGGGTCGACGCCGAAACGCTTCGGCGCGGCGGCGCTGGCCGCGTGGACGACGAAGTCGGCCGGGCCGTCGTAGGCGAGCGGTTCGTTGACGTCGCCGGCGATGAAGCGCAATCCCCGGCGCTCGCCCAGACGCTCCCGCGCCTTGCCGGCGTCCCGGCCCACGGCCGCGACCGAGGCGCCCGCGTCGAGCAGTGCCGCGACCAGCCCTTGGCCCAAAAAGCCGTACGCGCCGGTGACGAGCACCGTGGACCCGGAGAGGCCAGGCTTCATATCCGGCCCATCGTACAAATTATGAACACAGAATAAGGTATGATGTTCAATAATCGAACGCATGGCTACCAAAGACGGTCTCGCCGAGAAGGAGTTCCTGCTCATCCAGGAGATCTCCCGCAACCCGGAGGCCACTCAACGGCACCTGTCGGAGAGCCTCGGCCTGTCTTTGGGGACGACCAACCTCCTCATCCGCCGGCTCGCCCGCAAAGGCCTGCTCAAGGTCACCCAGCTCGACTGGAAGCGCACGCGCTACCTGCTCACCCTGGAAGGCGCTCTGGAGAAGAGCCGCAAGGCCTACCACTACACCGTCTACACCTTGCGCATCTTCCGCCAACTCCAGGAGAACATCGCCGCAGTCCTGGACCGCGAATACGCCTCGGGCCGGCGCGACTTCGTCTTCGTCGCCGACCACGAACTGCTCGAGCTGCTGCGCGAGACCGCGGAGGGCCACGGCCTGGACGGGGCGCGCTTCACCTTCGCCGCGGGCTTCGACGGCGTGCCCGCCGGCGCCGAAACGGTGTTCTACGCCTCGCTCGAGCGTCCGCCCGCCTCCGGGTCCCGCCGCTTCGTCAGCGTCGTGGACTTCGACAACATCGACTACCGCGTGTCGTGACGCGCCGCTAGCCTCCGCCGGGAGGCGGCAGCGAGCGCCGCGCCGCCGCGTCGGACAGAGGGCTCAAGAGGCCCGTCGTCATGTCCAGGAGCAGGAGGGATTCGTACGCCCGGCGTTCCCCGTAGAGCATGGCCGCGTCCGCTTCGAAGCGCGTCTGCGGCACCACCGGCCACGCTTCGCGCCGCGGGTCCCCCGTCCACAGCCGGATCGCGCCTGACGCGTCGTATTTGGCGATGAAGACGGGCGCCTTGCGCGCGACGCGGTCCTCGGGCAGACGGATGACGAGCCCCTTGTCGCGCGGCCACCTCGGCAGTTCCTCGAGAACGCGCCGGCGCACCTGCAGCTGGCGCCGATAGGATTCCTGCCAGATCTCCGCGAACTCGACGTGCGCGAGCAGGCCGAAGGCCGCGAGTCCCGCCAGGACCGCGCGGCGCGCCGCCGTCGCCGACGCAAGCCCGCACAACGCGGCCGCCGCCCCGAGAGCCGGAAGCTGGTTGAGCCTGTTCATCTCGTCGTAAGCGGCGGGCGCGTACTCGCTGAAGCAGAACGGCAGATAACCGAGGAGCCAAACGGCGGCTCCCCAGAGGACGAGGCGCCGCGGGCCGTCTTCGCCCGGCTCGTCGGCGTCCCGGTTCGTCGCGGCCCACGCGGCCCACGGCAGCGCGAGCGCCGCCGCGGCCAACAGCGGCGCCCGCATGGCCGCCTCCGCGACGCAGCCGGCGAGATAACGCAGCCAGCGCGGGTCCAGCCAGGCGCGCGCCGCCATGTAATAGACGAACACGGCGTGGCCCGGCGAGGCCCGCACGTTCTTGGTGTAGGGCAGGAATCGGGGCAGCAGGACGAACTTGTAAGCCGCGAACGCCAGCAAGGCCGCGCCGCAGACGAGCAGGCTGCGTTTGAGCCGGCGGGCGTCGGCGCCGGGCGCGAGTAGCCAGACCGGGAGGAGGAAGAAGCCCTGCTCATAAAAGCCGAGCGACGCCGCCAGCATGACCGCGGCCGCGACCAGCCAGCGCGTGCCGCCGGCGGCCGCGTAGCGGGCGTGAGCCAGCCACGAGCCCAGCCAGAGCAGGAGCGCCGAGGTGTTGAGCAGCGAGACCGCGGGCCAATACACGGTCGCGTCCTTGTTGGGCAGCGCGAGAAAAAGCGCCGCCCCGAGCAGGGCCGCGCCGCGGCCCACGCCGAAGCCGCGGAAGGCGCGGTAAGCGGCGAAACTCGCCGCCCATTGGAGGGCGGTCATCAACGCGTGCCACAGCGGCGCCTTCAGCCCGAACAGGAGATAGGGCACCGTCCAGGCCAGAAACGAGAAGGGGCGCGAGGCGTGCGTCTTCAACCCGTCCAGGAACGGGCTCGCGCCCTCATGGAAAGCGGCGTCGCACAGGAGCGACCAATCGTCGAGATAGAAGCCCAGGCCGAACAAGCCGGCCGGCCCGCCGCGGCAGACGAACGCGGCCGCCAGGAGAAGCAGCAGCGGCGGCAGGTCCTCGCGCCCGCCGGCGCGCGCGTTCGGGCTCATGGCGCATTCTATCAAAGCCCGACGAGCGGGCCGGGCAAAAGGCTACAATGGACCCATGCTCCCGGCGTATTCCGAGAACTACCGTCGTCTCTGGGAGGAGCATTGGTGGTGGCAGGCCCGCCGCCGCTTCGTCGACGGCTGGCTCGATTCGCTGTCGCGCCGCCGCCCGCTCAAGCGCATCCTCGACGTCGGCTGCGGCGACGGGCTGTACTTCGACCGCCTGTCGCGCTACGGCGAACCCTGGGGCGTGGAGAACGACGCCTCGCTCGTGGACCCGGACGGCAAGTGGGCGTCGCGCATCCGCGTGGAGGCTTTCGACGGGGGCTTCCGCGACGAGCGCCGCTACGACCTCGTCTTGATGCTCGACTCGTTGGAGCACATCGAGGACGACCGGTCCGCGGCGGCGCGCGCGGCGGCGCTGCTGGAGCCGGGCGGCTTCCTTTTCGTCACGGTGCCGGCTCTGCCGAGCCTCTGGAGCGTGCATGACGAGGCCAACCGCCACTTCCGGCGCTATACGCGAGAGACTTTGGGCGCGGCGCTCGAATCCGCCGGCCTCGCCGTCGAGCGGATGAACTACTACTTCGGCTGGGCGCTGCTGCCGCTCTACGCCCGCAAGCTCGTCGGCGGCTCCGGCGCCGCCGATTACGCGGTGAAGCCGCCGCCAAGCCCCGTGAACGCGCTGCTCTACGCCGCCAGCGTGGCCGAACAGGCGCTGACCGGCCGCGGCGGCACCCCCTGCGGCTCCTCCTTGTTCGCCCTCGCCCGCCGTCCGGAGGCCGCGTGAAGACGCCGCAGCTGTCGCTGGTCGTGCCGCTCTACAACGAGAGCGCGGTGTTCCCCCGGCTCCTGGCGCGGCTGGAGACCGCGCTTCCCGCCCTCGGCCTGACCCATGAAGTCGTGTTCGTCGACGACGGGAGCGTCGACGGCACCCCGGCGCTCATCGAGGCCGCCTGCCGCAAACACGACTGGGCGCGCGGGCTCGCGCTCTCGCGCAATTTCGGCCATCAGATCGCGGTGACGGCCGGCCTGCAGCACGCCCGCGGCGGCGCCGTCGCCGTCATCGACGGCGACCTGCAGGACCCGCCGGAACTCGTCGCCGAGCTGTACGCCAAGCTCCAAGAGGGCTACGACGTCGTCTACGCCGTCAGGCGCGACCGCCAGGAAGGATTCCTCAAGAGGACGGCCTACGCCGCGTTCTACCGCATCCTGCGCGGGCTCGCGGCCGTGCCCATCCCCTTGGATTCCGGCGACTTCTGCGTGATGAGCGCGCGCGTGGTGCGCCTCATGAACGCGATGCCCGAGCGGCACCGCTTCGTGCGCGGCCTGCGCAGCTGGGTCGGCTTCCGCCAGACCGGACATGAGTACAAACGCGCCGCGCGCGAGAGCGGCCGCTCCCAGTACACCCTCGCCAAGCTCATGCGCCTGGCGCTCGACGGCATCTTCACTTTCAGCGAGCAGCCGCTGCAGTGGTCCATGTATTTCGGCTCCTTCATCGCGGCCGGCGCGTTCTTGTGGACCGCCTACGTCGTGTTCTGGCGCCTGTTCGCCGATTCGAGCAGCGTCATCCCCGGTTGGGCCACCCTGACCGCCGGCATGTTCTTCCTGGGCGGCGTCCAGCTCATCTCCATCGGCATCCTGGGCGAATACGTCGGCCGCATCCACTCCGAGGTGAAGGCTCGGCCGCTCTACGTCGTGGACAAGCGCCACAACCTCGCCGCCCCCTCCGAGCCCTAGTGGCCCGCCTCCTGCTCGTGCGGCCTCCGTCGGTCTTCTCCGCCGCCAGCGGCAGCGCGCCCGTGACCATGCCGCTGTCCATCGCCTATCTCGCGTCGAGCCTGCTCGCGGCGGGCCACGAGGTCGAGTGCATCGACGGCCTGGGAGAGGCCATCGACCGCATCGGCGTCTCCTACGGCCCGGGCGTGCGCTACCGCGGCCTTTCGTCGGAAGAAATCGCGGCGCGCGCGCGGGCGCGCCCGGACGCCATCGGGGTCACCACGATGTTCTCGCAGGATTGGCCCCACATCGAAGGCGTCATCGCCGCCCTGCGCGCCCGCTTCCCGGACGCGCCCATCATCGTCGGCGGCGAACACGCCACGGCGTGCGCCGAATACATCCTGCGCGACTCGCCGCAGGTGGACTTCGTGGCATCCGGCGAGGGCGAGCGGACGATGGTGGAGTTCGCGGACGCACTCGACGGCCGCGGCTCGACGGCGGCCATCGCCGGCCTGCATTACCGCGGCGAGGGCGGAGCGCCCGTCGCCAACCCCCCGCGCGCGCGCCTGCGCGCGCCCGACGACCTGCCCCTGCCGGCCTGGCACCTCTTCGACCTGGAGCCGTACTTCCGCGTGGGCGAGGGACACGGCGTCGAACGCGGCCGCTCCATGCCGCTGGTGGCCACGCGCGGCTGCCCCTATCAATGCACCTTCTGCTCCAATCCGCTGATGTGGACCACGCGCTACGTCATGCGCGACCCCGAGCGGGTGCTCGACGAGATCGAGCATTACCAGAAGGCCTACCGCGCCGACAACATAGACTTCTACGACCTCACCGCCATCGTCAAGAAGTCCTGGGTGATGGATTTCTGCCGCGCCATCGAGCACCGCGGCTTGCGCTTCACCTGGCAGCTGCCCAGCGGCACCCGTTCCGAGGCGTTGGACGCCGAGGTGCTCGCCGCGATGGCGGCCACCGGCTGCACGAACATGACCTACGCGCCCGAAAGCGGCTCGGAGCGCGTGCTCGAGGACATCAAGAAGAAGGTGAACCTGCCCCGCCTCTACGAGTCCATCCGTCACGCCAAGCGCGAGGGCATCTTCGTGAAGTGCAACCTCATCATCGGCTTCCCGCGCGAAACGCGCGCCGACATGCTCAAGACCGTCTGGGCCGCGGCGCGTTTCGCGCTGTCGGGCGTGGACGACTGCGGCCTCTATACCTATTCGCCCTACCACGGCTCCGAGCTCTACGACTACCTGCGCAAAACGGGCTCCATCCCGCGCATGGACCGCCCCTATTTCGAAAGCCTCATGACCTTCATGGACGTCAGCCAGCCCACCAACTACTGCGAGAACGTAGGCGCCCGGGAGATCGCCTTCTACCGGGTCCTGGGGCTGTGCGTGTTCTACGGGCTCCACTACCTCCTGCACCCCGCCGCGCTCCTGCGCGCCTGGCGCAACTTCCGGGCGGGCCGCTCGGACACCGTCATCGAGCAGCGGCTTTTCGCCCTCGTGCGGCGCCGCCGCCTCGTCTCCCGTGCCCCGACGGTGAATTGATATAATCGGGGACCAGATGAGCACGCGCGCCGCCCGTCCGCGCCGCGAAGCACCCACGGCGCCCGCCGCGTCTTCGGCCGTCGGCCTGCCTCCCTGGCTGCGCCACGCCCTGCGCACGACCCTGCACCTGGTCTTCGACGCCGCCGCCGTGGCCCTGGCCTACCGCCTGGCGTTCTGGGCGCGCTTCGAGTGGGGCTGGTTCGTCGCGCAAATCCCTCCCTCGGGCGAGCCCGCGTTGTGGGAGAAATACCAGGCGCTGCTGTCGGGCGCCGTTCCCATCTGGCTGTTCTGCCTCTATTCCGCCCGCCTCTACACCGCCTCCTGGATGACGGGCGCCGACCGCTTCCTGCAGATCGTGCGGGCGTGCGCCCTGGGGGCGGGAACGACCCTGGTGGCCGCGTTCCTCTACGAGCGCCTGGCCTACTCGCGCGTGATGCTCGCCGCGGTGTTCCCCATCGGCCTGCTCCTGCTGAGCTTCACCCAGTGGCTGGCGCTCAAGCTCGACGACTTCCTGGCCTCGATGGAGGCCGCCAAACCCGTGCTGCTGGTGGGCGGCGGCTCGGTCGCGCCCGTGCTGCGCGAGCGCATCCTCGCCCGCCACCCCGGCGCCGCCGTCGAGGAGCTCGACGCCCTTCCGCCCCAGGCCGAGCTCGAGCGGCTGCTGGAGTCGCGGCCGTGGTACGAGCTCCTGCTGCTGCGCACCAAGGACAGCCACGAGCGCATCCTGGCCGCCGCCGAGGCCTGCGACGCGCGCGGCGTGGGCTTCAAGATGGTCCCCGACCTCCTCGAGATCCGCATGGGCGAGGTGCAGATGGACCATCACCTGGGCATCCCGGCCTACCGCATCAAGCACACCTCCTTCACCCGCGCGAACTTCATCGCCAAACGCACCTTCGACCTCGTTTTCTCCGTGCTGCTGCTGGCCGCTTCGGCGCCGCTGTGGCTGGTCATCTGCCTGCTCATCAAGCTCGACTCCAAGGGCCCCATCCTCTTCACCCAGGCGCGTTACGGCTACAAAGGCCGCACCTTCCAGGCCTTCAAATTCCGCACCATGGTCGTCGACGCCGAGAAACGCATCGCCGAGGTCAAGGCCGCCGGCGGCGACCAGGGCGCTTTTTTCAAGGCCAAGGACGACCCGCGCGTCACGCGCGTCGGCAAATACCTGCGGCGCTTCTCCTTCGACGAGTTCCCCCAATTCCTCAACGTCCTGCTCGGCGACATGAGCGTCGTGGGCCCGCGCCCGCTGGCGTTGACGACCGGCGAGGTGGAGGCCCTGCAGCGCGACTTCGGCGAGACCGCCAAGAAGCGCATGAACATCCTGCCCGGCATCACGGGCCTCTGGCAGGTGTCGGGGCGCTCCGACGTCTCCAGCGAGCAGCGTTTCGGGTTGGACCTGTTCTACATCGAGCACTGGTCGCTGGGTCTGGATCTGGAGATCATCCTCAAGACGCCCGGCGTCATGTTGTTCGGCAAGGGGGCCTATTGACCGCGACCGTCACCGCCGTGCCGCTTTTCTCCCTCAAAGGACAGAACGCCGAGGTCGGCGCCGAAGTCAAGGCCGCCGTCGGCCGCGTGCTCGACTCCGGCGTCTTCATCCTGGGCCCCGAGAACGCCGGCTTCGACGCGGAGTTCGCCGCGGCGCTGGGCGCCCGCCACGCCATGGGCGTGGATTCCGGGACCTCCGCCCTCGAGCTCGCGCTGGAGGCCTGCGGCGTGGGCCCCGGCGACGAGGTCGTCGTGCCCTCGTTCACCTTCGTGGCGACGGCCGACGCCGCGTCCGTGCTCGGCGCCAAACCCGTGTTCGCCGACGTGGACCCTGACACGCTGACGCTGGACGCCCGTTCCTTCGAGAAGGCCGTCACGCCCAAGACGAAAGCCGTGGTGCCCGTTCATCTTTTCGGCCAGCCCGCCGACATGTCCGCCATCCTGCCCATCGCCCGCGCCAAGGGCATCCGCGTCGTCGAGGACTGCGCCCAGTCGCACCTGGCGACGCACGAAGGCAAGGCCACGGGCACGCTCGGCGACGCCGGCTGCTTCAGCTTCTACCCGACCAAGAACCTCGGCGCGGCCGGCGACGCCGGCGCGGTGACGACCAACGACGACGCGCTCCGGGACGCCTTGCTGGAGCTGCGCAACTGCGGCCGCGCCCCGGGCAAGTCCTACCATCACGTGCGCGTCGGCCACAACGCGCGCCTCGACGAGGTCCAGGCCGCGGTGCTGCGCGTGAAGCTGCGCCGCCTCAAGGCCTGGACCGAGGCGCGCCGCGCCGTCGCCAAGCGCTACCTCGAGGCTTTCGCGGACCTGCCCGTGAAGCTCCCGCCGCTGGGCGCGGGCGCGACGCAGCCCGTGTTCTGCCTGTTCGTCATCCGCTGCGAGCGCCGCGACGCCCTGGCCGAGCACCTCAAGCGCCACGGCGTCGGGACCGCCGTGTATTACCCCGCGCCCGTGCACCGCCAGCCCGCCTACGCCAAAGCGCCGACGACGGTGCCCCTGCCCGTCTCGGAGAAGGCGTCCGCCGAGGTGCTGGCCCTGCCCATGTTCCCGGACCTGGCGCCGGCCGACCAGGACCGCGTCATCGACGCCGTCCGGCGCTTCTTCGCCGCGTGAGCCGCGTCCTCTTCGTCTCGACCTCCACCACGGTCGGCGGCGCGGAGAAGACGCTGTTCAACCTGGCGACCTTGCTCGACCACAAGGCGTTCACGGTGGCCGGGGTCGTCAGCCTCAAGCCCGAGGGCGAATACGGCCGGCGCCTGCGCGAGGCGGGCGTGAAGGTGGAGTCCCTCGGCGCGGCCTCCCCGCGTCCGCGCGACGCCAAGACCTTGGCCGCCATCATCGACCGCGAGCGCCCCGACGTCGTGCACGCCCTGATGTTCTCCGCCATCCAGGTCGCGCGCATGGCCAAAACCCAGGCCTCCGTCGCCTTCAAGCTCGTGAGCTCGCCGCGCGTCAACTACCGCACGCGCTCGACCTTGACCTTGGCCATCGACCGCTGGCAGAAGGACCGCGACGACCTGCTCATCGCCGAATGCCAGGCCAGCGCCGACTTCCTGGTCAAGCGGCAGGGTTACTCGCGGGAGCGGGTCAAGGTCATCCGCAACGGCATCGAGACCGCGGGCTGGCCCGCCTCCAAGGTGGACCGCGCCAAACACCGCCTCGAGCTGCGCCTGGGCGCCAACGACCTCCTCGTCGGCGCGGTCGGTCGGCTCGACGACCAGAAAGGCTTCGACACGCTCATCGAGGCGATGGCCGGCCTCAAGAGTTTCCCCATCAAGTGCGTCATCCTGGGCGAAGGCCCGGCGCGCGGCAAACTCGAGGGGCTGGTGCGCAAACACCAGCTCGAGAAGTCGGTCTGGCTGCTGGGCGAGCGGGCCGACGTGCCGTCCTGGCTCTCCGCTTTCGACGTGTATTGCCTGCCCTCGCGTTGGGAGGGGCTGCCCAACGCCCTGCTCGAGGCCATGGCGCTGGGCCTGCCGGTGGTGGCCTCCGCCGTGGACGGCGTGCCCGAGGCCGTCGAGCACGAGAAAAGCGGCCTGCTGGTCCCGCCCGACGACCCGAAGGCGCTGGGCGCCGCGCTGCGCCGGCTCGTCACCGACTTCGCGCTGCGCGGCCGGCTCGGCCCCGCCGCCGCGGCCGTCGTCGCCGAGAAGTTCACCCTGCGCCGCATGATCGCCGAATACGAAGAGACCTATCGCGCCGTCCTTGGAGCCCCATGAACGCCCTCGCCCTCCTGCTCGCCTCCGTCGCCGCCGCCGCCGTCCATCCCCTCGACCCGCTCGACGCCGACGAGGTGCCCGCCGCCGTCGCGGCCGTGCGCGCCGCCAAGGACCTGCCGGAGGGCGTGTTCTTCCCCGTCGTCACGCTCGATGAGCCCGCCAAGAAGGAGGTCCTCGCCTGGAAGCCCGGCCGGCCGTTCCCTCGCCGCGCCTTCGTGACCGTTTATGACCGGGCCAAGAACGAGACGGCGGAGGCCGTCGTGGACCTCGAGACGAAGGCCCTCGCCTCCTGGACCCCGCGCCCCGGCGCCCAGCCCAACGTCATGCTCGAGGAGTTCGAGAAGTTCCCCGCCGTGGTGAAGGCCGACCCGCGCTGGCGCGCCGCGATGGAGAAACGCGGCTTGAAGCCGGACGCGGTCTGGGTGGACCTGTGGGCGCCCGGTCCGACGTCGGCGGCCGAGGCGAAGTCCGGCGCCCGTCTGCTGCGCGGACTCTCCTACGCCACGGAGGGCAACACCAACGCCTACGCCCATCCCGTCGAAGGCGTGGTCGCTGTCATCGACGCCAACAAACGCGCGGTCGTGGAATTCATCGACACCGGCGTCGTCGCCGTCTCGACGGCGCCCGGCGACTTCGACCCGTCCGCGGTCCCGGCCGCTCGGCCGGGGCTGCGCCCGCTGGTCGTCTCCCAGCCGGACGGCCCCTCCTTCACGCTCGACGGCCACGAGGTCCGCTGGCAGGGCTGGCGCTTCCGCTGGGCGCTGCACCCGCGCGAGGGCCCGGTCCTCTACCAGGTCGGCTTCGAGGACGGCGGCGTCGTGCGCCCCGTGCTCTACCGCGCCTCGCTCTCCGAGATGCTCGTGCCCTACGGCGACCCCGACTCGAACTGGTCGTTCCGCAACGCCTTCGACGAGGGTGAATACGGCATCGGCCGCATGGCCGGGCCGCTCGTGCCCGGCGCCGACGCGCCGGCCAACGCCGTGTACCGCGACGCGACCTTCGCCGACGACCTCGGCAAGTCCTACAAGGCCGAGCGGGCCGTGGCCTTCTACGAGCGCGACGGCGGCATCCTCTGGAAGCACCTCGACATGATCAACGGCCGCTCCGAGTCGCGCCGCGGGCGCGAGCTGGTGATGACCTTCGTGGCGACCATCTCCAACTACGACTACCAGCTCTCCTGGGTGTTCAAGCAGGACGGCGCGCTCCTCATGGAGTCGGGCCTGACCGGCATCATGCTCGCCAAAGGCGTGAAAGCGGCGACCGCGTCGGAGCTCGGCGCCGACCACGCGGCCCACCACGCCCACCTCGTGGCGCCGGGCGTGGCCGCCCCGCACCACCAGCACTTCTTCAACTTCCGGCTCGACTTCGACGTGGACGGCCCCGCCAACCGCGTCGTCGAGCACGAGGTGTTCTCCGCGCCCAAGGGCAAGGCCAACCCGCTGTCCAACGCCATCGTCATGCGCGAGACCGTCATCGCCCGCGAGAGCGCCGCGCGCCGCGACATGGACCTGTCCAAGGCGCGCAAGTGGCGTGTGTTGTCGTCCACCGCGAAAAACGCGCTGGGCGAGCCCACGGGCTTCGTCCTCATCCCGGGCGAGAACAGCCGTCCCTACCTGCTCGAGGACTCCCCGGTGCGCCGCAAAGGCCGCTTCATCGAGCACCACCTGTGGGTCACGCGCCACGACGATGCCGAGCTCTACGCCGCGGGCCGCTACCCCAACCAGGGCGCCGCGGACCAGGGCCTGCCCGCCTGGCAGAAGGCCGACCGGGCGTTGGACGGCGAGGACGTGGTGCTCTGGTACACCTTCGGGGTCACCCACATCCCGCGACCCGAGGACTGGCCGGTCATGCCCACGCACAAAACCGGGTTCCAGCTCCTGCCCAGCGGGTTCTTCCACCGCAACCCGGCCCTGGATATCCGCTGAAATAAAAAGGATTATCTCGTCAGGTCGGAGCGTTGCTCCGCCACCGCTTGACGGGAACCCGAAACGAGGCTATAACACCCCCATGGCCGATAAAAAAGAGCTGGAACGCCTCATCACCTCCATCGAAGCGGCGATCAAAGACGGACACGCCTCCGACCCCGCCAAGAAGGCGCAGGTCATCGCGTCGCTGCGGCAGCTCAAAGCGGGCATCCGCGCCGAGGACCACGGCCCGCTCGACGACCTCATCACCGCCCTGGAGAGCAGCGCGGTCGGCCTCGAAGCCTCCCACCCGACCCTCACCGCCTACCTCGACCGCGCCTCCCGCCTCCTCGCCTCCATCGGGATCTAGCCGCGAAGGCCTCGGGGCGCTCGCGTCCGGAGGCATGACTTGACGCCGTAACACGGCCCCGCTATACTCCCGGGCGTCTCGCGCGCGCGTATAAGGAACGCCGACCTTATCCGCGGGCGCTTCCCTTTTTTTTCGGGGAAGGGCGGGACGACGGCATCTTGCTCCTGCAACGCTCACGAACCCGCGTCGGCGCCCTTCTCCTCGCCCTCTTGGCGGGCTTCGCCGCGCCCGCGTCGCCCCAGTTCGAGACGCCGTACGACCCGGATTTCGCGCCGACGACGCCTGCGCCGGCTCCCGCTCCGGCGCCCGCGCCCGCTCCCGCACCGGCCGTCTCTCCGGACGCCGCGCCCGAGTCCGTGCCCGGTTATAAGCCGCTCGGCGCGCCCAAAGCGTCCGACTTCAAACTCTACGACCGGGGCGCCGGCGGCTTCTTCGGCGCCCCGCCGCCCACGGTCTCGACGGCGCCCTCTCGCGCTCCGCGCGACCCGCGCCAAGTCCGTGAAGGACTCAAGCCCGTCGAATACGACGCCGACCGCTTCCGGCGCGTGCGCGACGCGGTGGACCGCGGCGAGGAGCCCTGGGAGGAGCGCGTGGCCGGCCCGGACGGGCGCCCCATCGCCATCGAGGACCTCGATCTCTCCACGGCCGCGGCCAAGCCGCCGCCGCCCGAAGTCGAGCTGCCCACCTACGGCACCAGCCTCTCCGTCACGGGCCGCAAGGTCATCGGGTTCAACTTCTCCGAGAAGCGCTTCCTCGCCGCCCAGAAGACGACCGGCCGCCCCGCGACGACCAACCTCGTCGAGATCGACCAGCAGCTGCAGCTGCGCATGCAGGGCAAGGTCGGCCCCAAGATCACGGTCAACGTGGACTACGACGACACCAAGGAGAACCAGCAGGACATCTCCGTCGTCTATCAGGGCGACCCCAACGAGGTGGTGCAGAACGTCTCCTTCGGCGACATCGACCTGTCGCTGCCCGCCACCGAGTTCGTGTCCTACAACAAACAGCTCTTCGGCATCCGGGCCGACATCAAGTACAAAGGCTTCAAGGCGACCTTCATCGGCTCGCGCACCAAGGGCACGACCAAGTCGCGCCAGTTCAGCGGCAACACCCAGTTCGTCACGACCGACATCCTCGACACCTCCTACCTCCGGCGCCAGTACTACGACGTGGCCTTCGGCGTGAACGCGCGCCTGCCCATCAAGTCCGGCACCGAGCGCATCTTCCTCGCCCGCCAGGACCCCGGCCTGCCCAACGTCAACGAGCAGACCCTCACCGTGGACGACCTCGTCTGCGTGGGCGCCAACTGCGTCAACTCCTCCTCCTTCACGGGCCGGTTCCTGCCGCAGATCGCGGGCCAGGACTACACCATCGACTACGCCAAGGGCATCGTCCAGTTCCGCACGCAGCTGCTGGCGCAGTACGTCGTCGCCATCGACTACGAGGACGCCAACGGCAACCGCCTGGCCTTCCAGACCTCGACGACGACGCTGGCCTCCAACCCCGCCCGTCCCGACCGCTTCAAGATCATGAAGACGGCCTCGGAGCTGCCCATCGTCTCCAGCGGCACCGAGGCCGGCTGGAACCGCGAGCTGCTCACCTTCTACTCCATCGGGCAGAACCAGATCGTGCGCGACAACGGCCGCGGCAACTTCATCCTGCGCGTGCTCGACCAGAACCGCGACGAGGTGGGCTCCGGCCTCAACCCCGTCCAGAAATATCCCGACTCCATCGAGGTGGACTTCGAGAACGGCGTGTTCCGCCTCCTGCAGCCCTTCTCGGTCTCCAACACCTCGCCGACGACGCCCGACCCCGACGTGTACGCGCCCACGCCCATCCACAAGCGCCTGTTCCGCGTGGAGTACAACTTCCGGTTCAAGACCTTCTTCCTCGAGCCCAACCTCGTGGTGCAGTCCGAGATCGTGCTGCTCGACAACCAGAAGCTCAACCGCAACGTCGACTACTTCATCGACTACGAGGCGGGCTTCATCACCTTCTTCAACCCCGACCGCATCGGCCCGAACTCCGTCATCGACATGACCTACGAGGTCGCGCCCTTCGCCGGCGCGACGGGCAACGACTCCCTCCTCGGCGCGCGCGTCTCGCACGACTTCAACGAGGTCGCCTCCGTGGGCACCACCTTGCTCTACCAGGCGGGCTCGAAGTCCCCGACGGTCCCCCAGATCACCGAGCTGGCCCGCAGCCTCGTCGTCTACGAGTTCGACGCCAAGGTGCAGCGCCTGAAGCTGGGCGATCGCCTCATCGTCTCTTTGGCCGGCGAGTTCGCCCAGAGCCGACAGAACCTCAACCTCAACCCCTTCGCCCTCATCGACAACATGGAAGGCCTCAAGCAGGAGGACTCCGCCTCCCTCATCCTCTCGCAGTGGCAGGTCGCGGCCAATCCCACGGTCGGCACCATGGGCGGCGTGCCCGCCGACCCCAACCAGTTCAGCCTGGTCAACGAGGACGTCGAGCTGCTGAAGATCAACCCCAACGCCCAGGCCAACAGCCAGGAGACGCAGAAGGTCCTCAACTTCAACTACGACTTCTCGGTGGCCAACTCCACCGACCAGGTCTCCATCGTTTATCCCTTCGCCGTGGCGGGCGTGGACATGTCGCAGCGCACCATCCTCGAGGTCGTGATGCTCGGCGACGCCTCCAACAACGAGATCAACTTCCACCTCGGCGGCATCGCCGAGGACGCCGATGCCGACGGCGCGCTCGACACGGAGGACGCCAACAACGACAACATCCTCCAGCCGGCCGAGGACATCGGCTTCACCTACAACCCCGCCGGCAAGGCGTCGAAGAACTATACGGCCGGCAACGGCCTTCTCGACGCCGAGGACTTGAACCGCAACGGCAAGCTCGACCCGTTGGACTTCACCGGCGGCAGCTTCGGCTTCGCCTGCCGCACCGGCGGGGCCAACTGCACCTCCGCGACGGCCGACAAACTCTTCGACGCGACGACCTCCAGCACGCGCACGGCCATCGACTTCGGCCCGACCGGGGCGAACACCGGCTGGCACACGCTGCAGATACCGCTCAACATCTCGTCGGGCACCGCGTCGGCCTGGACGGCGGTCAAGCAGCTGCGCGTGACCATCCGCCGGCCGGCCGGCGGCGCGGCCGCCGGTGGCGTGAAGTTCGCGCGCATCGCCGTCGTCGGCAACACCTGGCTGCGCGGAGCGGCCGGCGACCCGTCGAGCACCGCGCTGCCGGTCGCGAGCGAGGCGCTCGTCGTCACGCCCGTCAACAGCGTGGACAACCCCACCTACACGCCCATCTACAACGCCGGCGGCGACGCGGCCTCCGTCTTCAACGACCTCTACGGCAGCCTGAGCAACCTGCAGAAGCAGGCCAACTCCAAGAACCTGTCCGAGCAGGCCCTGCAGCTGCGTTTCGACGGCATGACGAGCAGCGCGACCGTGCACACCAAGCGCGTGTTCTCGCGCGCCGTGGACATCAGCCAGCACAAATACTTCAACTTCCTGCTCAACACGAGCGGCGGCACGGGAGTCGCCATCAGCACGAACGCCGTCTTCTTCCTGCGCGCCGGCTCCGACCGCGACTTCTTCGAGGTGCAGGTGCCCCTGGGCTCCACCGGCTGGCAGAAGATTCGCATCGAGCAGAGCGACGTGAACTCCGACTCCGTGGCCGACGTCTGGAAGTCCGCGACGCCGGGCACCGTGGTCGTGACCAGCGGCGCGCCCACGCTCCAGCAGGTCGGCGCTCTCTACGCCGGCGTGCGGGTGACCGGCCCCGTGACGGACAACAACTGCACGCCCAACACCACGGCCTGCGGCACCATCTTCCTCAACGAGATCCACGTGGCCGAGCCGGTGACGCGCGTCGGCAACGCGCAGAAACTGTCGGCCGACTTCGAGGTGCCCGGTTGGGCGACCTTCGGGGCCAAACACCGCTTCGTGGACAAGAACTTCCAGACGCCGACCTCGGTGGTCTCCAACCAGGACCGCCGCGACGACTCCGCCTACCTCAACTGGACGCGGCTCTCCTGGTTCCCCATGACCTTCAACCTGCAGCGCACGGTGACCGACACGCCGAGCACGGTCCAGACCGGGCAGCTGTCCAACCTCGTGAACCTGCTCCAGCAGGGCAAGGTCACGACCTGGACGGGCAGCGCCCAGGGCAACGTCGCCTACGGCGCCTACCCCCGCCTCTCCATGTCGCACACGCGCAACCGCATCGAATACGACCTGCTCACCCGTTTGGACGACCGCAAGACCTTCAACGGCACGCTCCAGTACGGCGTGCCGTGGGACAGCCGCTTCCTGCCCAAAACCGTGGACGCCACCGCCGGCCACATCCGCTATGACGTCAGCTTCGAGCGCCCGGACGTGCGCGCTCTGCCCGGCAACTTCAACACCGAGGAGCGGACCAACAGCTACGGCCTGCGCCTGACCTTCCAGCCCTGGACGGCGTCCTCGTTCAACCCGACCTGGAGCATGACCAAGGTGACCGAGAACCGTACCGAGTTCCAGACCGGCCTGCCGGTCAGCTCGCGCTACCCGAAGTCCTTCAACCAGAGCGCGGGCTTCTCGTCGAACTTCCGCCTCACCCGCTGGCTCAACCCGCAGGTCAACTACCAGGTGGACACCATCGAGAACAACATCCTCAACATCTCGACCTTCGTGGTGCGCACCTCCACCTACGTCTTCCAGGTCGGCGACATCAAGACGGTCAACCGCTCGGCCAACGGCTCCATCTCCCTGCCGCTGACCATCGGCGACATCACCCAGCGCGTGAAGCTGCTGCGCTCGATGAACATCGTCTCCGGCTACCAGCTGCAGGACGGCGACGTCTGGAACCAGGTGGAGAAGGACCTCGACACCAAGACCGCATTGTGGGTGCGCTCGCCGCTGCGCCCGAACAACCCCGCGGCGCAGCGAGCCAACCTCACGGTGCGCGACACCTGGAGCTCGACCCAGCGCTGGTCGCCGCTGGAGGCCTACGACATCCGCGGGCGCCTGGCGTCCTTCAAGACGCTGTCGCTGTCCAACAACTACGTGCTCAGCGTCCAGAAGTCCGAGGTGACGGGCACGCAGTCGAAGACCGTCTCGCGCACTCTGCCTGACGCCGTCATCAGCCTGGCGCAGCTCGAGCAGCTCTGGTTCGCGGAGCGTTTCCTGTCGAACGCCCAGATGAACTTCAAGTTCGCGCGCCGCACCGTCGAGAACGTGGGCTCCACTTTCAACACCGAGGACAGCTTCGGCACCGACCTGCGCACCATCGCGTGGAAGCGCTACGACACCCTCATCAGCTACAACCGCCGCCGCACCGACAACAAGGACCTGCGCGTGGACGCCAACACCCAGC
The DNA here is from genome assembly GCA_033875325.1 of Elusimicrobiota bacterium. Taxonomy (GTDB): domain Bacteria; phylum Elusimicrobiota; class Elusimicrobia; order UBA1565; family UBA9628; genus GWA2-66-18. The sequence goes on along the minus strand of JANRKA010000111.1, from coordinate 15,060 downwards.
TCACCAAACACGAGGACGCCACCGTCCAGGTCACCTTCGACCTGGGCAAGTTCCGCCTCACGCCCAAGACCGACTACTCCAAGGACTCCAACCAGCTCGGCACCGGCGTGAAGACCCAGGACGTCGAGGTCATCACGCCCAGCGTGCTGGCCCGCGCCGACCTGGCCCTGCCGGCGGGCCTGCGCCTGCCCGGCTCGGCCAAACCCCTGCTGTTCACCAACCGCATCATCTGGACCTCGACCTTGTCCATGGCGATGCGCCGCTCGCCGGTGACCGTCGCCGACAACTCGCGCCTCTTCTCCTTCAACACCAGCGGCGACTACGAGATCGCCAAGAACCTGCGCATGACCCTCAACGGCTCGATGCAGCGCCTGTGGCACAAATTTCTCAAGGAGGAGGACTTCGTGTCCTATCAGTTCGGCACGACCCTCACCTTCCAATTCTGATGCGCCGCCTCCTCCTGGTCGCCGCGCTCGCCTCCTGCTCTCCCGCGGGGCCCGGGTACGCCCCGCCCGCGGGCAAACGCGGCGTGACCGTTCCCGTCGCGCCCGGACAAGCGCGCTACCTCCAGCCCGGCGACACGGTCGAGCTCGTCGTGCTGACGGACGGCACGCGGCCGGACGGCGCGCCGGACCCTCGCTCGGAGTCCGTGGCGCCGGACGCCGAGGTCCTGCGCGTGGACGCCGCCTGGTCGAAGGAGAACGCGCTCGTCCAGGTCGCCTTGACCCCCGCCCAGGCGCAGTGGGTCGCTCTCGCGCTCGACCTGGAGAGGAAGCTGCTGCTCCACGAGCTCGCGCGGCCGCGCGCCGCCCTGTCGCGGGCGCGCGCCGCCTCGCCCGCCGCTCTCGGACCGGGACGAGTCGGCGCCGCCGTCGTCGCGCACCCGGACCAGGTCGAGTTCCTGTCCCCGGGCCAACGCGTGGACGCGGTGCTCACCCGCGCCGGCGCCAAAGGCGCCAAGGAGGAGCTCGTGGCGCGCGTCGCCGTCCAGGACGCGCTCGTGCTCGGGCGCGACCAGGCCCGCAGCGAGGAGGAATGGGCCAGCGTGCAGCTCGCCGTCACGCCGGAAGAGGCGAAGGTCCTTGCCGAAGCCGCCGGCGCCGAGGACCCGCTGCTGCTGCTCTTGCGCGCTCCGGGAGACGCCGCGACCGCGCCCGTCGAGCCCGTCCGCTCCGACGCGCGCCTCGGGCGCTCCGGCGAGCCCCAGTCGCCTCGGCTGTGAACGCCGCCTATTTTTTGAGCAGCACCCAGGGAGCGGTCGCCGCCAACCTCTCCTGGGAAGGCGACGCTACCGGCGTCTGCTCGGCGTTCTGCAGCCGGGCTTCGCGTTCAACGGCCGGCCGCGCGTAGCCGAACGCTTCCGCCGCCGTGACCTGGCCGTCCCCATCGGCGTCGGCCGGACCGCGCAAGCCCTCCAGCAGATGATAGGTGAGCAGCCCATGACGGGCGCGCCGGTGCGATAAGCTGATCTGGGTCGAGGCGGAGGCCGAGATGACGACGGTATTGTCGCCCGCCGCCTGCGGCTTGGAGACGACCAGAGGCCTGGCGCCGGCGGCCAGAAGAGATCTGTCGCCGCGTCCCGAGAAGCAGGAATCGAGCACGACGGTGACCTCTCGCGTGGGCAAGGCCGCGAGCTCGGCGTAGAGGCGGGTCAGCGGATAAGCGGTCTCGGCGAGGTAGTTGGGGTCTCCGTCGAAGGGCATGAGGTAGCCCTCGCCTGAGACGGGATTGGGCGCGCCGTGACCGGAGAAATAGACGAAGACGCGCGAGCGCGGCCCGACACGGTTGCGCAGCCACGGACCCAGGCTCTTGTCGAGGTCGGCCCGGCCGGCCTGCCCATCGAGCAGTAGGAGCGTGTTGGCTGCGTCGAAACCCATGGAGCGCGTCAAGGTCGCGTACACGGCCCGCGCGTCACGGAGCGCGTCGGAGACCGGCGGGATGCCGTTCGACCTGTACTTCGACACACCGATGACCACCGCATAGGCATCCGGGGCCCGAGGAGTACGCGTCACGGGCGGGTCATCCACGTTGACGAGCGCGGCCACGGACGACGCATGCCCCGCGGGCGAATACGATGGCGTGATGGGCGGGTCGATCGACGCCACGCGGTAGCGCCCGCTCGAGCGATAGACCAGATAGGAGCCGTCGTCTGAAAGCTGCGCCTGACGACCGTGACCCGGGACGAAGCCACCCCATCGGTCCACCTCCGACAAGGGCCCTATGGTGGCGGGCTCGTCCTGCGAAGCGAGATCCCAGACCCGAACGCTGTCAGACGACGCCCGCTCCAGGAACAGCGCCTTGCGCGGCGCGAACTCCAAGCCCTGCTTCAAGACCGAGTCGGGCAAGACTCGCTCCACGTTCTTGCGGCCCGTCATCGCATCCCAGATCATCAATCGGACGCGCCCCGCGTCCGCGTCAGAGAGCTCGAAGGCGTGTCCGGGCCCGTCGAGCCAGGTTCCTCGATAGGATTTCGCGGGCACGCCCTGAAGCAAGGCGATGCGCTTGCCGGTACGCGCGTCAACCGTCATCGCCGTGTCGTTCTCGTACTCCAGCGCGATGAGACGGCCGTCGTCGTCGATCTTGACCTCGGCGTGGTCGCTGTGCGGGATGGGGTCCTCAGCGTCGTATGCGTAGGCGTAACCGGCGTGGTGACGCGCGTCCATCGCGTAGGTCGCCGAGGCGACCTCGACGCGTCCCGCCTCCAGGTCCACCGTCAAGCGATGGAAGGCGTAGGACTTGCGGACATGGTCGGGCGACTTGATCCGCACCACGGCGCGGCGCTCACCCGGCGAATACTCGGCTCGGACGAGATTGACCGCTTCATGAAGCGTCGCGTCCAAGCGCGTCGCGAAGAGCTCTCGACCGGGTTCTTCGCCCGGCGCCTCGAACGCGTGCAGCCGCGCCAGCATGGAACGCGGCGTGCCCGTGGAAAGGCTCTCGTCGAATGTCCACGCGAGCAACCGCCGCTGTCCGGTCGGCAAGCCCGCCGCGACGAACCCGGCCGCGCGGTGTCCTTTGGCGGGACGCGGCCGCGGGTAGAAGGCCACCTGCTCGCCGTCCGGCAGCCGCCAGACGACGATGCTCGTCGCCGATTCTCGGTACATCGCCGAGGCGCCCAAAGTAGGCTGCCCCGGCTGCTCGCCGAGCATGCGCGCCTCGTGCCGCGCCGCTGCGCACGGCAAGGTCCCCGCCACAGCCAGGATGACGGCCACGGATTGAATTCGCATGAAATTACGATAGCACACCCGCGCGCAGGAGAATGCTAACTTCTCGCCCATGCACGCGGCCGTCCTGACCGTCCTGCTCTCCTCGGCCCCCCTCCTGGGCCCGGCGGGCCTGCCCTCGGGCTGGGAGCCGTTGTCCTTCGCCAAACGCGCGACGACCGCCTACGAGTGGTCGCCCGTCGAGCGCGCGCTGCACGCCAAAGCCGACGCGTCGGCTTCCGGGCTCATCGTCCGCTTCAAGCGGCCCGTCGCCGAGACGCCCGTGCTGCGTTGGCGCTGGAAGGTCGCCGGGACTTTGCCCGAAGGCGACGAGCGCCGCAAGTCGGGCGACGACTACGCGGCGCGCGTCTACGTGGCTTTCATCTACGACCCGGCCCGCGCGAGCGCCGGCATGCGTTTCAAATACGGCTTGGCCAAGCGGCTGCGCGGCGAATACCCCCCGCACGCGGCCATCAACTACATCTGGGCCAACAAGCTCGACGCGGGACGCTCCGTGCCCAACGCCTACTCCGACCGCGTCATGATGGTCGCCGTGCGCTCGGGCGACGGGGAGGCCGGAAGCTGGCGCGCGGAAGAACGCGACGTGTTGGCCGATTACCGGCGGCTCTTCGGCGAGGAGCCCCCGCCCTACGCCGGCATCGCCGTCATGACCGACGCCGACGACACCCGCGGGACGGCCGAGGCCTGGTACGCGGACTTGACGCTGTCTGCCCGCTAGGGGCGCAGCGGCACGGCGGAACCCTGGTAGGCCGCGGCCGCCGCGGGGTCGCCCGACTGCTCGATGCAGTGCCAGCCGATGAGGCGCTGGTTGTCCACGCTCGAGCCTTCGCCGTTCTCGTCGTAGATGGCGTCGAGGTTGTGGCCGAACTCGTGCAGGATGAGCTGGAGCTGGCTCCAGTACACCCCCGTGCGCTCGTCGAAGCCGTCGGCGACGCCGTAGAGGAAGTTCTCGGCCGTGATGCACATCTTGCCTTCCGAGCCGCGGCCCTGGCCGTTGGCCAGCCCGCCGCCGCAGGAGTCCGAGATGAACACCTTGGAGACGGCGCTCTCGAAGCTCTGGTTCAAGTTCTGCTCGGGCGTGAGGTTCGGGTTGTCCGCGCACACGCCGGCGTCGTCGAGCGCGTCGAAGTAGTACAGCGGGCTCTGCCCGTGGTTCTTGATGCCGATGACGCGCGCGCGGCGGAACAAGGCGTCGCAGGCCGGCCTGCGCAGGAGCTCCCGGGCCGTCTTGAGGCGCTCGCGCATGGTCTCGCAGGCGAGGCGGTGGCGACAGGACGCGTCCAGGCGTTGGAATCCCGCGCGCGTCGGCACCGGGCGACAGGCGCCGCCCGCGCCCACGGCTCGCATCTGCGCGACGAGCGGCGCCGTCGGCGGCGTCGCGTCCTCCGCGCGCGCCGGCGAGTTGAAGGCGGCCAACAGCAGGAGCAGCGTGAGGGGTTCTCGCGTGGTCATGGTACCTCCCGACTCCCGTAGGATGCCTCGCGGAGGCGTGCCGCGGTATGGGCCGAAAGTCCTAGATGCCGTATTACCCGGTTTTTACCGCCTCTGGGTCTTTAGGCCCACGAGGGCGCGCGGCGCCGACGCCACACTGTCGCATGAGCCACCGACCCCTCCTCCTCGCCGCCGCGCTCTTCACGCCGTGCCTGTTCGCTCCCTCCGCGTCCGCCTACGACGCCGCCGCCTGCGCCGAGCGCGAAGGCGAGCTCTGCGACGAGAACGACGCGGAGGAAGCCGCGGCATTGGCCGAAGACGGCGGGCCCGAGCCCGTCGCCCCGGTCCGCCTGGCCGGCTCCGAGGACCGCCATGAGCGCGCCCTCAAGCAGGCGTTGGGCGGCGGCAACTGGGGAGCCGAGTTCCGGCTCGTCGCGCCCGACGGCCGCGCGCGCCCGTTGGCCCAGGTCAACAACGAGGTCGCGATGATCCCGGCCTCCACCATGAAGCTGTTCACCGGCTGGTTCGGCTTCATCAAGGAGAAGGAGGCGCGTCGCCGCTACCCGGCGCCCTTCCGCACCTTCCTGGCCTACGCCGCGACCATGATCAAGGCCAGCGTGAACCCGATGGCCAACCTCATCTTGCGCCTTTCCGGCGGCGCGGCCGCCATGACGCGTTTCTACGCGGGACTGGGACTGCCCACGGAGTCGCTGGTGGTCGCCGACGGCGCGGGCCTGAGCGCGCGCAACCGCGCCTCGGCGCGCCTGGAGGTCGCTTTGCTCGAGCACATCAAGCGCTCGGAGCACTACGCGGAGTTCAAGGCCCTCATGGCCGAGCCCGGCGAGGCCGGCACGCTGCGCGCGCGCCTGGGCGACCTGGCGGGACGAGTGCACGCCAAGACCGGGACCCTGCCGCGCACCGGCGTGGCGTCGCTGGCCGGCTTCGTGGACGCCGGCGAGGCCGGCGTCATCGTCTTCTCGGTCATCGGCAACGACCGCAAGATCGCCGTGACCGCTCAACGCGCCCGCATCGACGCCGCGGTGCGCGCCGTGCGCGAAGGCGTCCTGGCCGAGGCCGCCGAGGCGGCCGTCGCCGTCCGGCGCCCGGCGCAGGTCTCCCCGGACCTGGCCGGACGCCTGACGGCGATGGTGACGACGCCCTGACGGCTCAGCGGGCGGAGCCGGCCTCGAGGACGAACGGGCGCGGCGTCAGGTGCTCCTCGAAGAGCGTGCTGCTGCGGCCGTCCGCGTGGCGCGTGACGCGGATGACGGAGACGTGCACCGCGCCGCGAAAACCGCCGACCGCGGCCACGGCGTCGTTGGAGGCGCGCGCGTCGAGCCGGGGCTGCTGCACGGAGACGTAGAGGTAGCGGTCGCCGGAGACGAGCACCTGACGCTCGAATCCGCGCCCGCCTTCCTGCGCGACCCACAACTCGACGGGGCCGTCGAAGACGGGCAGGTCGCGGCAGGTCTGCTCCTCCCCGCCCACGATGCGGGCGGAGGTCGCGACGGGGTAGACGGCGGGGTCGCCGTTGACGGTCAGGCTGAGCGTGCCCGCGCCGGACTGGGACAAGGCGCGCACGGGTCGGATCTCGCTGATGCCGTCGCCGGTGTCGCCGAGCTCGCGCATGCCGCACTCGACGGCGGCGACGGGCAGGGCGTTGAGCGAGAGGGTCACGGCGACCTCGACCTGCCCGAGGACGCGGGAGGGCAGCGAGAGGGTCACGGAACGCGGAGCGGCGGATGCGGCGACGGGCAACACGGCGAGAACGGCGGCGAGCTTCAGGTACATGTCGGGGAGACCTCGGTGTAGGGGATGACGACCCGTCCATGATAGCGCCGGCGTGTTTGCCCGGCGTGACGGCCGGGTAAAGACGGGCACGACGAGGTTGAAATGCTCCTTCACAATCCGACGCGAGTCGCGCCGCGGTGTTTCTGGTGCCGTCGGCGCCCCCGCGTTGGGCCGCTCGTCCCTGGGCCGGAGGGCCGTGCCCGGCTACCCTGTTCCTCATGAGCCTCGCACTGCGTCGGCTGGCGGCGTTGGTCACGACGCTCTGCTGCGTCGTCTCAGCCGACGCTGGCATGGCGCCTGTACGCGCCGCTCGCCCGGCCGGACGAGCGCCCGCCGGCATCTCCGCCCCCGCGGGACTCGTCGCGCCCTCCTTCGCCGCAACACTCACGCAAACCCCGGTCGTCGCGCCGGTGAACCTGGTCATCGAACGCGCGGCCTCCGCCATCGCGCAGGAGCCGTCGCGCGGCGCGCCGCGCGTTCTGCCGGTCATGGCGCCCCCGCTCCCAGCGCCGCTGCCCCTTCCGCGCTCGACGCCCGCTCCGGGCCGAAGCCCGAGTGAAGAGGCTTTGCCTGAGGGCGTGGACGCGGCTCCCCCGCAAGCCGGACCGACGGTCGCGCCCGACGCGGGCGCCGGCACGGCCGCCTGGCGAGCGCGAGCGGCCGCCGTCGCGGCGCGCATCGAGGAGGGCCGACGCCACTTCGGGACGCGCGCGGCGGCGGCCATCTTCGGGCGCTCCCCGCGCGGCCCGCGCGCGACGCCCCCGTCGCGGCCGGGGCCGCCGCGCAGCCTCACGATGGTGGAAAAAGCGCGCTTCGGTTTCCCACGAGACCGGCCGCTCATCGGCACTTTCAGCGACGGCGACAGGGAAGTGACCATCGAGACCGACGGGCGCGCCGAGGTCCGGCGCTTCGAGGGCCGGCTCATCCTGCGCGTCAGCCGGGACGCCTCCGGAAGCGCTCCCACCCGCGAAGTCTCTCTCGACGGCGGCGCCACCTGGCAGCCGGTGCGCCACGACCGCAAGAAGGACGTCATGAAGCTGACGAAGCCGACGCGCCTGTTCTTCGGGAGCGTGCGCGGCCGCGCGCCGCGCGCCATCGTGACCCAGGCGCGACAGATGTGGGGCGCGCTCGAGGATTTCTGGGCGTCCCACTACCCCGCGCTCGCCGAGCCGCGGAACGCCTCCGTGCTGGTCCTCTTCGAGAAACGCATCCTCACGCCGACAGGATGGGCCAGCGGAGTCGGTGGACCCATCTATCATCCCGCCAACAAAAAGACCTATCTCCCGCAGGAGTTCTACGACATGCTCGTCGAGCGCTTCGGCGGGGACGGCGGCTACGCGCGCCTGCACATGCTCGCCCATGAATACGGCCATCACGTGCAGGTGTTCACCGGCATCCACGGATACCTCGAAGCGGCGCGCCCGCAGCTATCCGAGACCGAGAAGAAACGCCTCGAGGTCATCCTCGAGCTGCACGCCGACGCGCTCTCAGGCTACTTCGCCGCCCACGCCGCGCGCGTCGGCATCGTCGAGCCCGGCGACCTGGAGGTCGCGGCCGAGGTCACGGCCAGCATCGGCGACGACACGCTGCGCCGCGAGATGAACCTTCCCGTGCGGCCCGACGACTTCACCCACGGCAGCACCGCCCAGCGTCGCGAGTGGTTCCTGCGCGGTCTTCACGCCCGCTCGCTGCGCGAGCTCGACCCGTTCAGCGACCCCGCCCTGACCCGCGGACTGCCCCCCAGCGCGCTCACCATGCTCGCCCAGGCGAGCCTGATCGTCGCCCGGATGCCGCTGCCTCGCGGAGGCGGCGCTTCAATCGCGGGGCTTTCTCGCCAGGACGATGAGGCGCCCTGACGGGCGCCCATCGGCGCGGAAGGAGCGCCAGGTACGCGCCGGCTCGAGGCCGGCGCGCCGCAACGCGGCGTAGAGACGCGCGCGGTCGTAGCCGCGCAGGATGAAGCGCGCCTTGATGGGGCGCTTGCCGGGATGCAGGACGGTCCATTCGTTGACGATCCTGGGGTCGCGTCCCTCGACGAGCCAAGCATCCTGCAGGACGAAGGCGCCGTCGGCGCGGCGGTCCCAGTGCCGGAGCGTGGGTTGGCGCCGCACCGCCGCGAGGTCGCGCACGTCGATGAGGAAACGTCCGCCCGGACGCAGGGCCCGCGCGACCCCCTTGAGGACCTTCAGGTCGTCGGCGTAACGCGCGAAGTAGCCGAAGCTGGTCCAGAGGTTGACCGCCGCGTCGAACTCCCCGCGGAAAGGCAGGCGGCGCATGTCGCCGCGCGCGAAGCGGGCGCGCGGCTGGCGCGCGCCGGCCTTGCGCGCGGCGCGCAGGTACGCCTCGGTCTTGTCCACGCCGAGCACGAGCGCGCCGCGGCGCGCCAGCTCCAAGGCGTGGCGGCCCGCGCCGCAGGGCACGTCGAGCACCCGCTCGCCCGCCTTCAGCCCGAGCGCCTTCCAGACGAAGGCGGCCTCGCCGGCCGCCGCGTCCACGGCCTCGGGCGCGCCCGGGTCGAAGACCGGGACGCGAAAGAAGGTCTCGATCCAGCCGTTGCTCATAGGCCGTCCAACCACGCGCCGAGCGCTTCGAGCGCCTCGCCCGGGATGGCGTGCCCGCCTTCGAAACGCAGGAGCCTCCCGACCCAGCCCGCCGCCGCGAGTTCCTTCTCGAGGGCCAGCGCCTGAGCGAAGCCGAGGATGGGGTCCGCCGAGCCGTGGCTCTGGAAGAAGGGCAGTCCTTTCTTCGCCGGAGCGAGCGCGCGCACCGACTTCGCGTCCACGAGGCTGCCCGACAGGACCGCGACACCGGCCGGGCGCTCGGGGGCGCGCAAGGCCAGGTCCACGGCGAGCATGGAGCCTTGGGAGAAACCCATGAGCACGAGTCTCGACCACGGCGTCCCGAGCCCGGCGAGCAAGCCTTGGAGGGCCTCGCGCGCCGCGGACAGGCCCGCGGGCTCCTCGCGCGACAGGTCGCGCGGCACGCCCCCGCGCTGCGCGGCCTCGAAGGCGGCGATGTCGATGGGCCACCACGCGCGCCCGCCCCATTCCAGACGGCCGGGCGCGTCGGGGAACACCCAGCGCAAAGGACGCGAGACCGGCGTCTCCAGCGCCAGCGGCGCCAAGTCCCGCATGTCCGCGCCGTAGCCATGCAGGCACACGACCGTCAGGTCGTGCGCCGATCCGTTCTTTAATTCGATGGCGTCCAGCCCTCCCAACCGGACCAGCTTGGGCTGTGGCTCGCTCGTCATTTCCGCTCCCGCCGTTCGTGAGTGGAGCGCCCGGGCCGGTAGCCCTTCTTCTGCGTCCGGGGCCCGTCCTTGAGATGCGTGTGCTCGTGGAAATCCCTGTTGGCGCGCTCGCGGCGGGCCATCAAGGCCTCCCTCGGAGGGTGGGCCGCGATGAGGCAGTCGCAGCCGTCGCCGATGAGGTCCTTGCGACCGGCCGACAGAAGGGCCTCGCGCACCTCGAAGTAGTTCTCCGGCTTGAAGAACTGCAGCAGGGCGCGCTGCAGGCGCCGGTCGCGCAGGCCTTTGGCGACGGGCACGGGCAGGCCGGTCTCGGGGTTCTTGCCGGTGTAGTACATCGCGGTCGCCAGGTCGTGCGGCGCGGGAATGAAGTCCTGGACCTGGTCGGGCTTGTAGCCGTTGCGCTTGAGGAACACGGCCAGGTCGATCATGGCCTTGAGGCCGGAGCCGGGATGCGAAGCGATGAAATAGGGGACGAGGAACTGCTTCTTGCCGGCCTTCGCGCTCTCCGCCTCGAACTGCTTGGCGAAGTCCTCGAAGGTCCAATGCCGCGGCTTCTTCATCAGCTCGAGCGTCGCCGGGTCGGTGTGCTCGGGCGCGATCTTGAGGCGGCCGGAGACGTGATGCCGGGTCAGTTCCGAGACGTACTCCGGGGAGAGCCGGGCCAGGTCCATGCGGATGCCGGAGGACACGAACACCTTCTTGATGCCCGGGAGTTCGCGCGCCTTCTTCATCAAGCCGATGACGGGCCCGTGGTCGGTGCCCAAACACTTGCAGACGGTGGGGTGCACGCAGGACTGACGCTTGCAGATGGCCTCGATCTCGGGCTTGGTGCAGCGCATCCGGTACATGTTGGCCGTGGGGCCGCCGATGTCGGAGACCACGCCTTTGAACTGCGGGTCGGCGGCCATCTGCTTGAGCTCGCTCAGCACGCTCGCCTCCGAACGCGACTGGATGGTGCGCCCCTGGTGCGCCGTGATGGAGCAGAAGGTGCAGCCGCCGAAACAGCCGCGCATGATGGTGACCGAGTCCTTGATCATCTCCCAGGCGGGGATGGGCCTGTCGAGGTAGCGCGGATGCGGCCGCCGCGTGAACGGCAGGCCGTAGTAATAGTCCATCCGCTCCTGGCTCACGGGAAGCTGCGGCGGGGTGACCACGACGGTCCGCGCGGCGTGTCGCTGCACCAAGCCCTTGGCGTTGAACGGGCTGGTCTCGCGGTGGGCAAGGCGCGCCATCGTCAGGAAGTGGTCCTTGGAGGCCTTCACCTCCTCGAAACTCGGCAGCGTCACCCAATCCGGCCCCGAGGGCGGCGCTTCGGAGGCGCCGAGGTAATAGGCGACGCCGCGCAGGTCGCGGCAGTCTTTGAGGGTTTTGCCTGCCGCCAGGCGCCGCGCGATTTCGACGATGACCTCCTCGCCCATGCCGTAAGCGAGGAGGTCCGCTTTCGTGTCGTGAAGAATGGAGGGGCGAACCGTCTCGGACCAGTAGTCGAAATGCGCCAGGCGCCGCAAGGACGCCTCCACGCCGCCGATCACGACGGGGACGCCCGGGTAGGCTTCGCGCGCGCGCTGGCTGTAGGGGATGGTGGCCCGGTCCGGTCGCAGGCCGATCTGCCCGCCCGGTGAATAGGCGTCGTCGTTGCGCACCTTCTTGTTCGCCGTGTAGTGGTTGATCATCGAGTCCATGTTCCCCGCGGACACCGCGAAGAACAGGCGCGGCCGCCCGAAGGTCCGCCACGGCTCGGCGGAGCGCCAATCCGGCTGGCACAACAGCGCGACGCGCAAGCCCGCGGCCTCGAGCACGCGCCCGAGCATGGCCGCCGCGAAGGAGGAGTGGTCGATATACGCGTCGCCGGACACGAAGACGACGTCCACCGCGTCCCAGCCGCGCGCGGCGACCTCGGCGGGCGTGGTGGGCAGGAAACGGGCCGGCGGCTGGAGGGAAGGAGGCACGACGGTCTATTATCGCATGTCCGGCGGGACCCCGTCTTAAGCCAGGGCCTTCAGCAGACGCCCGCGGAAGGAAGGCGTCATGAAGAGCAGGACCGTGCAATCCGAGGAGAGCTCCTCGGAGGACATGTGCACGTAACTCATCACGGCGTAGTTCTCGCCGGTGGTGCGCAGTTCGGCCAGCGCCAGGTCGAGCAGGTCCACCTTGCGCCCGACCACCATCTGCGGCGCGGAGAGCATGAAGGCGTCGCCGCAGGCGTCGGCCAAGGAGTTGGCGACGGTGTGGACGACCACGTTGGCGATCTCCGCCACGCAGTCCTGCTCCTTGGGGAGCCGGAACCCGGGGCGGATGGCGCGTTCGCCCAGGAAGGCCTTGGAGAGCTCCAGGCCGCTGGCCTTGGGCAGGAGCATGGCGAACACCGCTCCGGGCACCGAAAGCAGGGCGCCGTAATGCTCGGCCTCGTCGCCCGCCAGGCGGCCGCGCATCTTGTCGACTCCGGCGGCGTCGATGGAGACGCTGGAGGTGGTCCAGGCGGTGCGCGAGACCTTGGCGAGCGCGTCCGCGCTCAGCGACACGCCTTCCTCGATGACGCGCAGCAGGGCCTGCTCGGCGTCGGTCACGCGACGGCTCCCGCGATGGCCGACTTGAGGTCTTCTTCCTGGATGGGCTTGCCCACGAAACCTTTGGCGCCCGCGGCGGTCAGGCGCTCGCGCAGCTTGGCCTGCGCGTTTCCGGAGATGACGATGACGCGCGCCTTGGCGTCCGCCTTGATGAGGGCGTCGAGCACCGTGGTGCCGTCCGCCTCGCCCGACGCGCTCAGCGAGAGGTCCAGCGTCACGAGGTCGGGCTTGAGCGCCTGGTACGCCTTCAGCGCGGCCGCCGCGTCCGCGGCCTCGCCCACCACCTGGTGGCCGAGCTCCTCGAGCATCCCGGAGAGGATGAGCCGGACCGCGGAGTTGTCATCGATGATCAGTACCTTTGCCATGCCAGCCGTAGTGTAGAGGCGTTGGAAGGATTAATCAAGTCCCCCGCCCGGGACCGCGCGCGGGGCTGTAAGTCCCGGGGCGCGCGCGGCGTATAGAGGGCGGACGCAGGACCCGCGGCCGCAGAGGGTCCCGACCCGTCCGGAGAAACCGACATGACCCGTCCTCAAGCCGTCGCCGGTCTGGCCGTGCTCAGCCTGCTCGCCGCGGGCGGCGGCCGCAAGTACTTCCAGCTCAAGGCCCTCGCCGAGACCCCCTCCCCCGAACGCGGGGTGGAGCTCGTCCGCGAGAGCCGCCCCGTGGTCAGCGTGGACACGGTGCTGCACGCCTACCTCACCCAGTCCGAAGGCGCGCCCGACGCGGACCGGCTCACCTACCTGGGCGCGCTGCTGACCGCGCTCGAGACTCCTGAGCTCTCCACGCAGCCGGTGGACGGCGAGGTCGGCGAGACGCTCGCCAAGGCCGTCATCGCCGCCCTCGCCGCCTCGCCCGACGAGTCGCCCGAGGGCCTGGACCTGCGCCGCCGCGCCGTCGCCGTGGTCGTGGGCCGCACCACGGGCCCCGAGAGCAAGGAGTTCGCCCTGAAGGTCCTCACGGAGGGACCCCGGACCTTGCGAGACGAGGCGCTGCGTCAACTCGGCCGCCCCGGCGGCGTGCGCGGCCCCGAGCTGTTCGCCAAGGTGCGCGAGCTGCAGGCCGCCGGGAGCGTCCCCGAAGCCCTGCTGCCCGGCTCGCTGCGGCGCTCCGGCGGCGTGAAGGCCAAGGAGCCCATCCTGGAGCTGCTGTCCTCGGCCACGAGCAAGAAACTCGTCTCGGCCTGCGCGGTCGCCCTGCAGGACTACCGTGACCCGCAGCTGCTCGGCCCCGTCTTCGAGCGGCTCGAGCAGCTCGGCATGCTCGACTCCTCCGTGACCATGCCCTGGGTGAGCGCGCCGCTGCTCGACGCGCACCTCCAGGCCGCCGATGGCGCGCGCCTGCGCCGGGGCATGATGGCCCTGCGGGCGCGGCCGACGCTCAGCCGCGTCGGCGTCGCCGGGCTCGAGAAGGGCCTGTCGGCGCCCGACGCGGAGACGCGCCGCGTCGCCGCTCAGGCCGTGCGGCAGGCGGTCGCGTCCAAGATCGTGGATCTCGCCAAGGGCGAGTCGCTGCTCGCCGGCCGCGTCGAGTCGGAGACCGAGCCGGTGCTGAAGGCCGAGCTGACGGGAAGCCTGGAGCACATCCGGGGTCTCAAGACCTCGGAGACGGGCACCCAGTGACCTGACGCCCCCGCGCGTCCTGCGCGGCAGCCGCACGGAGCCCCCCGACTCGGCGCCGGGGGGCTCCTCTTGCCAAGGTATAACGAAGGGGACATAACAAAGGGGACAGGCACTTTTGGTATAGGGGCATAACAAAAGTGCCTGTCCCCTTTGTTATGTCCCCTTTGTTATGGGTTATCGGAGGACGGCTTTGAGTTCTTCGACGAGGATGGTGCCGCGCACGATGGCGCCTTGGAGCAGGAGGCCGGCGCGGCCGCGCGCGGAACGGACGCGGTCCACGGTGAAGGCGGGTCGCTCGCCCGGGGCCCGGGAGAGCTCCGCGGCCAAAGCGGGGTTTCGGGCCACGATGAAGTAGTCCGCGGAGTGCACGAGGTCGAGGTAGGCGCGAGACGGGCGCGCGGCGTGGTCGTGCACCGACACGGGGTTGGTGGCGTGCAGTCCCGCGGCGGTCCATGCCGCCACGATGCGGTCGGAGAAAGCCTTCACGCGGCGGTCGGAGCCGTTGGCGGTGATGACCTCGACGTCGAAGTCGCTGCGCGGACCGGCCGCGCCGGAGGCGAAGCTGCCGAGCACGACGGCGGCCACGACGCGACTCTTGTCGCGAGGGTCCTCCTCGTCGAGGACCTGGAGCAGGGCCGCGCGGAAGGCGTCGGCGACCCGCTTCTGCTCGCCCTGGCTCTGGAAAGCCTCGGTCTCGCGCGTCATCTCCTCGAGCAGCAGGCCGTCGAAGAAGGGAGCCAGGGCCTCGGGCTTGAGGAGCGACGCCTTGATCATCGCGTCGCGGATGGTCTTATAAAGGTAGGTGTGCGAGCGGCGCTCGGTGTTGTAGACGCTGGCGCGGGCCATGAACGCCTCGAAGGAGGCGCGCGCCTCGTCGCCGACGGCGGGATGGTCGAAGAAGCGCTCGAAGGCCGCGCGCATGTCCACCACGACCTCCGCGTCCTCGAGCGCGGACCCCCCGAGCACGTAGAAGTGGCCGCTCATGCCGGTCGTGCGCATCGCGGCGAAGAACTCCCTCTGACGCGACACGGAGACGGGGCCCTGGGCGCGCGCCTTGGACAACGCGACGCGGTGGGCGCGCCACTTGTTGGCCACGTTCGTCGTCATGTACCAGGTGAAGCTGCCCGCGAGCAGCTTCCAGTGATGCGCGCGGTCGAGCCAGGTCGGGCGGCGCGGCG
>JANRKA010000110.1:0-2311 GCA_033875325.1 Elusimicrobiota bacterium | reverse complement strand
CGAGCGTGGGCGGGTCCGCGACCGGGCACGCCGGCCCCGTCGAGGCGCAGCGACCCGCCGGCGACCACGACGCCGCGGTCGCACTCCGCGAGGCTCAACGCGCGGACCTCGGCCTCGCCGCCGCTGACGCGCAGGCCGTGCAGGCCGCCCGCCACCGCGACGCTCGTCAGGCGCGCCCGCCCCCCCGCGAGGTCCACGCCGGCGTCTTCATTGTCGCGCGCCTCGAAGCCGACGGCGGTCAGGTCCGCCCCGTTGACCGCCAGGCCCACGCGGTTGTCGGCCGCGCCCGAGCGGCTCACGACGGCGAGCGCGCCGCCCGCGAGCAGGAGGCCCTCACCCCCGTTGCCGTCGAAACGGCAGGACTCCGCCTCGAGGCGCCCGCCGGTGACGAGGGCGCCGCGGTGGGCGTGACCCGTCGAGCAGGTCCCCGCGAGCGCGACGAGCGCCCCGCGCGACTCCAGGCCGGTCGCGCAGCGCTCCAACCGCGTGTCGCGCAGCGAGAGGCGCGCTCCGGCCTCGGCGAGCACGCCGGCCCCGTCCGCGCCGGAGATGACGCAGCCGCGCAGCGCGGCCTCGGCGCCGGGCCCCAGGCGCACGCCCGCCCCGGCGCCGTCGAACACGCAGCCGTCCATCGTCAGCCGGGCCCCGCCCGCCACGAAGACGCCCGCCTCGGTACCGCCGCCGGCGTCGCACCCCGCCAGGACGGCCTCGGCGCCGGGCCGCAGGCGCAACCCGCCCCACGGCGCGGGGCCGCCGAGACACACACGCGCGCCGTCGCGGCCGCGCGCCTCCAGACGGCCGGCCAGGTGCAGCGCGCACGGGCCGCCGCGCCCTGACGGGGAGAGCAGGCTCCACAGGCTCTCAGGCTCCGAGAGGAGCACGGTGCCGGCCTCCAGCGTCAAGGTCACGCCGGGCGGGACGAACACGTCGCCGGCCAGACACACGCGCCCGGACCAGGTCTCGTCGCGGCTGAGGAAGCCGAAGAAGGGCGCGTCCCCATCGAGAGCGCCCGGCGCGGCGGGGGCGCTGCCCCGGCTCGCGGCCGACAGGGCGGCGCGACGCAGGGCGAAAAGCGCGCCCGTCCCGATGAAGCGGCGCGCGGCGTAGAGCGCCGGAGCGAGCGCCGCGGCGAGCCGGCCCGCGCGCCTGGCGCGGACGAGGTCCAGCTCCCAGAGGCGGCCGAAGGTCGCGACGGCCTCGACGCGGCCGAGCACCGCGCTTTCGGGCAGCGGCGGGTCGAGCCGGAGGTTGGCGTCCCCCTTCGTGCGCAGGACGCCGCCGCGGCGCGACAACACGCGGTGCGCGACCAGGCGCGGGGCGCCGCCCTGCAGGTCGAGGAACAAGACGAGGTCGCCCGGGCGCGCCTCGCTCCCGGCCAGCCGCGACACCCGGACCCGGTCCCCGGCGAACAGCAGCGGGTACATGGAATCGCTGCGGATGGTCGTCATCCAGGGCGCGGAAAACGGCGCGGGGCGCGGGGCGCTCAGGCGCGCTCGCGCGCCAGGCCTTCGCGGACCAGGCTGCCCTGCAGGCGCCGGGCGTCGGCTTCGGCCGCCGCGAGCGAGACGCCGTAGGACTTCGACACGGCGCGGGCGATGGCCGCGGGCGAGCGGCCCCGGAGGGCCTGGCGGAAGATCACGGTCGCGGTCTCGTTGAGGGTGTAGTAGCGGGACGAGGGGCCATGGAGGATGATGGCCTTGCCGTTGACGGCCCGCCAGGAGACGCCGTCGACGAGACTAAGTCCCGGCATATTTGTATTCTCCAAGAATGGGCCGTCAAAGTCAACGCGACGACGCGGACGCGCTGCTCGACCGGGTCGCCCGCCGGCGTTTCGTCCGCTTCGCCGCGTCGCGCCTGGCCGGAGGCGCGGCCGGGCTCGACGCCGCGCGGGCCTCGGCCATCGAGCGACTGCCCCCGGGGGCGCGGCGCCGCCTGTTCCTCGACCCCGCCTTCGCGCGTTTGGCCTCGGCCCCCCGCGCGGCCGCGCTCGCTCTCTGCGGCCACTCCACGACCATCCCGCTGGTCGCCGCGGGACTGCACCCCGCCGGGCCCGTGCGCCTGCGCGCCGACGCCCGCGGCCTGCTGCGCTTCGCCGGGCACCCGGTCGCCGTGGACTTGGGCCCCGCGGCCGCCGGCCGGAGCGTCGCGGCCCGCTGGACGGGCGCGGCGCTGCGCGCCGCGGGCGTCGAGGTGCCGGCCGAGGAACTGCTGCGCGGCCCGCTTTCGCCGCGCTCGCGCGCGCTGCGTCACGACCATCCGCTCGGCGTCGAGTGCGGCCCCGGCACGCCGTTCTTCGCCGCGGCCGCCGCCG
>JANRKA010000109.1:0-3982 GCA_033875325.1 Elusimicrobiota bacterium | reverse complement strand
CGTCGCCGCCGCCGACGACGGCGTGCTCACGCGCGTGTACGCCGCGGCCGGGATGACCCGCGCCGCCGCCGCGGCCCCCGCCGAGAGCGAGGCGGGCGCCGCCCTGCGCGCGGCCATGCCCGACCCGCGCTTCACCGCCGTCGAACGCGCCGTCATCGCGGCCGCGCTGACGCCCGAGGCGTTGGCCGAGGTCGTCGCCGGCCGCTCGACGCTCGACCTGAAGAGGGAGGCGCTCGACGCCGCCAGCCTGTCCGTCTCCGACCAGAGGGACGAGGCGGTGGTCGCCGCTCTGGCGGCCAAGGCGCATTACAAGGAAGGCGCCATGGCCGCCGTGCGCGCGGCGGTGCCCGCCGCCGACCTCTCCCGCTTCGTGTGCGCCCCGCTCGACGCGGGCCCGTCCGCCGCGCCCGCGGGTGAAAGCGCCGCCATGCGCCAGCTGCACTCCGCGCACGGGCGCGCCCACGGGGCCGTCGACGCGCCGACGGCCGAGGCCGCGAGCGCGGAGGCCGATACGGACGTCATCCGCGTGGAGACGGTCGCGTATCCCGGGGTCGCCGGTTATTGCCGGGAGACCGCGGCGCTGCGCCGCCCGCCCGCGCCCGCGCCCGCGTCCGAGCTGCCCGTGACGCCGGCGCAGAGCCTGCCCAGCCGCGAGGTGCCGTCGTTGTCCGGCACGGCGGCGGCCCCAGGCGGTCCCGCCGAGGAGGGGGGCGGGCTCGGCGGGCGCGCCCGCGGTTCCCTGCTCGGCGGACTGCTCGGCGGCGTCGCGGGCCTGGGCATGGCCGTCGCGCTCGGCGGAGGGCCCGCCGGCCTGCTGATCGTCGGCGGCGGCATCATCCTCGGCCTCGCGCTCGGCGGGCTGTTCGGGAAGGACGAAGCCTAACGGGGGGCGTGCCCGCCGCCGCCCTGCGGGCGGCCGCGCGGCTTGAAGCGCCGGCGGTGGCGGCCGGCGTGCGGGCCGTGAGCGTGGCCGCCGTGGCCGTGGCCCGGCTGCTGGTGGCGCTGCTGCGGGCGCGGATGCGGATGGCTCGGCCCCGACGGCACGGCGTGCATGGGCGCGCCGTAGTCGAAGCCCTCCAGCTTGCGGCTCTCGATGGCGCGGCCGAGTTTGCGCTCGATGTCGCGCACCATCGCCGCGTCGGCGGGCGTCACGAAAGTGAAGGCGTCGCCCGTGCGCGCGGCGCGCCCGGTGCGGCCGATGCGGTGGGTGTAGGCCTCGGGGGTGTCGGGCACGTCGTAGTTGATGACGTGGGTGATCTGCGACACGTCGATGCCGCGCGCGGCGATGTCGGTGGCGACCAACACGCGCACCGCGCCGGACTTGAAGCCGTCGATGGCCGCCTTGCGGCGGCTCTGCGACAGGTTGCCCTGCAGGGTCGCGACGGCGTGGCCCGCCTGCTTGAGCTTGTCGCCCACCTTCTCGGCGCGGCGCTTGGTGCGCACGAACACGAGCACGGAGCCGTCGTCGCGGTGGCGGTAGAGCAGCTCGAGCAGCAGCGGCGCCTTCAGGTGCTCGGGCACGGGGTAAAGCGCATGGGAGACCGTGGTCGCCGCGCCGTGGCTCACCGACACCGTGGCGGCGTCGCGCAGGCACTCCTTGGTCAGCTTGCGCACGTCGTCGGGCATGGTCGCCGAGAACAACAAGGTCTGTCGCGTGGCGGGGACCTTGGCGATGATGCGCCTGACGTCGGGCAGGAAACCCATGTCGAACATGCGGTCGGCCTCGTCGAGGACGAGCACTTCCACGCTGCCCAGGCTCGCGCCGCGGCCCATGTGGTCGAGCAGGCGGCCCGGGCAGGCGACGATGATCTCCGCGCGGCCGCGCAGGGCCTTGGCCTGGGCGTCCATGCCGGCGCCGCCGTACACCGAGGCCGCGCGCAGGCCGGTGTGTTTGCCGAAGCGGTCGAAGTCCTCGCGGATCTGCTCGGCCAGCTCGCGCGTCGGCGCGAGCACGAGCGCGCGCACGCGCCCGCGCGGGCCCTTCATCAGGCGGTCGAGGATGGGCAGCGCGAAGGCGGCGGTTTTGCCCGTGCCGGTCTGCGCCAGGCCGAGCACGTCCTGGCCGCGCATGACCACGGGGATGGCGCCGGCCTGGATGGGCGTGGGCTCGACGAAGCCCGCGGCCGCGAGGGCGGAGTTGATGTAGTTGTGCAGGCCGAACGACGAGAAGCTCATGGGGCCGACAGTATACCACGCGCCGCCGTCAGAGATGGTAGCCGGCGATGGTGCGGATGTAGTTGGCGCGCTCGAAGGCCTCCGGGTCGCGGCAGCTGAGTTGGCTCATGCTGCCTTTGAGCTGCTCGACGGACTCGTACTCCTTCTCCTCGAGCCAGCGGGTCATGTCCGCGAGCACCTCGCCCAGGCGGGCGGGACCGCGCCGCAGCAGCTCGGAGGCCATCATGACCGCGTCGGCGCCGGCGAGCAGCATCTTCAGCGCGTCCTCGTGCGTCGCCACGCCGCCGGTCGCGGCCAGCGACAGGCGCACGCGCCCGCGCAGCAGCACGATCCAGGTCAGGGGCAGGCGCTGGGCCTGCGGCCCGGAGAGCACGAGGCGCGGCCTGACTTCGAGCGTCTCCAGGTCGATGTCGGGCTGGTAGAAGCGGTTGAACAGCACGAGCCCGTCGGCGCGCGCCGCGGCGAAACGCGTCGCCATGTGCGCCACCGAGCTGTAGTAGGGGCCGATCTTGACGGCCAGCGGCAGGCGCGTGGCGGCGCGGACCTGGCGCACGGTCTCCACGGCCTCGTCCTCCACGCGCGCGCCGGGGACCGCGGGGTCCACGGCCACGCGGTAGAGGTTGAGCTCCAGCGCGTCGGCGCCCGCCTGCTCGATGAGCGCCGCGTGCGCCGTCCAGCCGCCGGGCGTGTCCCCGTTGAGGCTGGCGATGACCGGCACGCTCAGGGAGCGCTTGAGCAGGCGCAGGTGCTCGAGGTAGGCGTCGCTGGGCTGCAGGAAGGCGCCCGGGTCGGGCAGGTAACTCGTCGCCTCGGCGTAGGAGTCCTCGCCGCCGCGCAGGTGGTGCTCCAGCGTGCGCGTCTCGCGCGCGATCTGCTCCTCGAACAGCGAGGGCAGGACGACGGCGGCCGCGCCCGCGTCCTCCAGGCGTTTGGCCGAGTCCAGCGTCTCGCCGAGCGGGGACGCCGACGGCATCAGCGGGTTCTTGAGCGTCAGTCCCAGGTAGCGGGTGCGCAGGTCCATGTCAGGCCTCCCCGGCGGCGTCCTTGAGCGCCTTCCAACGCGCCTCGAGGTCGGCTTGCGAGCGGGCGAGCAGGCGCGCGGCGCCCTCCGGGTCCATGGCCTCGAGCATCCGGTAGCGGGTCTCGCGCCACGCGTACTCCTTGAACGGCAGGCGCGGGTCGCCGGAGTCGAGCTGGAGGGGGTTGGCGCCGGCCGACGCGCGGGCGGGGTCGCGGCGCATCAGCGGCCAGTGCCCGCTCTCCACCGCGCGTTTCTGCTGGGCCAGGCCCTGGCGCAGGTCGAAACCGTGCGCGATGCACGGGGAATACGCGATGATGAGCGAGGGGCCGGGGTGCGCCTCGGCTTCCAGGAAGGCCTTGACCGTCTGCGCGTCGTCGGCGCCGAAGGCCACGCGCGCGACGTAGACCGACCCGTAGCTCATCGCCAGGGCCGCCAGGTCCTTGCGCGCGCCGGGTTTGCCGCCGCTGGCGAACTTGGCCACCGCGCCGCGCGGCGTGGCCTTCGACGCCTGGCCGCCCGTGTTGGAATAGACCTCGGTGTCGAGCACGAGGAGGTTCACCTTGCGCCCCGACGCCAACACGTGGTCGAGCCCGCCGTAGCCGATGTCGTAGGCCCAGCCGTCCCCGCCCACGACCCACACGCTTTTGGGCACGAGCGCGTCGGCGTAGGCCAGCAGGTCGCGCGCGTCCTCGCCCTGCGCGCCCGCGAGCGCGGCGCGCAGGGCGGCCGCGTCGGCGCGCCGCCGGGCCAGCCCGGCTTCCCCGGGCTCGGGCGGCGCGCACAGGC
>JANRKA010000108.1:0-1539 GCA_033875325.1 Elusimicrobiota bacterium | reverse complement strand
CGACCGGCGCGGCCGCGCTGGCGCTGGGACTGTGGTGGGCCGGACTGCGCGCCGTCCTGCCCGCGGACCGCGCCGTGGTCGCGACCGCGCGCGCCGAGCTGCGCAACGGCCCGGGCCCCGGCTTCAGCGTCGGCGCCACGGTGCCCGAAGGCCGGCGCGTACGCGTGCTCGCGGAGCGCGACGGGTGGCTCGAGGTCGGCACGCTGAAGGAGGGCGAGCGGGGCTGGGTGCTCGCGTCGTCCGTGGAGCGACTGTAGGGAGCCGTCCGCCGGCTCAGGGATTGGACGGCGTGGGCGGCGTCAGCGGCACCGCGGGCGGCGGCGGCGGCGGGGGCTCGGGCGGGACGAGCGGCTTCTTGGCGGCGGGAGCGGGGGCCGGCTTGGCCGCTTTGACCGGGGCCTTCTTGGCGCCTTTGGCGGCGGGCTTGGAGGGAGCCTTGGGTTTGACCCCGTCGGCCGCCGAGTCCACGGACACGGCCGCGTCGGCGCCTTCTTCCTCGCCTTCCACGGTCACCTTGATGAGCGGTTTCTCGGCTTTGGGCGCGGGGGGCTCCTCGCCGTCCACCGTGGTCTCGCCGGCGGGCGCGGGGTCCGCCGGCGGCGCCTCCTCCGCGGGAGCGGCGTCTACGGCGGGCGCGGCCTCTTCGGCGGGAGCGGCTTCTTCGGCCGGTGCCTGTTCCTGAGGGGCCTCTTCGGGCAGCTCGTCTTGCGCGCGCGCCGACGGCGCGGCGAAGACGAACAGCAGGGCGGCGAGCCAGGCCTTCATGACCGTCATCTTAGCATGGCGCTGTTAACGAAATATCACGCCGCGGCGACTGCGCGCCCGGATTTTTTTGTTACGCTATGGCCGTGAAGGAGCTGGAGGTCTACGAGAGGGACCGCGACGACCACGCCGCGCACCGCGGCCGCATCGTGCGCGTGTTCACGGAGCATCTCGCCAAGAACGGCCTGCGCCTGACCGGCCAGCGCCGCCGCATCCTCGATCTGTTCCTGGCCAGCGAGCACCACCTCAGCCAAGAGGAGATCTACCAGGCGGTGCGCGCGCACGGCGTGGGCCGCGCGACGGTGTTCCGCACCATCAAGATGCTGCAGGAGTCCAAGCTCATCGCCCCGGTCGTGGGGACCGGAGGGACGCCGCGCTTCGAGATACACCTGGACCGCCCGCACCACGACCACCTCATCTGCGTCTCCTGCGGGCGCATCCAAGAGGTGCGCTGGCCGAAGCTCGAGAAGATACAGGAGGAGACCTGCCGCCGCGTCGGCTTCACGCCGAAGTGGCACCGCCACGAGATCTTCGGCCTGTGCCGGGACTGCGCCCGCAAGCCCGCGCCGTGACGCCTCCCCGCGCCGGGCTCGCCGCCGCCTGCGCCGCCGCCGCGTTCGCCGCGCTGACGCGTTCCTTCGGGCTGTGGCTGGGCGACTTCTCCCTCGGCGCCGCGACCGCGCTCGCGTGCGCCGCCGCGGGCCTGGGAGCGGCCTTCGCCCTGCCCGCGCCCTCCGCGGCGGCCGCGCCCTGGTGGCGCCTGGCCGCCGGCGTGGG
>JANRKA010000107.1:0-29998 GCA_033875325.1 Elusimicrobiota bacterium | reverse complement strand
CCCGGCCGCGGCGCCCGTCGAGCCCGTCGCCGCCCTCCCGGACTTCCCCCCCGCCGCTCCCGCGATGCCCGCGCCCCCGCCCGTGGCGCTGGCCGCCGCCGACGTCAACGCCGACGCCTTCGCGAAGTTCGTCGCCTCGGGCCCGTACGGACGCGACGACCGCGCTCTGCTCGAGTTCCTCGCCCGCAAGGCGCCCGAGTTCTGCCGCCCCCTGCTGATGCGCACGGTCGCGCGCACGGTGCCGCGCATCGTCTTCGACGGCGGCCGCACGGGCTGGGGCCAGCGCTCGGCGGGTTATCACGCCGACCCGGCCATCGCCGGCTCGACCCCGCTCGTCGCGCTCAGCCCCGGTCCCATCCTGGTGGAGCGGCGCCGCGGCCTGTTCGGCAAGGATTACGCCGTGTTGCCGGAATCCGACGCCTTGTACGCCGAGCTCGGCCTGCCGTCGCCCAAACTCGAGGCCTCGAAGAAGGGCGCCGCCAACACGACGGAAGAGGACGGCCGCTGGGGCCCGGTGAAGGTGTACGCCGACCGCTCGCGGCGCGCGACCTACTCTCCCCAGCAGCAAGCCGGCGACCTGCTCTACGAGCTCCTGCTCATCGGCCTGCAGCGCGAGGGCTTCGGCGCCTCGGACCTGGCGGCGCGCACCTGGGCCGACACCGCGCGCTTCCTCCTCTACGCGCGGCTGCGCGACGAGCTCGGGCACGACGCCTTCCTCGACCCGGACCGCCGCGTGGAGCTGCGCGAGCGCCTCGAGCGCCCCGACGAGGCGCGCGACCGCCAGCTCGGCGCCTGGGCCTCGGCGCGCTCCGGCCTGCTCGACCCGCGCCGCGGGACCCCGGCCTCTCAGCTCGAGTACGAGCGCGCCGCGCGCTCGTCTTGCGCCCGCTCCAGCCTGGCCGACCGCCTCTATGAGCTCGCCCGAAAGCGCGAAGCCGCCGTGCGCGCCGCCGCCGCGTTGGCCGAATCCGGGCTCGCCGACGAGAGCGCGGCCGCCGCGGCGATCAAGAACCTCACCGACAAGGAGGCCGCCCAGCGCGGCGCCGCCGTCGCCATGCCCGCGTGCGCGAGCGTCCCCGCGGGCCGCGAGGACGGCTTGCGGCGCTCGGCCGCCCTCATCGCGGAGGCCGCGCGCATCGAGCGCGCCTTCCGCGACGCCCGGTCCCGGGCCGGAGACAAAGATGCGCCCTAGCCTGCTCCTCGCCGCCCTGCTCGCCGGCGCGCCCGCGCGCGCCGCGGACTGGCTCGTCGAATCGGAAGCCGCGGCCGCGGCCGCCCCCATCCCCGCCGAGCCGGCGGCCCCGCCGCCCAAGGCCGACTTCCTGCCGCACACGCCCGCGTCGCGCCTGTTCTCCGCCGATATCCCCACGAAGGGTTGGTGGCCGATGGAGGAGGAGGGCCCCGACGGCAGCGTGTTCTACCTGTTCGGGCCCGACTCGCCATCGGGTTCCTTCCGCGCCGTGCTCTCGGTGCGCGCCTACGACAAGGACTCCTCGCTGTACGCCGACGCGAAGAAACACGCCGACCTCCTGCGCAAGAGCGACGACGCGGTGTCGCGCACGGCCACGGCCGTGCGCCCGCTGCGCGTGGGCAACGGGGTGCTCGCCCGCACCTTCGAGGTCGTGGAGACGCGCCGCCTCCCCTTCGAGCAGTCTCCTTCCTTCCCGGAGGAACTGCACCACTACGTGGCCATCCTGCCCAACGGCGACGGCTACTTCGTGCTGCGGCTGGCGTCGGTGCGCACGGACTATCTCGAGCACCGCGACATGTTCGTGCGCTTCCTGAAGACCTTCCGCCTGTTGGGCTCGCGGTGATCGGCGACCTGCTGACCGGCTTCGTGGCGCTCGAGCACCTGGCCTTCCTGGTGCTGGAGATGTTCCTCTGGGAGAAACCCCTCGGACTGCGCGTGTTCGGACAGACGCCGCAGGACGCCCGCCGCAGCGCCGTGCTCGCCAAGAACCAAGGCCTCTACAACGGCTTCCTCGCGGCCGGCCTCGCCTGGAGCCTGGTCGCGGAGCCCGCCGTCGGCCGTCCCGCGGGGACCTTCTTCCTCGCCTGCGTCTCCGTCGCCGGCGCCTACGGCGCCGTCAGCACGCGCAAAGCCTCGCTGTTCTTCGTGCAGGGCGCGCCCGCCATGCTCGCGCTCGCCCTGCGTTGAGCGGCGGCCGCGGCTCAGGGCGCGCGGGCGAGGAGGGCGGCGCGCAGCTCGAGCACGACCCGCACGTAGTTCTCGCTGTGGTTGTAGGCGTAGATGGAGCGTCCGATGGGAGAGGACGGGGTGAACGACGAGCCCGCGTAGCCGTGCCGGGCCAAATAGTTCGCGGCCGAGCCCAACATGTCCGGCCACTCGTCCCAGCGCCGGCGCCCGTCCCCGTCCTGGTCCACGGCGTAGGCCACGAAGCTCGAGGGCATGAACTGGGCGTAGCCGAACGCGCCCGCGTAGGACCCGAAGACGGCATGCGGGTCCACCCCCTGGGGCGCGGCCAGGCGCAGCAGCTCGGCCAACTCGCGCGCCGCCCACGCCGAGCGGCGCGGCACCCGCAGCGAGATGGTGTAGAGCGCGCCGAACACCGGGTAGCGGCCCGTGTTGCGGCCGTAGAAGGTCTCGACGCCGACCAGGGCGGCCAGCAGGTGAGCGTCCACCCCCCGTCCGGCCCGCACGGCGCCCAACAGGGGGCGGTTGGCCGCGATGAAGTCCGCGCCCGCCTCGATGCGCTGCGGGGTCAGGAAGATGGCCCGGTAGCGGTCATAAGGCAGCCCTTCGGCCGGGGCCGTGGAGGCGAAGCGGTCGGCGACCTCCTGGATGACGGCGGCCCGCGGGTCGGCGAAGGCCGCGTCGATCCAGGCCTCCGCCACGCCCGAGCCGCGCAGGTGCGCCTTGACCTCGGCGCGCAGTTCATCGTGCGTGCGCGCCTTCTCCGGCGCGCCGATGGGCACGGCCCGGACGGAGTCGAGGAACTCGCCGCGGGCGCCCAGCAGCCCGGTGAGGAACGGGGACGCGGGCAGCTCGGCGGCCGCGGGCGCGGCGCTCAGGGCGAGGAGGACGGCCACGACGCGTGACGGGCTCACCATGTCTTTACCTCCGTGCGCGGCGACGGCTTACGACAGCCGCTCGGCCAGCCAGGCCGAGCACAGACGGGTCAGCTTCTCGCGGCACTCCAGGAAATCGTGCCTGGCGCCGGGCTCCAGGACCAGGCGCAGCGGGCCTTTGGCCGCCGCGGCGATGCGCTTGGAGACGATGCACGGCACCACGTCGTCGGCGGTGCCGTGCACGAGCAGGGCGGGCGCCTTCAGGCGCGCGACGGCGCGCGCCGGGTCCTGCCGCGCGACGGCGGCCGCGAAGTCGGCGCGCAGCGCCTCGGGCTTGAGCGTCTTGAGCGGGCGCGAGAGGCGGCGCATGAAGTCCAGCGTGCTCGGGCCCACCATCTCGGGCCCCCCCACGGGCGCCACCGCGCACACGGCCTTCAGGGACGGGTCGAGGGCCGCCAGGTTGAGCGCGGCCCAGCCGCCCATGCTGAAGCCGTACACGGCCACGCGTTTGGGGTCCACGAACGGCAGCCGCCGAGTCGCCGCGAGCGCCGCGCGCGCCTGCGCGACGAGGGTCGTGAAGCGGTAGGTGCCGCCCGAGCCCCAGGCGCCGAGGAAATGCGGCGCGACGCTGGCCACGCCGCGGCGCAGCAGGGCGCGCTGCACGTCCACGCTTTTCTCCGAACCCGGGAAGCCGTGCAGGAACAGCACCGTGGGGAAACGCGCGGCGTCGGGCCCCGCGGGGCGGTGATAAGCCGCGAGCATGCGCTCGCCCGAGACGCGGAACAACTCCATGCCGCCATGCGCGGGAATCATGCCGGGATTCTACCGTATCGGCCCCGCCTCCGCTATAATCTATCCGTGCCGAAGACGAAGGGGGCCAAGCCCCAGGTCGTGCTGGGGATCGCGGGAGGCAGCGGCTCCGGGAAGTCCTGGCTGGCCCATCGCGTGGCCACGGCTTTCGCCGGCCGCTCCACCTTGCTCTGCCACGACTGGTGGTACCGCGACAACGGCCACCTGCCCCACGAGGAGGCCCTGCTCCTCAACGTGGACCACCCGGACTCCCTGGAGACCGACCTGATGTGCCGCGACCTCGACCGGCTCATGCTCGGCGAGGCCATCGAGGCGCCCGTCTACGACTACGCCAAACACGCGCGCCTGAAGCGGACGCGGACCGTCGAGCCGGCCCCGCTGGTCATCATCGACGGCATCCTCATCCTGGCCGACTCCGCCCTGCGCGAGCGGCTGACCCTCTCCGTGTTCATCGAAGTGCCCGACGACATCCGGCTCGCGCGGCGCGTGCGCCGCGACACGGCGGAACGCGGCGTCGCGGTCGAGGAGACGCTGCGCGTCTACGAGCACTGCGTGCGCCCGATGCACAAGGAGTTCGTGGCGCCCTCCTCGCACCACGCGACCTGGATCTGGTCGCAGCTCGAGGACGCGGAGTTCCCCGACCTGCTCCTCGCCGACCTGGCGAAGCGCCTCGCCCCCGAAGGCGCGGCCGAAGCCGCGCCCGCGGCCTAGTAGCCGCCCTTCTCGGGCTTCTTGCCGACGACCTCGTCGGCCAACGCGTCCATCCCGTAGATGGTCCGCATCGCCTCGATGATGCCGGCGGAGTGCACGGCCACCGTGCGGTTGCGGGTCTCGTCGTAGACGTAGCGGCCGACCAGGCTCTGGATGTTGCCGTCGAAGACCAGGCCCACGTATTCGCCCTTGGCGTTGACGATGGGCGAGCCGGAGTTGCCCCCGATGATGTCGTTGGTGGTCACGAAGTTCAGGCGCGTGTCCAGGTCGAGCTTCTTCTTGGCCGCCTTCACGCGGGGGGCCAGGTCGAACGGGGGCTTCTCGCCCAGGCCCTGCGCGCGCTCGAAGAGGCCGTGGTAGGTGGTGAACGGCGCCACCATGGTCGTGCCCAGCTCGTAGCCGGCCACGCGCCCGTACGAGAGGCGCAGGGTGAAGGTCGCGTCGGGATACATGGACTTGCCCCAGACCGCGAAACGCGCCTTGGCGACCTTGTTGCCCTCGAGCACGAGCACCGACTCGATCTCGTCCTCGTGCCACTTGCGCTGGGCGCGGTAGAGCGCGTCGAGCCCGCGCGCCCAGACGATGAGCGCGTCCGTGGAGGCGTCCACCGCGGCCTGCCCGCCCTCCACGAGCTTCTTGCGCTCGGCCGGGTCGAACAGCTTGGTGCCGGCGATCAGCTCCGCGGCCTTCTCGGCCGGCGCCTTGCCGCCGAGCGCGGCCTTCACGAACTCGTCGTCGGGGCCGAGCTTCTCGAGCGCGTCGCGGAAGGTGGCCGTCATCATGTGCTCTTCCATGTCGGGGTAGAGCGGGGCCGGGGAGAACAGGCGGAAGCGCAGCGAGTCGAGGTTGGAGTCGCGGTACTCCTCCCAGCGCGTCTCGTTGGGCTTGGCCGTCTCGGCGACCATGCGCACGATGTTGTTGGCGATGCCGGCGACCTTGGTGGCGTCGAAGCGCCGCCAGGTGAACTGCGCCTGGCGCTTGGCCATCTTGGCCGTGGCCGCGGCGATCTTGTCCCAGGCGTCTATCTTGGCGGCCGCGCGCAGGGCATCCTCGGATTCCTTCTTGGCCTTGAGCACGCCCGGGTCCTTGAGGCCCTCGTATTCGCCGGTGACGGCCTTGATGGCGTTCTCCACGCCGAAGATGGCGTCCTTGGAGCGGCGCTCCTGCTCCGGCCCCTTGGCCGCGTAGGCGTAGAGGTCCTTGCGGCGGCGGCCGGCCAGCTCGAGGTAGAGGGGCAAGCCGAGGTCGCGGGCGGACTCGAGCTGCGCGACGGTCTTGAGCCGGTCGGTGCGGCCGGGATGGCCCGTGACGAAGACGAGCTCCCCGTCGGCGGCGCCGTCTTTGGACCACTTGATGAAGTGCTCGATCTTGACCGGCTTGTCGTCCTCATAGACGCGGAAGAAGGCGAAGTCCAGCGCGTAGCGCGGGTAGGTGAAGTTGTCCGGGTCGCCGCCGTAGAACGCGGCCTGGATCTCCGGCGCCATCACGAGGCGGATGTCCTTGTACTTCTGGTACTGGTACAGCCAGAACTCGCCGCCCTGTAGAGCTCGACCACGTCGGAGCGCCGGCCCGTCTTGTCCATCGACTCCTTGGCGATGCGCGAGATCTCGGCCTTGCGCTGCTCGTTCTGGGTCTTCTCCGCGGCCTTGGGGTCCACGGCCTTGAGCACGCGGGCCGTCACGTCCTCCATGGCCACGAGCACGTTGAGCTCGAGGTCGGGGCACTTCACCTCGTCCTTGCGGGACTTGGCGAGGAAGCCGTTCTTGACGAAGTCGCTCTTGCCCGTGGACAGCTTCTGGAGCTGGCCGAGCGCGACGTGGTGGTTGGTGATGACCAGGCCGTCCTTGGAGACGAACGCGCCGGAGCCGCCGTCGTTGAAGCGCACCGAGGCCAGCCGCAGGTGGTCCATCAGATCGGAGCTCGGCGTGAAGCCGTAGCGCTCCTTGAGGAGTTTGGCGGGGAGGTTGTCGAAGGTCCACATGCCCTCGTCGCCGTGCAGCTGCGGCGACACGGCCACGCTGAGCGCGGCGGCCATCACGGCGGCGCGGGCGGTCTTCGTCTTGGCGGCGGTGGTCATGGGGACGGTCCTCCTGGATGAGCGGCGAGCCATTCTAGCAAAGCGGCTCAGCCGCCGACGCGTTTCACCTTGTAGCCGTCGGCGAGCAGCAGCTTCTCGAGCTTGTCGCGGTGGTCGCCCTGGAACTCGAAGCTGCCGTCCTTGAGCGTGCCGCCGCAGCCGAGCCGCTTCTTGAGGCTGCCCAGCAGCTGGTCCTTGAGCGTGGGGTGCATGACCAGCCGCTCGACGCGAGTCACGCCGGAGCCCTTGGCCCCGCGCTGGAAGGAGAGACGGACGGGCTCCGGCTGGCGCGGCGTGCCGGGCTTGCCCCAGTCCGGGTCGCTGGAATAAACGATCTCATCCCCCATCGAGGAACCTCCGCACCAAGGGCATCACGAGGGCCGGGTCGTCCTCGTGCGGGGCGTGGCCCACGCCCGCGACGAGCTCGAGCCGAGCGGCGCCGAGGTCTCCCGCCAGGCGGCGCGCGCCGCTTTCCTTGACCATGCGGTCATGCTCGCCCACGAGCACGAGCGCGGGCTGGGTCAACTCGCGGTAGCGCGCCATGCGCGCGGCGGCGTCCGGCGGGATGGCCCGGCGGATGACCTCGGCCACCGCGCGGCGGCCGCCGGGGGTCCTCAGCGCCAACGAGTATTCATCCACCAGCTCGTCGGTCACCGTCGCGGGGTCCACGAACACCGTCTTGGCGATGGCGCGCAGCAAAGTCGGCCCCAACAGGTTCTCATAGAGCCGGCCGAACACCGGCCAGCCCAGCGGCCACATCGCCGCCGGCCTGTGCTCCGGGTACGCCGGCACGCCCACCAGCGCCATGCGCTCGACGCGGCGCGGCGCCTCCATCGCCGTCCACAGCGAGACCACCCCGCCCAGGGAGTTCCCGACGAAGGGAACACGCTCGGCGCCGCACGAGTCCATGAAGTCCAGGGTCCAACGCGAGAGCCCGGCGATGGAGTAGTCGAAACCCTCCACCGCCGCGGAGCGGCCATGACCGGGGAAGTCCGGGGCGAACACCTCGTAGCCGTCGGCCAGATGCGCGAAAGCGTGGCGCCAGCTGTAGGACGAGGCCCCCAACCCGTGCAGCAGGAGCACGGGCCGTCCCGACCCGGCGCGGCGCACGAAGGTCTCGACCCCGGCGACGACGCGGGTCTCCGTGCGCACGGCGTGCGGGGAGGCGCCCATCCCGTATAGTGTACCACTGTCCGGAAGACCCATGTCCGACGGGCCAGGGGGCCCTCCCCCATCACGCGCGCGGCGGCTATCCTTAATAACATGAGGCAGGCCCTCGCGCTCCTGCTCGCCATCGCGCCGTGCGCCTCCGCCGCGGCGCCGGTCACGCGCGTCACGCTGCCGTCGAGCCGCGTCGCGCCGCCGGCGCCGCTGCGCCTGCCCCCGGCCTCTCTGCTGGCCGCGCCGAACGCGTCCCTGTCGCTCAGGTCGCGTCTCGAACTGAGCGTCTCCCCGGCGGCGACGGCAGCCGTCCTCGTCGCGAGGCCGGCCGCGGCGCCCGCGCGCCTCGTCGCCGGCCCGGCCGCCGACGCTCCCGCGGGCGCGCCGGAACCCGCCGTCGCGACGCTGGAGCGCGGCGCGGCCCTCGCAGACGAATCCCCGGCCGCCGTGGGCCGGCTCTACGACGCGACGCCGGCCGCACCCGACTTCGCCGAGCTCTCGCCCGTGCGCGAGCCGCCCGCGCCCCGCGCCTGGACCCCCCGCGCTCCGCTGCTCAAGCCCTTCGCCGGCGCGCTCAACGCCGCGCGTCGCGCCCTGCACCAGCGCCGGCTCGACCGCGCGGGCCCGACGCGACGGCTCACCATCGAGGAGATGGGGCTGCGCGAGACCCTCGCGGGGGCGCACGGCGCGCTCGCCGCGGGGCGGCCTCAGGAGGCCGTCGGCTCGCTGTCGCGGCACTTCAACGGCGCGTCGGCCAAGTCCTGGTTCCAAGCCAACTCGCGCTTCGAACGCTACCGGGAGAAAGGGTTGGAATACTACCGCTTCGCGGAGGCCGCGCTCCTGCGCGCGTACGCCCGCTCCCGCGAGCGCGCGGGTGAACGCGCCCTGGTCGCCGAGGCGCGCGCCGCCGCCCGCGACGGCTCCCTGCTCGGCCGGGAGTACCGGACCACGGCGCTCCAAGACGCGGGCGCCGGACACTGCGCCCAACACGCGCTGTTCAACGCCATCACGGCCTCGGTCGGCTTCGTCTATCCGCTCGCGGTCCGAGAGTTCATCGAGAACGCGCGCGACGCCCTCAACACCGGCCCCGTCGTCAAAGGCGGCTCGCGCTCCGTCGCCGCGCTCGAAGCCTCGCTCGGACTCAAGTTGGGGCGCGACGTGGATCAGGGCATGGACGAAGCCTCCATGGCCCGCTACGCCGCCCTGCTCGGCCTCACGCTCGCCTCGCGCGGCCCGCCCGCCGACGAGGACGGCTGGCGGGCGCTCGTCGCCGGTCCCGAGCAGCCGCTGCTGACCTTCCGCATGGTGCATCCGCGCTACCGCCTCGACGAGGCGGCGCGCCGGGTGGACGGCCATGATTACGCGCTGCTCCATCACGCGGTCTACCTGCTCGGCGCCGTCCCCAGCCCCTCGCGCGGCGCCTGGCTGTTCATGGTGCAGGATTCCGGCTCGGGCATCACCGCTTTCCACACCGCCGAAGAACTCACCGCCCTGACCATGTCCGTCCAGCTGTTGGACGCCTCCGCTCCGGCGCGCCTCCCCTCGAAGAAAGCCGCCCAGTAGGCTACACTGGGGCGCATGGACGCCCGCAAGCTCCCCAAGGCCGAGCTGCACCTGCACATCGAGGGCACGCTCGAGCCCGAGCTGATGTTCGAGCTCGCGCGACGCAACAAGGTCGCGCTGCCCTACGCCGGCGTCGCCGAGCTGCGCGCCGCCTACGCCTTCAAGGACCTGCAGTCCTTCCTCGACGTCTATTACAAGGGCGCCTCCGTGCTCAAGACCGACCTGGATTTCTTCGACCTGGCCTGGGCCTACTTCACGCGCGCGGCCGCCGGCGGCGTGCGCCACGCCGAGATCTTCTTCGACCCGCAGACCCACACGCGCCGCGGCGTGCCCTACCGCGCCGTCCTCGAGGGGTTGACCGCGGCCATGGCCAAGGCGCGCGCCGAGCTCGGCGTGAGCTCTTTGCTCATCCTCTGCTTCCTGCGCCACCTCGACGAGTCCGACGCCCTCGGGGCGCTCGAGGAGGCCCTGCCTTTCCGAGACCGCATCGCCGGCGTGGGCCTGGACTCCTCGGAGCTGGGGCACCCTCCGGCGAAGTTCGCCCGCGTCTTCGCCCGCGCCAAAGACGCCGGCCTGCGCCTGACCGCGCACGCGGGCGAGGAAGGCCCGCCCTCCTACGTGCGCGAGGCGCTGGACACGCTGAAAGTCGAGCGCATCGACCACGGCGTGCGCAGCGTCGAGGACCCCGGGCTTCTGCGCCGCCTCGTCGCGGAGGAGGTCCCCCTCACCGTCTGCCCGCTCTCCAACGTGAAGCTGCGCGTCTTCGACCGGCTCGAGGACCACAACCTGCGCGCCTTGCTCGACGCCGGCGCGCGCGTGAGCCTGCACTCCGACGACCCCGCCTACTTCGGCGGCTACGCCGACGACGCCTACCGCGAGACCCGCCGCGCCCTCTCGCTGACCGACGGAGAGCTCAAGACCTTGGCGCGCAATTCCTTCCTGGGCTCCTGGCTGCCCGACGCCGAGAAGGCGCGCCGCGTCGCCGAAGTCGACGCGGCGTAGGCGCTCCCGAAAGGGGACGCCCCCCGCGCCGGCCGACGCAGGGGGCGTCTTACTTCGCCATCGCGACGGCGAACCGCGCCAGCACGGTCGCGCGCCGGATGTCAGGCTGCCGGTCGGCCGTGGCCAGCAAGGCCCGGCAGGCCGCCAGAGCCACGTCCCGGGCGGAGACCGCCCGGACCCTCCGGTGCTTCCTCATGACGACATCACCTCCTTCTGCTCGTCGCAGACCTTCCCCGCAAAGCGGCGCCCCCGGCATCGAGCCGGGGGCGCGCGCGAAGGGCACGGCGGTCGCTCAGCCTAGCCCGGCGCGCCCCGGGAACACGGCGCCATGAGACGGCTTCGTCCGTTGTCCATCGTCATGAGTATAGCCGGATGCGCGCAAGCGTCAAGCCCCCCTTGACCTCGGTCAAAACCCTCGTCCGACGGAGGTCAATGCGCCGCCCCGGCCCCCGGCGGTATGCTGTAGGCATGACGAACCTCCTCGCTCTCCTCGCCCTGGCCGTCGCCCCCGCCGTCGCGGGCGACCAGCCCGCCCTGACCCAGCTCCTGAAGGAATCCGGCTACGAGGTCGTGCCGTTCACGGCCGCCCCCGTCGCCGCGCCCGCGCGCATGGCCGCGCCCGGCCACTCCCGCCCCTCCGCGAGCGTCCTCGAGCGCGAAACCGTGGCCTGCGTCATGGGTTTCGAGTACCGCGAGCGCGCCGCCCGCGTCGTGGTCGTGCGCGTCTGGAAGGAGCTCGTCGGCACCGCGACCATCACCTGCGAAGGCATGGCCCCCGTGCGGTTCCTGCTGCGCGCCGAAGGGCCCTCCATCGGTTTCGACCGTCTCCCCGAGGGCGTCAGCCGCTCGGCCGACGGCCGCATCGGCGGCCAAGCCCTCATCCGCCTGCCCCTCGTCTTCGTCCCCGAGAACCTCGAGGGCTCCTACCACGACGCCGGCGGCGAGGTCGCGGGCGCGGGCGGGACCTTCACGCCCTGGACGCGCGGCGACGGCACCGCCGCCCACACCCTGTACCTGCCCGCCGACATGGACGCCGTCGCGGACATGGACATGCGGTCCCTGACGCTGCGGCTCGCCCGGTAGGCGACGCCGCGTCAGCCGACGCCGCGTCAGCCGACGCCGCGTCAGCCGACGCGGCGGCAGCGCGCGGCGAGCAGGGCGAGCGAGCGGTCGTAGCGCTCGTGCATGTCGAAGTGCCCCAGCTCGTGCTCCTCGTAGGCGTGGGGCACCCGCAGCTTCTTGAGCAGCGCCGAGAACCGGCGCGCACCGATGTGCAGGTGGAACTCGTCGCGCCGGCCCGCGTCGAACCACAGCGTCTTGAGGGCCTTGAGCTCCTTGACGCGCGCCGGGGCGGCCGCCACCGGGTCGAAGGCCAGCCAGCGGCGCCACACCGCCTCGTCGCGCTCGCCCGTGCGCGGGGCGAACGGCAGGTCGAAGCCGAGCTTGGACTTCGCGTTCGGCGAGTAGCAGGAGGCCATCGCGACCATGTTGAGCACCGCGTGGTCGAGAGAGCCGCGGTCGCGCGAGGCGCGGAAGGCCGCGACGAACTTCTCCGGGGAGTCGTTCCAGCGGCCCAGCTCGGTGACGAACTTGGGCGCGTCGGCGCCGTAACACAGGTCGAAGGCCATGTCCCCGCTGTGGCTGGCGGCGTGGGCGAACACGCCCGGGCGGCGCATGACGACCGACAAGGCGCCGAAGCCCCCGCTGGACTTGCCGAACAGGGCGCGGCCTTCGGGCGCGCGCACGGTGGCGTATTTGTCGTCGATGAAGGCGACGACCTCGTCCACCAGGTGGTCCTCGTAGCGGCCGGTGGCCGTGGAGTTGACCCACTGCGAGCCGCCGTAGAAGGTGAAGCCGTCGGGCATGACGAGGATGGCCTCGGGCGCCTTCCCGGCGACGATGAGCCGGTCCAGGCGCTCGGCGAGGTTCTCCTTCCAGGGGTTGTGGTTGACCACCCCGCGGCCGGTGCCGGTGAAGCCGTGCAGGTAGTAGAGCACCGGGTAGCGGCGGGTCTTCACCGTCCCGTATGACGGCGGCAGGTAGACGGGTATCTCGCGGCGGCGCGGGTCGCCGAGCGGATTGCCTTTGAGCACCAGGCTCGACAGGGTCTCGAGCTGCAGGCGGCCGTTCACGCGGCCTCCAGCAGCGCGCGGCGCAGCGAGCCGCCGGCGCAGGCGAGCAGCTTGCGGGCCTCGTCGGCCCGCAGGCCCTGGCGCGCCATGAGCACCGCGGTTTTCACGCTTCCGCCCGCCGCGCGCAGCAGCGCCGCCGCGCGCCCGGGGCTGACGCGGCCGAGGTCGGCCACGATGCGCTCCCCGCGCAGGCGCAGCTTGCGGTTGGTGGGCTTGAGGTCCACCATCCAATGGTCGTAGACCTTGCCGACCTTGATCATCGCGCCGGTGGTGAGCATGTTGAGCACGAGTTTGGCCGCGGTGCCGGATTTGAGCCGCGTCGAGCCGGTGACGACCTCGGGCCCCACGTCGGGGGCGATGATGATGTCGGCCTTCACGCCTTTGGGGCGGCCGTTGGAGGTGACCAGGATGGAGGTCGCGCCTCGGCGGCGGGCCTCGGCGAGCGCGGCGCGCACGAAGGGCGTCACCCCGCTGGCGGCCACGCCGACCACGACGTCGCCCCGGCGCGCGGTCGCGGCGGCCCGGCGGCCCGACGCCTGGTCGTCCTCGGCGCCTTCTTTGGCGCGGAACACCGAACTCCTCCCGCCGGCGATGACGGCGCGCACCTGGCGCGGCGCGGTGTTGAAGGTGGGCGGGCATTCCGCGGCCTCGAGCACGGCCAGGCGGCCGCTGGTGCCCGCGCCCAGGAACAACGCGCCGCCGCCCGCGGCCAGGGCCGCGGCCAGGGCGTCCACCCCGCGCGCCACGGCGGGCGCGACCTTGGCCACGGCCAACGGCACGAGCCGGTCCTCGGCGTTGATGAGCCGCACGATGCCGACGGTGGAGCGGCGGTCGATGTCGCGCGTGCGCGGGTTGGCCTGCTCGGTGGGCAGGCGCGCGTAGACCCGCGGCGAGAGCAGCGCCATGTTACTCGTCGCCGAAGGCTTCTTCGTCGGCCGCCGGGTCGACCACGGGAGAGACGGCGGGCGCCTCGGAGGGCGCGGATGACGCCGCGGCGGGCGTCTGCGTCGAGGCGTCAGGCAGGGGCTCGGGCTTGATCGGGTCGTCGAGCCAGGCGACGACGCGGCGAGCGAGGTCGCGGTTGGCGCGGAACAGGCGCGTGCCGCGCTCCTGCGGGACCACGATGAGGGTCGTGTTGCGCTCACCCGCCGCCATCTTGGCGAACTGGTAGATGAGCGGGGTCTCCTTGGAGGACTTCTTGTCCGCCTCGGAGTGCACCATCAGGACGGGCCTGTTCTTGTAGGCGCGCACCGCGTTGATGATGGGGATGTCCTGCCAGGCCAGTCCCGGGGAGAGCATGACGAGCGCGGGGACCTTGGGGCGCACCGCGGCGTATTTCATCGCCAAGCTGCCTCCGACCTCGGCGCCGATGAGGCCGATGGTGTCCTCGGGCACGCCCTGGCCCGCCAGCCAGCCGGCCGCGGCCTCGACGTCGCGCGCCATCTCGGCGTAGTCGTTGACGCCGCGTGAGACGCGCAGCTTCTTCCAGGTGATGGCCTCGCCCGACGGGGTGACGCGGCTCTCGCCGTGGCCGCGCAGGTCCACGGCCAGGTAGCCGTAGCCCGCCCGCGCCAGCGGCACGGCCAGGCGCTTCCAGTCCTCCTTGCGCTGCCCCGTGCCGTGCAGCAGCACGAAGGTGCGTTTGCCTTCCTGGGCGCGGGACCAGGCGGCCTTCAGCGTCCAGCCGTCCGCGGTCTTGAGCTCGACGCTTTCGCCCGCGATGGTGACCGGGCGCGTGACGGCCTTGGGCGTGGGCGCCGGCGCGGAGAGAGCCGCGCCGGCCAGCAAGGCCGCGAGGACGGACATCATGGCCTTAAGGGACGAGCTCTTCTTTCTTGAACCAGAGCGCGACTTCTTTGGCCGCGTCCGTCGGGTCGGAAGAGGCGTGGATGACGTTCTCGAACTGCTTGGTCACGCTGTTCATGCGCCCGAAGGAGCCGCGGATGGTGCCCGGGGCGGCCTGCTCGGGGTTGGTGGCGCCGGCCACCGCGCGCACGGCCTTGATGGCGTTCTCGCCGCG
The DNA here is from genome assembly GCA_033875325.1 of Elusimicrobiota bacterium. Taxonomy (GTDB): domain Bacteria; phylum Elusimicrobiota; class Elusimicrobia; order UBA1565; family UBA9628; genus GWA2-66-18. Next base: position 15,492 of record JANRKA010000107.1, on the reverse strand, counting down.
ATAGACCAAGGCGAGGATGCGGCTGTCCTTGATGCCGTGGTAGCCGCCGCGGATGTACTTGATGAGGTCCTCGAAGAAGGGCTTGTCGGAGAGCGAGGAGTAGTGCTCGCGCGCCAGCTTGTCGGTGACGCAAATCATCTTGGCGCCGACCATCTCGAGGCCGGTCGCGTCGAGGCGGTCGATGGTGAGGCCGGTCAGCTTGCGGTGCGCGCCGTCCGGCTTGATGAGGATGAGGGTCTGTTCGATGGCCATAGTGGCGGAATTCTAGCAAAAGAAAGGGCCCCCGCCCTCCTTAAGAGGACGGGGGCCCTTGAGGCGAAGCCTAGCTGCCCTTGGCGGAAGCCGCGACCATCTCCGCCATGCTGGCGGCGGCGCGTTTGACGCCGTTCGCGTATTTGACGGGGTCCACGACGACGCCCTTGCGGGTCACCGACATGGCCGTGCCGCGGCTGCCGCTCATCGCGGCGAGCATGCTCAGGCCGCCGCTGATGGCGCTGCCGACCTTGTCGCCCTTGGTGGTCTCATCCTTGACCTCGACGACGGCGTCCGGGATGAGGATGGGGTACTTCAGCTTGAACTGAGGGTGCTTGCCGTTGCCCACGCACTCGCGCTTGCCGAAGCGGTTCCAGCACTGGAGCGTCTTGCTGGTGACGACCTCGATGCGGCCCGTGATGACCACGTCCGTCTTGGCCTTGACCTGGGCCGTGTCCTTCTTGGCGATGGAGGAGAGGAAGCCCTTCTGGTCGCCTTCCACGGCGCCGAAGTTGATCTTCAGGCTGATGTGGACGTCGTCGGCCTTCAACTCATCCATGAGACGGCCCTTGTGGTTGGCCGGGGTGTTGCCCGCCGCCGCGGCCATGGCCAGCTTCAGGCCGCCTCCGGTGGTCAGGTAGTGCATGTCCACCATCTTCTGGCCCTTGGGCATGAAGATCTTGTACTTCTCGCCGCCCGGCGGGTCGAAGGGGTGCGGCGACTTGGCGCCCTCGTGCAGCTTCTGGTAATGCGCGTTGGCCTGGACCTCGGCGGCCGGCACGACGTCGAAGCCGGAGGATTTGAGCGAGGCCTCGGCGGCGGCGCAGGCCTCGTCGGTCATCGCCTGGAGCTGCTCGTCGCTGATGCCGCGCAGGTAGAGGTACATGCTGATCTTCTTGTCCTGGCGCCCGCGCGTCTCGCCGAAGATGCCCGCGTCGGTCTGGGAGACGCCGCCGGCCATGTCGGCCACGACCAGGTTGCACGAGGTCACGGCGACGCGGCCGATCTGCCCCTTGTTCTTGGGGTTGACGACGCTGATGAAGGTCGCGGCCTGGGACGCCGCGGGTTGGGTGAGGTCGAACTGCGGAGCGGGCTTGGCGCCCATGCCGGCGCAGCCCGTGAGGAACAGGGACGCGGCGGCGACGAGGCGGACGGCGGGTTGCAGGCTCATGTGCTCTCCTTAATTCTATGGATCAGGACCGGAAGATGATATACGCCGGAGCTGTCCGCGGTCAAGCCGGAGCGTCGCGCGGTCCGCTACAATGTCCGCATGACCGCCGTCCTGGCCGCCCTGCTCCTGCTCGCCGCGCCCGCGTCCGCGGGCACGCCGCCCATGTGCAAAGAGGCCGCCAACACGCGCCCGCGCATCGTGGTCCGCGTGGGCGAGTTCCCCACGGCGGTGGACCACTCGCGCGGCATCGCCGAGATCGACAAGGCCTATCCCGTCAAGAAGCCCAAAGGCCTTCTGTCGCAGGGCCTGACCGTGGCCGAGTACCGCCTCCACTACTCGGCGGACATGGAGGGCGCCTGCGACAAGGGCTGCAAGGCGGCCTGCGCCTGGGTCGGCGCTTTCACCGTGGACCTCACGCCCGTGGCCGTGCGCATCCTCATCCCGCGCGAATACGCGCCCGGCTCGTGCGAATACGAGCAGCTGACGAAGCACGAGGGAGAACACGACAAGCTCCACCGCCGCCGCCTCGACGACCTGGCCAAGAGAATGCGCGAGGCGTTGGCCCGCGTCGAGACCCAGCCCGGCCTGGTCGGCCCCATCGAGGCCCGCGACCGCCAGGCCGCCTTCGACCTGCTCACCGACCGCATGGAGCGCGTCATGCGTCCCATCTACGACGCCCACCTCGCCGCCGTGCGCGAGGAGAACGCCGCCCTCGACAGCGCCGCCGAATACAAACGCCTCGGCCGCGCCTGCAAGAACTGGCTCAAGAAGCGCCATTAACAAAAGGGACAGGCACTTTCGTTAATTAACGAAAGTGCCTGTCCCTTTTGTTAATGGCGGGCGAGTTGGGCGGCGAGGAAGTCGGCGAGGAAGCCGGGGTCGAAGGGCCAGGCGTATTCGATCTGGACGCCCGGGTACTGCTTGCGGGCCTCGGTGACGATGCCGGGTATCTCGCATTCGGCGTGGATGCCGCCGCGGGTGTACATGGTCGAGATGAGGGTGATGCGCGTGAAGCCTTCTTTGACGAGGCCGTCGAGCGCGTCCTCGACCGAAGGGGCGCAGAACTCGTTGTAGGCGGTGACGAGTTTACGGCCGCCCAGCTTGGGCGCCAGCGCTTTGGCGATCTCCTCCACGCCGGCCTTGTAGGCGTCGTTCTGCGGCGTGCGCGGCCACTCGCGGACCTGTTTGTCGAGTTCCGCCTCGCGCGCGCCCATCTTGTATTCCTTGCGCGCCTGCCGCTCGCCCTCCAGCCGCTTGAGCTCGGAGACGAGCGGGCGCGGCGTGTCGGTGGCGGCCGAGCCGTGGCCGATGAGGATGACGGCTTCTTTCGTGTGCATGGTCATGAGATTGTATGATTTAGTGGCGTGAAGGCCCTGATTCTTACGCTCCTCCTCGCCTCGCCCGCACCCGCGGCCCCCCCGGAGGTCGAGAAAGAGCTCGCCGTCGCGGTGACGCGCATCTATGACCTGGAGTTCGACGCGGCGGAACGCGCGTGCGCGGAGTTCGGCGCGAAGCACCCGGGCCATCCCGGCGCGCCGTTCTACGCGGCGGTCGTCGCTTATCAGCGTTGGATCACCGAGGGCATGGTCTCGCCGGCGGCCTACGCCGCGGTCGAGTCGCGCCTGGCCGAGACGGAGCGCGCCGCCCAGGCGCTCCTGCCCAAGGAGCCCGCCCTCGCCAACTATTACCTCGGCGCGGCCCACGGTTTCCAGGCGCGCGCCCACGCCGGACGCCGCCGCTTCGTGAAGGCCGTCCCCGCCGCCTCCGCGGCCGTGCGCCACCTCAACAAGGCTCTCGCGCTCGACCCCACGCTCGACGACGCGGCGCTGGGCCTGGGCATGTACCACTACTTCGGCGCGCGCATGCCCTCGGGCGCGCGGCCGTTCGCCAAGCTGCTGGCCGGAGAGGCGCCCGACAAGGACCGGGGCCTGGCCATGCTGCGGCGCGTCGCCGCGTCGCACGGCACCGCGCGCGAGGAGGCGCGCTCCGTGCTCGCCATGATCCTCTCGCGCGAGGGCGCGGAAGGCTGGGCCGAGGCGGACGCCTTGCTCGCCGAGCTCGTCGCGCGCCACCCCCGCAACCCCCTGTTCCGCCTGCGCCGCGCCTGGTTGGCGGCCAAACGGGGCGACTACGACCGCTCGATCGAGCTCTACGACGCCGAGGGCCGCTGGCCCGACGAACACGCCGACCCGCTGCGCTCGCGCGTGCGCGCGTGGGCGCTGTACCGCGCCGCGGAAGTCCGCGCGCTGCAGGGACGCGGGCACGAAACGGACCGCCTGCTCGACCGCCTCGACGGCCTGGCCCTGCCCAAGGGCGTCAAGGACTGGGCGCTGCTGCGCCGCGGCAACGCCCGCGACCTCGCCGGAGACCACGCGGCCGCCGCTCGCGCCTACGCCGCCGTGCAGGACAAGGCCGCGCGCGCCCTCGCCCGCCGCTACCTCCGCGCCCCGTTCCCCGCGGGCCCCGTGGAGTTCATGCCCTTCTTCACGGGTTATTAGGGCCGAAGGTCCCAGGCCGGCGCGCCCGGGTCGTGTTATGATGACGCCATGACCGTCCTTCCCCTCCTGTTGGCCGCGTCGGCCGTCGCTCTCGACTTGCCCGCGCCCTCCGCCGTGCTCGCCCAGGCCCGCGCCGCCGCCGACCGGCCGACTCTCGAAGGAACCTTCCCCGAGGGCGCCTTTCGCGACCGGGAGGAGCACGTCGCCGCCATCTGGGAGTTCGTCAAGGCGCTCGGCGGCGCGCCCGCCGGCATACGCCCGCCCGTCATCCACTTCTCCGTCTTCGACCCCGCCGTCCAAGACCCCGCTTGGACCGCCTGGCAGCGCTCCTGGTCCCTGGGCCAGACCCAGATCTGGACCGACTACCTCTGCAACGCCGTCGGCAAGAAGAAGTTCCCCCAGGTCGAGGCCGAACGCCTCTGCGAGACCCCGGGGCGCATCGAGGCCTTCCTCGCCGCGCACCCGGAGGTGCGCGAGGAGTACCCCTACCCTGCCCAGTTCCGGGCGTTCCACTACGACGGCACCAACCGCATCCAGATCAACCCCGAGACGACCTACATGGCCTTCTACCAGAACGGCCCCGACGGCCTGCCGCGCGACTACACGGGCTACGGCTACTACGTCACGGGCCACGAGCTGCTGCACTACGCGCTCGAGCAGCGCGGCGTGCCGCCGCTCACGCACCACTGCCTGTTCGTGACCAAGGGCCCCGACGGGACTTCCTACATGGAGAAACTCGCGGCCTTCATCGCGCAGCGCGGCATCGGCACCGAGTTCGCGCTGCGGCGCTACGGCGTGGCGGCCGAAGAGAGCTTCGACCCCTGCGGCGCGCGCCGGCCTTAGCTCAGCGCGCGCGCCCGACGACGGCCCCGTAGAACGCCCGGGCCACGAGCTCGTTGCCCTTCGCGGTGAGGTGGCAGAAGTCGCTCATGTGCTCCTCGGTCGGCGTGAACGACGCCGCGACCTCGGCCAGCCTGACACCGGGCAAAGACGCGGCCAGCCGCCGCTGCACGGCGTTCTCCGCTTCGATGCCGCGGCGCCACCCCGCGCCGAACTCCGCGCCGAAGTGGGCGTCGGCCCACGGCTGGTAGTACTGCGCCGTGCCCAAGACCAGCACCGCGCCGCGCGCGCGAGCGAGCGCGTGGAGGCTGCGCAAGTTCGACTCGAACGCCGCCAACCCGAAGGGACCGGCGGAGAAGTCGTAGGCCGTCGGGCGCGAGAAACGCGCGTGCAGGTCTCCGCGCGGCCCCACGAGCTTCCAGCGCGCGGCGGTGTAGAGCGCGCTGTAGTGCAGGGACTGCGGCAGCCTCTCGAAGAAGGGATACGGCGTCGATCCGATGTCGCGCCGGCGGTGCGCGTAGTCCGGACGGAAGCCCGGCGCGAAGGAAGACTCGAGGTCGTTGATGCCCTCGTAGGCCAGCACGAAGTCGGCCTGCGCGTCGGAATGCGTCAGCGCGTAGTTGACCAAGGTGTCCGCCGTCGTCGCGCCGTTTTGCGCCGCGATGACGACCTCGTAGCCGTCGCCCAGCAGCGCCTGCAGGCGCCCCGGCCAGGTCTCAGCCCAGGCGTGCGAGCCGTCGAAGGTGGTCGAGCCGCCGTAACACAGCACGCGCTTGCGGCGCTTCGGAACCTCGAGCTCCGGCCCGCGGTCGCCGCGCGAGTTGAACTCGACGATGCCGGCGCGACCCTTCGTCGCCAGGTAGGGCAGATAAGGGTGGTCGCCCATGTACAGGGCCGGCTGCGCGGCATAATGGCGCCGCGCGAACTCGCGCGGGAACGCTCCGTGTTTGAGGCGGAAGCCGGCGTAGCCAGCCGTCTCGACGGCGACGAGCACCAGCACGAACGGCACGACGGAGAACCACGCCGGGGTCTTGCGCGTCACCGGACGATTCTAGCGGATATCGGCGTCACGCAGCCGCGCGGGCGACTTGTCGTCGGCCTTCTCCAGCCAGAAGGCGCGGAAGGCGGCGCCGGCGGGGACCACGCGCGGATGGGCCGCGCGCGTCTTCGCGCCGGAGAGGCGCCGCGGCCTGCTCCACGACCGACCGTCGGCGCTCGTCGCGGCCCAGACCGCCCCGTCCTCGTCCCAAACGGCCGCGAGCCGGCCGCCCGCTGCCGTCAGGTCCCCATGTTTGGCGCCCGTGCCGCCGAGTCGGCGGGGCGCGCCCTCGCCGCCGACGGCGTAGAGACCCATCTCGGGTTGCTTGCCCGTCCACACCAGCGAGTAAAGCGTCCCGCCCCTCTCGGCGAGCGCTCCGCCCACGTGCGGACAACCGTTGAAGCGCCAGTCGAAGGGGCTGACCGGCTTCGAGCGCCAGGTCTTGCCGTCCCCGGTCGCGGACACCGCCATGTCGCGCGGGTCTTTGTCGCGGTAGAGCACGAATGTCCTCTCGCCGGACGACCACGCCGCGTTCCAACAACACTCGCACACGTCGTCGTCGAGCAACGCGGGGGTGGACCAGGTCGCCCCGCCATCGCTCGAGCGCGCGGCCATGACTTTCGCGTTCGATCTGCGGTCGAGCCAGGCCGCGGTGAAGACGCCGGCCGAAGCCGTGAGCGCGGGAAACCGACGACCGAAGACGCCGTCGCCCGACGGGCTGGCCGCGGCGCTCCAGGTCCGCCCCGCGTCGGTGGACTTGGCGACGACGAGACCGCCCGTGCCCATGGGCCCCGTCCCCTTCGCGGACCAGACGACGAGCACGGTCCCGCCGTCCGCCGCCACGCGCGCGTCGCCGGCGCCGAAACGATACGGGGCCGGCCGTCCCGCGTCCACGCGGGCCGGCTCGGACCAGGACCCTCCGGCGTCCGGCGAGCGCCGGTAGAAGATGGCGCCGCCCTCGCCTTCGATGCGATGGAGGACCGCGCCTTCGGCGTACAAGTCGAAGCCCGTCGTCTGCGCCGCCGCGGCGCCCGCCAGCCAGAGCATCAAGATCGCGTGCATGGTCTTTCTCCTAAAAATGGAAAGTCGCGCCGCCGTACACGGAGCGGCCCTGCCCGGCGAAGAACGCCTGCTTCGTCAACAACGACGCCGGCGTGTCGGTGTTCGCGTCCGACACCGTCACAGCCGAGCCGTCGTAGGCCGCGTTCATGAGGTTGCGCACGTCGAAGGTGAGCAGGACGCGTTTGACGAAGCCCCAGGACACCTCGCGTTTCCAGTGCGCGTTGAGATTCAACAGGTTCGCGGTGCGCGAGCGCAAAGTGTTCGCGTTGTTGACCGCGTAGCCTTCGACGCGGTTCCACTCGAGCCAGCCGCCCGGCACGCCCGCGTGGGTCCAGCCCGCGCGCAGGTTGAGCACGGAGCGCTCCACCCCCGGCACGCGCGAGCCCGCGCGGTCCACGGACACGCCCCCGCCGACGTTCTCGCGGAAGGTCTTATAGAGGTGGTCGTTGAAGGTCCACGCGCCCGCGAGCAGCGGCCCCGCGGGGTGATGCCACTGCCCCCACAGCTCCACGCCGCGGTGATCGGCGCGCGGCGCGTTGGCGGTGTAGTTGCTGAGCCCCGCTCCCGGGGACTGGCTGACGAACTCGTTGTAGAAGACCTCGTAATAGGCCGCGGCGTCCCAGGACAGACGCCCCGTCTTGCCGCCCGCCCCGGCCTCGACGCCCAGGTTCTTCTGCGGGCGCAGGCCGCCGTTGTTGCCCGCCAGGCCGCTCGCGTCCGTCGTGAGCTGGCCGATGCCCGGCGTGGCGTAACCCATGCCGCCGCGCAGGCGGGCCTTGGCCTCGCCCAAGTCGCGGATGACGGCCAACTCGGGCGCGGCGTTGTAGAACAGGCGGTCCACCCTCACGCGCGAATAAGTCTCCGCGGCGGTGCGCGTCTGCACCGTCGCCTTGACCCGCGACTGCTCCACGCCGAGCCCGCCGACGACGGTCCACGCCTCGACCGGCTCCCATTCCGCGCGAGCGCGCAAGCCCAGATTCTGATGGATGCCGCGCGTATTGGACTGCAAGGCCCCGCGCGAGCCTTCCCCGTCGGCCAGATTGCGGTAGGCCGACGCCTCTTGCTCCATCTTGTTGAAGAACTCGCCGGCGTACAGCTTCAGCGGCCGGCCCGCCAGCTCGGTCTCATGCGTGAGGTCCGCGTAGTGGTGGAAGTTCGGGTTGACGTTGTCGGAGACGGTCCCGAAGGTCTGATTGATGTCCTTGACGTCGTAGGCGCCGAGAGCGCGCCAACTCGTGTCCGCCGTCAGGCGCGACTCGTAGCGGGCCCCGGTGATGGTGCGCCGGTCGCGGCGGTTCTGCGCCGCGCGCTGGGCCGTGACGGTGCCCACGCCCGTGACGCTGGTCGAACCCGCCGAACGCGGGTCGTCGTTCATCTCGGCGCGCGACAGGCGGCTGGGCACCTGCGCCTCCATGTCGTTGTTGAGGAACTTGAACACGACCGTGCGGTCCTCGTCGATGAAGAAGCGCCCGACGAGGTTCTGCGTCACGGTTTTCCAGCCGTGGTGGTAGGTGTAGCCGTCGGCGCGGATGTGGCTGGCGAAGACGGAGTATTCGAACGACTTGAAGCGTTTGCCGAAGTGGACGCGTTCGTTCTGATAGCCGTAGGAGCCGACGGTGACGCCTGCGTCGAAGCCGTCGATGTCGCGCCCCAGGCGCGTGCGGAAGTTCACCGCGCCGCCGACCGCGTAGTTGTCGTAGAGCGAGGAGGACGGCCCGCGGATGACATCGATGCCCTCGTACGCGTTGGGGTCGTGGATGTCGGTGCGCGAGAGACCGTCCGACTGGGTGACGGGGAACCAATCCTCGTACATCTTGATGTTGCGGATGGCGAAACTCGTCTTGGCGGAGGAGCCGCGCAGCGAGATGGACACGTCGCGCGGGCCGTTGGACTGCTTGGTGACGACGCCCGGCGTCTTGTCCATCAGGTCCTTGAGGCTGAAGGCGTCGGTGGCCTCGATGACGGAACGGTCCACGCGGCCGATGGCGCGGCCGGCGGGGTCGCCTTCGATGCGGGTGGCGAGCACGACGACGGGCTCGAGCGCGTTGTGCTCGGCGGAAACGAAGGACGGCAGGACGGCAAGGCACGACGCGATGAAAAGACGGAGCATGGTTCCTCCCGGAGACGGCGGTCAGGGGGCGCGCGACCCGGACGACGGCCGCGCGCGGGGCGTCAGGCGGCCGGGAGGGCCTTGGGGGGCGGCGAGACGGGGCGCTCTGGCGGCGCGAACGACCGCGCCGCGGTCCGCGGGACGCGGCCGGCGCGGCGCGGCGCCGGCACGAAGGCGACCGGGGCGACGGCGATGAGGTGCACGGCGGGCGCGGCGACGCGTTCGGGCTGGGCGGGCCGCGACGCCTTGTCCACGACGATGCAGACGCCGCAGGGGCTCTTGCCGTCGAAGGTCGAGGACACCGCCCCGGCCACGCCCTGCGACTCGACGCGTTCGACGAGCATCGTCGCCCAACCGTAGGTCTGCAGGGCCGCCCAATACGCGCCCGAGCCGTAGAGCAGCGCGGTCACGAGCAGGAGGCGGGCGAGGCGTCTGGTCACGCGAAGGCGATTATACAACTTAGAGCGCCTTCCTCATGATCGGACGCGTCTTGGAGCGGCGCAGGACTTCCTTGAAACCCGTCTTCTTGAAGGCCGGGGCCAGGCCCCACCAGACGAAAGCGGCGGGCGCTTTTTTGCCGCGCGTGTCCACCGGGTAACCCTCGATGAGACGCGCGCCTTTGCGTTTCGCGTGCGCGGCGGCGGCCTTCAACAGCGTGACCGTCACGCCTTTGCCCCGGGCTTCTTTGGCGGTGTAGAAACAAGGCGTCGCCCAGGTCTCGCGCGCGTCCACCGGCTTGAGGATTCTGGAGGCGTCGAGCCGGCGGTACTCGGAGCGCGGCCCCACGGCCGCCCAGCCCACGGGAGTCTTGCCGTCGTAGGCGAGCACGCCCGGTGTTTTGCCGGCTTTCACCAGATTTTTCATCGCCTTCTTGTTGCCGGCGCCGTAGCCCGCCTTATAATCGGCCGAAGGCAGGCGGTTCCACATGCACCAGCAGCCGCGGCAGACCCCGTTGCCCTCGAAAAGCGTCTCGAGATCCTTCCAGCGGGCCGGGGTCACGGGCTTGCAGGTCAGCGCCACGACGCCATCCTAGCAGTTGCGCCCTATATAGTAGAATCCCCTCCTTCATGGCCCGCATCCTGGTCGTCGACGACGAGCGCGACGTGGTGCTGCTCATCAAGTTCATGCTCGAGAAGGACGGGCACGCCGTGCTCTCCGCGCACGACGGGGCCGAGGCGCTGGCCCGCATGGGCATCGAGCCGCGCGACGAGACCGTCCCGCCGCCGGACCTCGCCATCCTGGACGTGATGATGCCCGTGCTCGACGGCTGGGCCGTCTGCACGCGCATGCGCGAGGACCCGCGCACCGCGGCGGTGCCCGTCATCGTGCTCACGGCCAAAGGCGAGATGAAGGACCTGTTCAACTCCGCGACGAGCGTGGCCGCGCACCTCGAGAAACCCTTCGACCCCAAGGCGCTGCGCGAGCTGGTCGCCGGCATGACGGGAGGCCGCTGATGTCGGCCATCCTGGTCGTCGACGACGAGCCGGAGATCGTCACCTTGCTGCGCTTCGTGCTCGAGCAGGACGGGCACGCCGTCTCCTCCGCCGGGCACGGCGTCGAGGCCCTGGCCTACCTCGGCCTGCAGCCCGCCGATGACGCCAAGCCCCTGCCCGACCTCATCGTCCTCGACATCATGATGCCGGTGATGGACGGCTACCAGCTCAACATGCGCCTGCAGACCGAGCCGCGGGCCAAGGACATCCCCATCCTCGTCCTCACCGCCAAGGGACAGAAGATGCGCGACCTCTTCGAGATGGCGCCCAACGTCGCCGCCTACGTCCAGAAACCCTTCGACCCCAAGACCTTGCGCGAACTCATCTCCGGCATACTCGTCTCCAGAGGCAAGAAGAATGGCTGACGCGAAGAAGGACCCCAAGGCCGCGCCCACCCCCGCCCCGAGCCCCGCCGAGACGGCCGGCGGCCTCGAGCAGCTCATGGCCGACAAGAAGGCCAAGATCGCCGAGCTGCGCGCCCGCGGCGTGGAGCCCTTCCCCTCGCGCACCGTGCGCCAGCATGACTGCGCCTCGGTCGCGCGTCTCGCGGCCGCGCTCACCGAGCCTTCGGCGCACTCCGCCGAGACCGTGTCCATCGCCGGCCGCCTGGTCGAGCTGCGCGACATGGGCAAGTCCATCTTCGGACGCTTGGCCGACCTCTCCGGCAGGGCCCAGGTCTACTTCAAGAAGGACGCGCTGCCCGAGCAGGTCTTCGCGCTGGTCAAGAAGGACCTGCACGTGGGCGACTTCGTGTCGGTGTCCGGCTCGGTGTTCCGCACCAAGACCGGCGAGGCCACGGTGGCCGTGCAGTCGGCGACTTTGCTCGCCAAGGCCATCCGCCCGCTGCCCGAGAAGTGGCACGGGCTCGCCGACGTCGAGATAAAATACCGCCAGCGCCACCTCGACCTCATCGTCAGCCCCGAGTCGCGCGAGGTCTTCGTCAAGCGCGCCAAGATCGTCTCCACCATCCGCCGCGTCCTGGACTCCCGCGGCTACGTCGAGGTCGAGACCCCCGTCCTGCTCGAGCAGGCCGGCGGCGCCTCCGCGCGCCCCTTCCACACGCGCCACAACGCGCTGGGCCAGGACATGGTCCTGCGCATCGCCACCGAGCTCTACCTGAAGAAGCTCGTCATCGGCGGGCTCGACCGCGTCTATGAGATCGGCCGCGTCTTCCGCAACGAGGGCATCGACACCCGCCACAACCCCGAGTTCACCATGCTCGAGGCCTACGAGGCCTACTCCGACTACGACGGCATGGCCGCGCTCTTCGAGACCCTGCTCGCCGAGTGCGCCGAGGCCTGCGGCGTCTCGGAGGTGGACTGGCGCGGGGTGAAGATATCGCTCAAGCCGCCTTTCCGCCGCCTCTACCTCCCCGAGGTCTGGAAGGACCGCTGCGGCGAGCCCATCGAGCAGGTGCTCGAGGGCAAGGGTTTCAACCGCCCCGGCCTGATGCGGCTCGCCGAGAAGCTCGGCATACACGCCGGCGAGAAGACCCCCAGCGCCAAGCTCTTCGACCGCATCGTCGAGGCCAAGATCGAGGACCTGCTCCAGCAGCCCACCTTCCTCTTCGACCATCCGACCGCCATCACGCCCCTGGCCAAGCTCAAGCCGGGGACGGAGTCGCTCGTCGAGCGTTTCGAGTGCTTCGCCGCGGGCGCCGAGCTGTCCAACGCCTACTCCGAGCTCAACGACCCGCAGGACCAGCGCGACCGTCTGGCCGAGCAGATGCGGCAGAAGGACGCCGGAGACGCCGAGGCCGACCTGCTCGACGAGGGCTTCGTGCAGGCGATGGAGACCGGCATGCCGCCCATGGGCGGCATCGGCGTCGGCATCGACCGCATCACCATGCTGCTCACCGGCGCCGACTCCATCCGCGACGTCATCCTCTTCCCCACGCTCAAGACCGAAAAGGCGGGCTGACCTGGGCTTCGAGCTTTTCGTCGCCTGGCGCTACCTGCGCGCGAAGCGCAAGGGGCTCTTCGCCGTGGTCACGACCTCCATCGGCGTGGCGGGCGTCACCGTCGGCGTGGCCGCGCTCATCGCCACGCTGTCGGTCATGAACGGCTTCCAGGCCGACATCCAGCGCAAGATCGTCGGCGCGCAGGCGCACGTCTCCGTGTACGGCGCGCGCAGCCCGCGCGACGCCGAGGACCTGCTCGCGCGCGCGGCCGCCGAGCCGCGCGTGGCCGCCGCCTCCCCCTTCGTCGTCGGCCAGGCCATCGTCACGCACCGGGAGCGTTCCATCGGGGTGATGCTCAAAGGCCTCGACCCCGCCCGCGAGTTCGCGGTCAACGACCTGGCCAAGAGCCTGACGGCCGGCTCCTGGGGCGCGCTCGCGGGCGACGGCAAGGTCCCGGGCGTGGTCATCGGCGTGGAGCTGGCCGACCACCTCGCCCTCGAGCTGGGCTCGGAGCTGGTGATGGTCTCGCCCAAGAGCATGGCGACGCCGTTGGGCCTGCTGCCCAAGATGCAGCGCTTCAAGGTCGTCGGCCTCCTCAAGACCGGCTACTATGAATACGACGCGACGACGGCCTGGGCCGACCTGGGCGGCACGGCCAAGTTCCTGGGCGTGGACGCGGGCGCCTCGGGCGTCGGCCTGAAGCTCAAGGACATCCGCCACGCCGACGCCGTGGCCGCCAAGCTGCGCGAGGACCTCGGCTACGCCAAGGTGGTGCGCACCTACGCGCAGATGAACTCGACCTTATTCGCCGCGCTCAAGCTCGAGAAGGCCGTGATGTTCATCATCCTGACCCTCATCACGCTCGTGGCCTCGCTCAACATCGCCTCGACCCTCATCCTGCGCTCGGTGGAGAAGACGCGCGACATCGGCCTGCTCAAGGCCATGGGCGCCAGCCCCGCGATGATACGGCGCGTCTTCCTCGTCGAAGGCGCGCTCATCGGCGGCTCGGGCGTGCTCGCGGGCGTGGCGCTGGGCGTTTTCATCAGCTGGGTCATCGGCACCTACCCCATCGTGGAGCTGCCGGCCGACATCTATTATCTCTCGCGCGTGCCCGTGGAGGTGCGCGCCCTCGACGTGGCCGCGGTCGCGGGCATGGGGCTGCTGCTCTCGCTGTTCGCGACGCTCTACCCCGCGGCGCGCGCCTCGAAGGTGGACCCCGTGGAGGCCATCCACTATGGCTGAGCCCGCTCTGTCGGCCCGCGGCGTCAAGAAGACCTACGGGACCGGCTCGGCCGCCGTGCCCGTGCTGCGCGGCGTGGACCTCGACATCGCGCCGGGCGAGTTCGTGGCCGTGCTCGGCCCCTCGGGCTCGGGCAAATCCACCTTGCTCAACTTGTTCGGACTCATGGACCGCCCCGACGAAGGAATGCTCTCCGTGGTCGGGCGTCCAGCCGCTTCGCTCGGGGAAGAGGACCGCGGCCGCCTGCGCAACGAGAAAGTCGGCTTCGTCTTCCAGTTCGACTCCCTGCTGCCCGAGTTCACCGTCCTCGAGAACGCGCTCCTGCCCGCGCGCATCGCGCTGGCGCGCGGCACCTCCACCGAGCCGTTAACGCGCGCGTCCGTGCGCGCCGAGGCTCTGCTCGACAGTCTCGGCATCCTGGGCCTGCGGGACCGCTTCCCCGCCCAGACCTCCGGCGGCGAGCGCCAACGCGCGGCCATCGCGCGGGCGTTGATGAACCAGCCCGCCCTCATCCTGGCCGACGAGCCCACCGGCAACCTCGACGCCGAGAACGGCGCGCGCGTGTTCGCCGACTTCAAGCGCCTGTGCCGCGAGAAAGGCGCCGCCGTCGTGCTCGTCACCCACGACGAGCCCGCCGCCAAGTCCGCCGACCGCGTGCTGCGGATGGCCGACGGCCTGCTGCGCTGACCCGGGCCTTGAACCCGGGGTTTCCCGGGGTTATCCTCCCTCCATGCGCGCGCTCCTGGCCGTCTTGCTCCTGGCTCCGGCCGCGGCCCGCGCCGCGCCGGCCGAGTCCTGCGTGGAGCTCAAGGGCGTGGGCTGCGTGTACGCCCCGTCCGGGTCCGGCGGCAGCCTCCCTTTGCTCGTGTACCTGCGCGGTCATCACCCGCGCTACGCCGCCGCCGTGCCGGCCGGGGAGGCGCTGGCCTCCGCGCGCCAGGCCTTCTCCTTCTACGGCCTGGGTGACGCCGCCGACGCCGCGGGCCACGCCGTGCTCGTCACCTACCGCAGCGGCCTGGCCGTGACCGAGGCCGACGCCGCGCGGGCCGCGTCGGCGGCGGGCGTGACCTTCACGCGGCGCGTGGTCGCGGCGCACAGCGGCGGCTACGTGGGCCTGGGGGCGACGCTCGCGGGCGGGCTCTCCTTCGAGCGGGTCATCATGCTCGACGACTTCTACTCCTCCTCGCCCGCTCTCGCGCAGCAGGTCCAGGCGCGTTTCCCCGCGGACGCCTGCATGGGCTACTACACCCCTCACATAGCGGCCGTGTTCGAGGCCGTGTTCCGCCCCAACGCCCCGGGCTGCCGCGTGGAGCGGCTGGGCCCCAACGACCACAACGCCGGCGTCAACCGCTGCCTCGCGGGCTACCTGCGCGGCCGCCCCTGCTCGTCGCCGCGTTGACCGCGGTTAATGGCCTCGCTCGACGGGATTTGATATCCTTTCCCCACGATGAAGATCTACATCGACGGCAAGTTCTACGACAAGGAAGACGCGAAGGTCTCGGTCTTCGACCACGGCGTGCTCTACGGCGACGGCATCTTCGAGGGCATCCGCGCCTACAACGGCCGCGTGTTCCGCCTCGACGACCACCTCAAGCGCCTCGAGGAGTCCGCCAACGCCATCCTCCTCAAGCTGCCGATGCCCGTCAAGGACATCGAGCAGGCCCTCCTGGAGACCATCCGCCTCAACAAGCTCAAGGACGCCTACATCCGGCTCGTCGTCACGCGCGGCGTGGGCGACCTGGGCCTGGACATGCGCAAGTGCAAGGCCGGCGCCACGCTCTTCATCATCGCCGACCGCATCGAGCTCTACCCCGAGGAGTTCTACGAGAAGGGCCTGACCGTCATCACCTCCACCATCCGGCAGAAGGGCCTGGACCAGGTGACGCC
>JANRKA010000106.1:0-1739 GCA_033875325.1 Elusimicrobiota bacterium | reverse complement strand
CCGTGCGCGCGTGGCGCGGCGAGGGCTCGCTGGAGCGCGTCGCCGGCCGCGCGGGGCTCGCGCGCTGCCGCGCGGTCGTGGTCGTCGACGGCCCGCTGGCCGTGGAGGCGGTGCAGCGCGTGGCCTACGCCGCGCCGCGCCTGCCCGTCGCCCTCGCGCGATTCGAGGCGGGGCCTGACGACTGGGTCGCGCGCATCTATCCGGGCACGGGCACGCCGGAGGCGGTCTGGGACCTCCCGACGGCCGGCGGCCGCGCGGCGCTGCGCGCCGCGCTGGCGGCGCGCCTGGACGTGCTGCTCGCGCCGCGCGCGCCTGACGACGGGGCGGCGAGCGTCATCATCCCATGCTGGAACGGGCTCGCCTACACGCGCCGCTGCCTGAAGGCGCTCGCGCGCTGGACGACGCGCCCCTACGAGGTCGTGGTCGTGGACAACGGCTCCACCGACGGCACGGGCGCGTTCCTGCGCGGCCTGCGCGACCCGCGCGTGCGCGTCATCACCAACGCGCGCAACCGCGGCTTCGCGGCGGCGGTCAACCAGGGCCTGGAGGCCGCGACGGGCAAGTGGCTGGTCTGGCTCAACAACGACGTGCTCGTGACGCCGCGCTGGCTCGAGGGCTTGGTCGGCTGCGCCCAGCGCCACCCGCGCGCGGGCGCCGTCGGGCCCTACACCAACCGCATCAACGGGCTGCAGCGCGTCGCCGACGCGCGTTACGCGTTGGCGTCCCTGCCCGGCTTCGCCTCGGCCTGGGCGCTGCGGCACGCCGGGCGCGCCCGCTCGGTGCACCGCCTGACGGGGTTCTGCCTGCTCCACTCGCGCGAGTCGCTCGAGGCCGTCGGCCGGCTCGACGAGCGCTTCGGGCTGGGCTGCTACGAGGACTTCGACTTCTGCCTGCGCCTGCTGCAGGCGGGCCGCGAGCTGCTGCTGGCCGAGGACGTCTTCGTCCACCACTTCGGCCACAAGAGTTTCGAGGCCAACAAGGTGGCGCGCGCCCACATCGAGGCGAACCGGCGGCTGTTCGTGGACAAGTGGTGCCGGCGCGCGATGCTCTTCCTCGACCTGCTCGACCCGGAGCTGGAGCGGCGATGACCCGCCGCGTCCTGCGGCGCGACGAGGAGTGGCGCGGCGAGGTCCTCCTCGACGCCGACGCCTTCGTCCCGCTCGGGCGCCGCCTGTCCCTGGCGCCGGGCTGCCGCGTGAGCGCGGCTCCCGGGACGAGCCCCGTCATCCTCGTCGAGGGCGAGTTGGTCGCGCGCGGCGCGCCGGGCGCGGAGGTGGTCTTGGCCGTGCCGGTCGAGACCGCGGGCGGCGCGCTCGACATGAGCCGCTGCGCCTGCTCCGGCCGGCCCATCGCCGTCAACGCGGGACATGGCCGTCACCGGCTGGAAGAGGTGACCTTCCTCGCCGCGCCCACCGGGCTGGCGGTGCATCACGGCGAGGCCGCGCTGCGCGGGGTGTCGGCGCGCGGCTGCGGCACCGCCGCGTTCGTCACCGCCGGAGGCCGCCTGGACTGGGACGGCGGCTCCGTCGAGGACGGGGAGCTGGGCGTGCACGCCGCGCACGGGACCGCGCGCCTGAGCGGCCTGCGCCTGACGCGGCTGCGCGAGGGCCTGCGCCTGGAGCGCGGCGCCGCCGAGGCGCGCGGCCTGACCGCTCGCGGCCTGGCGGGCCCGGCCGTCGGCGTGCATGGTCCCGCCTTCGCCCTGCTCGACGGCGTGGACGCCGGCGCCGGTGCGGCGC
>JANRKA010000105.1:0-18990 GCA_033875325.1 Elusimicrobiota bacterium | reverse complement strand
GGCCGGCGCCCCCGCCGACGCCCCGCGCCCCGGCGACGCCGCCCGCCCCAAGACCGCGCTCGAGCACCTCGCCGCGCCCGAGCGCCTGCCCGCCCCGTCGGCCGACGCGGACGCGGCCGAGCGCCGCGACCACGCCGCCCGCGTCTTCGACCTGAAGCTCGGCCGGGAGGACGCCGACACCGACGGCCTGCCTTGGGCCGTGCGCGCCGCCGCCTCGTTGTTCCGCCTCGACGCGCCCCGCTCCCGCCTGGCCCCCGTCCCCCCCGGCGAGTCGCAGCCCGAGCCCGAGGGCGTCGAGACCCACGCCACCATCAAGCGCGACCCGCCGCCCGCGCCCATCGACGACGGAGGCGGGCCCGGCTACGCGACGCGCGAGGTCCCCTTCAACGGCCAGGTCTTCCCGTCCGTCGCCTTCCGCCCGAACGTGGCGGTCGACGCCCTCATCGTCAAGGCCATCGACTCGGCCAAGACCAGCGTGAAGGTCTCGCTCTACGAGTTCAACTCCCGCGCCATCCTCAAGGCCCTCCAGGCCGCCCGCAAGCGCGGCGTCAACGTGCAGGTCGTGCTCGACTACCGCGCCGTCTTCCCGCACAACGAGCCCGGCTCGGAGTACAAGCGGCGCCGCTCCGAGCAGATCTGGGCGCTGGTGCGCGACGGCTTCGACATCCGCGTCACGCGCACCGCGACCGAATACGGCATCAACCACAACAAGTTCCTCGTCGCCGACGGCAAGCTCGCGGAGTTCGGCTCCTACAACTGGTCCTACACCTCGGAGATGAACCACTACGAGAACGTGGTCTTCACCGCCGAGGCCGACCGCGTCGCGGCGTTGGAGGGCTACTGGCAGTACCTGTGGGACCGCGGCGTGCCCGAGCCGCAGGCCAAGGGCCACGAGTGGCCCTCCGTCGTGCCTGCCCCGCCCGCCGCGACCGTCTTCATCGACTTCAACGGGACCAAGCTGCCGGCCTGGGTGTTCACGCCCGGCGACTCGTTCGAGGACACGGTCGTCGCGGCCTTGGACGCCGCGCGGACCTCGGTGGACTACGCGATGTTCTCGCCGCGCTCCACGCGCGTCACGGAGGCGTTGGTGCGCGCCCATCAGCGCGGCGTGAAGGTGCGCGCCCTCATCGACGAGAGCCAGTCCAAGGCCGAGTACTTCAAGCCGTTCGCCGACTACCTCGCCTTCCACGGCGTCGAGACCAAGGTGCTGGCCGGCCCCAACGGCGCGGAGAGCGACTTCCCGCTCGCCGAGAAGATGCACAACAAGTTCATGGTCCTGGACGGCCGTCTCGTCCAGACCGGCTCGGCCAACCACACGAAGCGCGCCTCCATCGACAACTACGAGAACGCCTTCTTCCTCGAGGACAAGACCGACGCCGCGGCCTTCTCCTTCGTGTTCAAGCACATGTTCGGCGTCGCCCGTCCGCACCCCGCCCCGGCGCGCGCCGAGATCCCCACCGACGAGCAGCTCGCCCGGGACATCCTCGACCCGCCGGCCAAGCCCCCCGTCCCGCCCCAGCCCGAGGAGCCGCCGCTGCCCGCGGCGCGGACCTTCACCTTCAACGGGCGTCAGTACCCCTCGCGCGCCTTCCGCCCTTACGACCCCGTGGTCTCGCACGTGGTGGCCGCCATCGACTCGGCCAAGAAGTCGGTCAAGATCGCCATCTATCAGTTCGACCAGCGCGAGGTGCTCGACGCCCTGCAGGCCGCCAAGAAACGCGGCGTCGCGGTGCAGGTGGTCCTCGACCGCGCCCACGTCTACACGACGGGCACCAGCCACGAGGGCGGCCCGCGCAAGCCGCGCCCGATGATCGTGGAGCTGGTCAAGTCGGGCTTCGACCTGCTGCTCGTGCGGGGCCAGCGCAGCGGCATCCAGCACAACAAGTTCGTCGTGGTGGACGACCTCTTCCTCGAGACCGGCTCCTACAACTTCACCAAGCAGTCCGAGGACGACCACTACGAGAGCGTCATCTTCACGATGGACAAGGGCCGCGTGGGCCTCTACCGCCGCTACTTCAACTACCTGCGCGACGCCGGCGAGGAAGTGGATTTCGCCAAGCTCGAGGAGATCCTGACCCGCACCGAGGCCGTGCCCGAGGAGGGCGACCTGGAGCCGGAGGCCGCGCGCCGCGCCGAAGGCGAGCGTGAATCGAAGTTCCCCGCCCCGCCGACCGACGCCAGCGAGCCCGTGTCCCTGCATGGCGAGACCTTCCCGCGCACCATCTTCTCCCCCCAGGGCGGCATCGAGGAGGCCGTCATCCGCGCCATCGACGCGGCCCAGACCAGCCTCGAGGTCGCGATGTTCAGCTTCTACTCGCGCCCCATCGCGGAGGCCATCAAGCGCGCTTTCGACCGGGGCGTGAAGACCTCCGTCCTGCTCGACCGCAGCCAGACGGCGCTCTCGAAGATCGACGACTGGCTGGCCTGGCACGGCGTGGACGTGCGCCTCATCTCCGGCCCCGACGACGAGCGCGACCCGCTCTACCAGAAGATGCACAACAAGTTCATGGTCGTCGACGGCCTCATGGTGGAGATGGGCTCCTTCAACTACTCGCCCAACGCCGAGAACAACAGCTTCGAGAACGCCAACTTCCTCGACGACGAGTCCGACGTCGCCGGCTTCGTCGCCTACTTCCAGCGCATGTTCGGCCTCGCGGTGAAGGCCCGCAAGCCCCGCCGCGAGCCCGTCTGGAAGGAAGACGCGAAGACCTAGCAAGCGCTATAATCGGCGCGTGACGCTCTCCCCGCTGGCCGCGCTGCTCATCGACTGGGTCGTCACGGCGCTGTGGCCCCTCATCGGCGCCTCCGGGATGCGTCACTACTCCGGCCTGCTGTTCTCCACCGCCGGGCTGGTCGTGGGCCTGGCCGTCCTCGCGCCCTTCCTCGCCGTCCGCGGACGCTGGCGGCGCGTCTTCGACCGGGACGTGGCCCCGTCGCTGGCCGCGATGGGCTTCTTCTCCGGCCTGGCCACCGCCATCTACATCTCGGCGCTGGCCTACACCACTCCCGCCAACGCCGCCATCGTGGCGCAAGTCGAGGTGCTCTATTCCGCCGTGTTGTGCGCCTGGCTGCTGGGCGAGCGTCCTTCGCTCAAGCAGGGCGCGGCGACCTTGCTCGTGCTGCTGGGCACCGGCCTCATCATGTTCCGCGACCTCTCCAGCCCGCGCTGGCGAGGCGACCTGATGATACTGCTCACGCCGTGGATGTACCAGGTCTCGCACATCTTCTCCAAGCGCCTGCCCAAGGACCTCGACGCCTGGACCCTCTCGGGCGGGCGCGTGTTCTTCGGCCTGGTCACCATGGCGCCGTTGTGCTTGTGGTCCCTGTGGCACGGCCCGCGCTGGAGCTGGGAGCCGCGCGCGCTCGGCCTCGTCGCCCTGCAGGGCGTGCTCATGTCCTCGACCAACTTCGTTTTGTGGTACCTGGCCATCCGCCGCATGGACCTGACCCAGGCCACGGCCATCATGCTCTCCTACCCGGCCCTCACCTTACTGTTCTCGTGGACCTTCGGCCACGAGCATGCCCACGCCCTGCAGATCGTGGGCATGGCCGTGACCATGGTCGGCGCCATCTGGACTTCCCGACTGGTGATGCAGGCCCAGCGCGCCCGCGTGGAGGCGGGGGCCTGATGGAGAAGAAACCCGTCCCCTACCGGCGGACCTTGTTCGTGTGCACACACGCGCGGGAGGAGGGCGGTCGCGTCTCCTGCGCCGCGCCGGGGCGCGCCGGCGTCGCGGTGTGCGAGGCCCTGAAGGAAGGCGTGAAGGCCGCGGGCCTCAAAGGCAAGGTGCGCGTGGCGCGCTCAGGCTGCCTGGACCTGTGCGAGCAGGGCCCCAACGCGTTCCTCTACCCGTCGGGCGAGTGGTTCTCGGGGCTCGCGCCCGAGGACGCGCCCGCCATCGTCGCCAAGCTCGCCGACTAACCCGGCAGCCAGGCGGCGCGGCAGCCGGGGCAGACCCAGCCTTCCCCGTCGCCTTTGACCAGGACGTGCGCGCCGGCGGGGCACACGGGCTCCTCGGGGTCGGCGGGGGCCAGGTCGCCGCCGCAATCGGAGCACGGGCCGGCCGGCTTGGTGGACGGCGCGCAGCAGTCCGCGCACACCGACAACGCGTCCGGGAAGTCGTCGGCCACGCGCGAGCGCGGCTCTCCGACGCCGGGCTTGACCGCGTAGCCGCACTCGGGGCAGGACTCCCCGGCGGACGCGGGACGGGCGCAGTTGGGGCAGGGGACGCCGAGCACGGGCGCCGCGCCGTCCTCGGGGCGCAGGCCGCGACCCTCGAGGTGCTCCGAGATGACGCGCACCGCCGCCGCCTCCGCGTCGGCGGCCACGAGCAGCACGGCCTCGGTGCCCTCGTCCTCGCTGCCCTCCACGACGAGCTCCGAGGCGATGCCGGCCTCGGCGAGCAGCTCGGCGATGAAGCGGGCGTCGTCTTCGCCCGGGGTGCGGTAGGCCGGCACGCGCCCGCTCACGCGTACTCCGCGCGGAAGAGCGCCTCGGAGTTGCGGCGCAGCCAGCGGCGCCGGTCCTTGAACTCCGGGCACACGCGCGCGACGTGCGCCCAGAAGCGCGGCGAGTGGTTCATCTCGAGACGGTGCGCCAGCTCGTGCACGACCACGTAGTCGAGGACCTCGGGCGGAGCGAGGGTCAGGCGCCAGTTGAAGTTCAGGTCGCCCGACGGCGCGCAGGAACCCCACAGCGTCTTCTGGCTCTTCACGCGCACGCGGCCGAAGGTCACGCCCAACTGTGGAGCGAAGTGCGCGGCGCGCGCGTGGAACAGCGCCTCGTGGCCTCCCCCGGACGCCGGCGCGGGACGGGCGGGCGGCGGCTCGCGGCGAGGGCGGAACAGCTCCGGCCAGTCCCGGCGCAGGCCGGACAGGAACTCCCGGACGTCGGCGACGAGCGAGGTCGGCTCCAAGGCTAAGATGATATCATGGAGCGATGCCTCCGCCCGAACTCCAGCTCGAGGAGCGCCTGAAGCTCCTCGAAGAGCGCTTCGAGGCCTCCGCGCGCGAGGTCCGCGACCTGCGCGGCCGCCTGGCCGAGACCGCGGCGCGCGAGCTGCGCCGCGAGATCCGCGAGGTGCGCGGGGAGTGGGACGGCGTGCACTACAAGTGGTGGGTCGGCGTGGTGCTCGGCGCCATCGTGCTGCTGCTGCTCTCCTACACCGGCTACACCAAGCTCGGCTGGGTGGCCGACCAGCGCGCGCTGCCCATCGGCGACGACTGGCTGCTGCGCCGCCTGCCGTTGGTGAACACGCTGCCGGTCCTCTCCTGGGGCTGGTTCGCCCTGCACCTCTACGCCGGAGGCGCGGCCGCGGCCTACCAGCCCAAACGCATCCCGTTCCTGCTGTTCACCCTCTCCCTCTACCTGGGGGTGCGCACCGCCTTCGTCTTCCTCTCCCCCATCGGGCCGCCCGCGGGCATGGTGGACATGCGCCTGCACGACTTCCTGTTCTCGCGCATCCTGGGGACCTGGACCTTCACCAACGAGTTCATCTTCTCGGGTCACACCTCCATCCCCTTCCTCTTCTTCCTGTTCTTCCGCACCCCCGGCCTCAAGCGTCTGATGCTCGCGGGCTCCGCCGTGATGGGCGTCTGCGTGCTGCTCTCGCGCAACCACTACACGGTGGACGTGCTCGCCGCGCCGCTGGTGACCTACTCCATCTACAAGGCCTCGGAGGCCTTGTACGCCGGTTGGGTCAAGCCGCTGTTCCAGGCCGTGCGCGACGCGGCTTAATACGCGCCGGCGGCGGCGCGGGCGGCTATGAACCGCTGCTTCACACCCCGCCGTCGCGGCGTCTCTCGCGTTTCTGGTCCACCGGACAGGCTCGGACCGGGACCCCACGCCCCAGGCGCCGGCCGTGCCGCGCGCGCATACTGTGGTCATGAAGAACTCCATCGCCGTGCTCGCCCTGACCTCGCTCGCCGGCGTCGCCCAGGCCGCGATGATCGGCCCCCGGGTGCAAGGACCCGCCGCCGGCGCCGCGTCCGGCTCGATCGCCGCCGCCATCGGCGCGCGCCCCGCCCTGATGCAGGAGCTCCGGCTCGACGGGCGCGGCCTCGCCCTGGTGGCGCCCGTGCTGGCGGGCGCCTCCTTCGACCCGAGCGCGCTCACCGGCCCCGACGCCGCGTCGCTGGTGCGCGAGGCCGTGGCGGCGCAGAGCCGGCTCGCCATCAGGGGCGCGGCCGAAGCCGCGTCCCTGCCCGCCGCCGGTCCCGGCTCCGCGGCCTATCAGCTGATGCGCGAGAACATGAACGAGACGATGGCCGCGGCGCGCGCCGTGCTCACGCAGGACGCGCTCCACCCGCTCGAGCAGAGCCGGCGCGAAGTCGCGCGGCTCGACTCCTATCTCTCCCGTCGCCGCGCCATGCTCAAGGCCGCGAGCATCGCGCAGGCGCTGGGCGCCTCGCAGGAACCCGAGGCCGCCGTGCCGGAGGACTCGAGGCTCGCGTTCGGCCTGACCCGGGAGGAAGCCGCGGGCGCGCGCCTCAGCCAGAACGGCCGCGTCGTGGAGACGCTGCGCGTCGTCGACGGCGTCGTGACCTCGGAGAAGCGCTACTTCATCGCGCGCGGCGGCGGCCTGGAACTGGCGCGCGCCGTCCAGGGCCGCGACGGCCTGCGGCTCGAGGTCTGGGACGCCGCGCGCGCCGTCTGGACGGGCGACCGCTCCATCGCTCCCCTGGGCGCGGCGGAGCCGCCCGCCGCGCCGGCGCGCCTGGCCGCTCCCTCTCGCGGGCCGTCGCCCTCCATGACCGCTCCCGTCTCCCCGGCGGCGATGCCGCGCCGCGGCGACGCGGTCATCCACGCCCGCCTGCAGTCCCTGGGCCGCCTGAACGTGCCGGTGGGACAGGGGGCCGCCGCGGCCGACGCGGCGGCGTTGTTCTCCGCCGTCGGGATGACGGCGGAGCAGACGCGCCGCGCCGACACCATCGTGGACTCCACCGGCCGGCGCCAGGCGCGTTTCCCCATCGTGGGCGGGCTCGAGTTCCGCTGGCTCGAGCTCGGCGAGGACGGCCGGATGGCCATCGTGCGGCTGCGCAGCCACGACAACGGCTCCTTCCTGCCCAGCGAGAGCGTCAGCCGCTCCTACGACGGCGGCGCCACCTGGGTCAACTAGCCGGTCAGGACGGCTTGCCGGCCGCGCCGGAGCCCGCCGGCGCGGAGCGCCCGACGAGCTGGAGGAGCAAGGCGCCCGCGGCCATGAGCAGGAAGGCTTCGACGCCCCAACGCAGGCCCAGGCCCTCCATGGTGTTGGACGCGAAGTGCGCGACGATGGGCACGAGCAGCAGCCCCGAGCGCCAGTACTGATAGGCCAGCACCACCCCCGCCGCGGCGCGCGCCGTGAAGCTGGTCCAGGCCCAGTCGTAAGCCCCCGCCGCCCCGGGCACGGCGTTGCCCCCGCCGATGCCGAGGTCCGCGAGCAGGGCGCCGAAGTCGATGTAGTGGACGTAGGAGAAGATGAGCGATGACGCCAACGCCGCGGTCCAGAACACCGCGCGCGGGGACAGGCGCCGCTTCTCGAGCCAATTGCGCATCGGCTTGAACAGGTTGCGCCGGAAGACGAACTCCTCGAGCAAGCCGACGATGACGAAGTTGAACAACACGAGGTCGAGAGGGCCGGTGAGGACCTTGGCGAGGATCTCCGGAGCGGCCTCGGTCGCGGGCGCGGGCGCGACGAGCCCCACCACGCGGTAGGCGAGGTCTCCCACGGCGTAGGTGACGAGCCCCCAGAGGAGGCCGGCCTTCATCACGGGCCAGAAGCTCTTGGGCCGGCCGTCCAGCGACGGCCCGCGCCACCACTCGCCGAGAGCGCCGAGAGCGCGGCCGGGGGCCGCGAGCGCCGCCTTCAGCCCGCCGGAGCGCGCCGCGTAGAGAAGTCCCAGCGCCAGCAGTCCCGCGACGGCCATGCCGGTCCACGCGGGCAGGCCCGCCAGCGCGCCGGCCGCGCCGAAGTTCAGCCACACTGAGACGCGCGCGGACTCCAGCGCGAGCACGGTGATGAGCCCGCGCGCGGCCAACGCCGTCCACAACGAGCCGGAGCGGGCGTAGGCCCAGACGATGGCCGCCTCGATCCCGGCCACCGGCAGCAGCACCGAGAGCTCCGTCGTCACGAACGACATGGCGAAGACGGTCGTCGCCACCGCGAGCGCGCCCGCGGTCCAGGCCGCGGCGCCCGGCGGCAGGACCTTGCGCAGCAGCGCGCACCCGCCGTCGAAGACGACCTTGAGGGCGACGGTCTCCAGCACGAGCGCGGGCGCGACGAAGGCCGAGAGCTGGGTCAAGAACGGGGCCGTCGCGACCGACGAGAGGTCCGCGGCGGGCGCCGCGGCGGCGGCCGTCGTCTTCAGGCCGGGCAGCGCGAGGCTCCAGGCCTTGGCGGCGGCGCCGCCCGCGAGCATGGTGAGGAGCGCGATGCCCGAGACGAGCAGGCCCGAGCGCAGGCCGCCCAGGAGCCAGGTCGAGAACGCGCCGCGGTCGCGGTCGCCGACGCGCGCCTCCAAAGTCTTCTGGACGGCGAGCGCGTGCAGCGCGCCCCGCAGGGCGGTGCGGTACTCCGCGAAGCGCCCCGTCGCCGGAGCCGGCGGCGCGGGGACGACCGCGCCGCGGTCGGCGGCCGGCTTCAGGAAGGTGGACGCGGCCAGAGCCGAGAAGCCGCCCCAGGCGAGCCAGCCCTTCGCGGCGACCAGCGCGGCGGGCACGGCCACGGGCGCGGCGGCGACGGCCGAGAGGCCCAGCGCGCCCACGCCCGTCCACATCGCGGCCTTGGACCAGCCCGCGGTCTCGCGGGCGACGAGGCGGGAGGCGCGCTCGAAGCGGGGGTCTTGCCCGGGCCGCGGGGCGTCGGCGGGAGCGGCGAAGACGGGTTCGCCCGGAGACGAACGGACCGCGGCCGGGACGGCGGGATACGCGACGGGAGCGTCCGCGACGGGGGCGTCCGCGGCGCGGACGGCGCGCGGGGCGGGCGCGGGCGCGGCCGACGGCGCGGGAAGGACGAGCGGGTCGATGGAGAGGACGGCCGCGGACACGCGCAGAGACGCCGACGGGGACGGCGCTGAAAGACCGCGCGGCGCGAGCGCGGCGACGCTCGGGTTCGAGACGGGGATGGAGACGGCGCGGACGGGCTGGACGGGACGGACGGCCCGGACGGAGGCGGCTGCCGGGGCGGCCAACAGGATGGACAAGACGGCGAGGGCTCGTCTCACGGGCATACTATGCCAGGAACGGGCGCGTCCCGCCTGAGCCGACCGGCCCCGGGCTTGGGACAACGGACCCGGGGTCCTTTGGCCCCCTTCCTTTCATAAGTGCGGGCCGACATACGGTTGTAACAGCCATGCGGCAAAATCCCGGTGCATGGAACCGGACCGCCCCGAGCCCCCCGCGGGCTTCGACGCCTCCGCCGTCAATGACCTCGACACCGCGCGTCTCGCCCTGCGGTGGGCGCTCGAGCGCCTGCACCGCATGACCGCGGAGCTGGCGGCCGCGCGCGAGGAGGTCTCCCGGGTCGCCAAGAGCCGCGACGAGCTCGCCGTGGAGGGCCAGCAGAAGGACGAGATGGTCAAGCGCTGGCGCGAGACCGTCAAGGCCTGGGAAGCCTCCATCGCGGACCACAAGAAGATGGAGGCGTCGCTGCGCGAGGAGCTGCGCGCGGAGATGCTGCGCGAGCAGGACGCGCACGTCAAGGAGGAGCGCCACCAGCTCAACCTCCAGCTCGACTCCCTCAAGCGCGAGATCGCCGCCCGCGAGGCCCAGATCGGGGAGCTGCGGCGGGAGGTCATCGACGCGGTCAAGGTCGCCCGCCAGGAGGCCGAGCGCGAGCTGCAGAACGCGCTGGCCCACCAGGAGAAGGCCCTCAAGGAGACGAAGGACTCCCTCGTCGAGCGCCTCAAGATCCAGGCCGAATCCACCCGCGCCAAGGAGAAGGACCTCGAGCACCAGCAGCGCCTGCTCGACGAGCAGATCAAGGCCAAGGAGGCGGAGTTCCGCCGCCGCTACGAGCGCGACGTCGAGGAGCTGCTCAAGCAGAACCGCGAGGCGCTCGGCCGCGAGGAGCAGGCCCTGGCCGAGAAGTTCGACCAGAAGGTCGTGCAGCTCGAGGCCCGCCTGCGCGCCAAGGAGGACGCCGTCGAGGAGCGGCGCCGGCGCCTGGACGAGGAGCACGCCAAGAAGCTCGCCGAGGTGGACCGCGCCTACCAGCACAAGAACGAGGAGGAGTGGGGCCGGCTCCAGGAGCGCCTGGAGGCCGAACGCAAGTTCCTCGAAGCCCACTACCACGAGAAGGAAGCCAAGCTCGAGGCGTCCATCCAGGACCGCCAGAAGCAGGTGTTGGCCCACTACGAG
Source organism: Elusimicrobiota bacterium (assembly GCA_033875325.1). Classification (GTDB taxonomy): domain Bacteria; phylum Elusimicrobiota; class Elusimicrobia; order UBA1565; family UBA9628; genus GWA2-66-18. Next base: position 8,651 of record JANRKA010000105.1, on the reverse strand, counting down.
CGCCAGGAGCAGGAGCTCGTCGCCAAGTACCAGCAGATGCAGGACCAGATCGTCCTCAAGGAGAAGGACGTCTGGAAGAACCAGCAGAAGCGCCTCGAGGAGATCCTCGCCAAGGGCCGCGCCGACCTGGCCGCCCAGCGCCAGGAGCTGGAGCGCGAATACGCCCGCCGCGAGCAGACCATGCTCGAGGGCGTGCGCGAGGCCGAAGCCGCCGTGGCCAAGAAGGAGGAGGAGCTGTTCCTCCGCCATCAGGAGCTCGCCGACCAGTTCCGCGCCAAGGAGGAGGAGCTCCTCAAGCGCTTCGAGAAGACCCAGGCGGAGTGGGCCGAGCGCGAGCGCCAGCAGTGGGAGGCGCACCAGGCCAAGCTGCGCGAGAGCATGGCGCAGGCCCGCCTGCGCATGGAGGAGGAGCGCCGCGGGCTGGAGGCCGCCTACCGCGCCAAGGAGGAGGAGCTCGCCGTGCGCCGCGCCGAGGACCAGCTCGCCTTGGGCAAGCTGCGCGAGACGCTGGAGGAGGAGTTCCGGGGCAAGGCCGCCGAGCACGAGGCGACGCTGTCCATGCGTTGGGCCGAGCGCGAGAAGCACCTGCAGTCCGAGCACCGCGTCGCACTGGAGCGCGTGCGCGCCGAGTTCGGCGAGGAGTTGACCCGCGAGCGGCGCGCGATGGAAGCCGACGCGAAGAAGGCCTCCGAGGAGGCCGCGCTGGCCGCCATGGCGCGCGAGGCCGACCTGCGCCGCTCCTTGGCCGCCGAGCAGTCGCGCTGGAAGAAGGCCCAGGACGAGTCCGTCGAGGCCCTGCGCGCCGAGCTGCTCGACAAGGCCGTCAAGGAGGACGCGGAGCGCCAGGCCGCGCACGAGGCGCGGCTGCACGCCCTCGAGGAGCAGGCCCGCAAGCGCCTGGAGGACGAGCGCCGCCGCCAGGAAGCGCGCCACGCCGCCCTGCTGCGCGACGCCGAAGGCGCCCTGCGCGCCCGTCAGTCCCAGTGGGAGGAGGAGTCGCGCCGCGAGCGCGAGCAGTGGCAGGAGCGCGCGCGCGTCGAGCTCGACGCGGCCAAGGCCGCTCTCGAGGAGGAGCGCGAGGCCCTGCGCCGCCACGCCGAGGAGACCCAGAACCGCGTCGAGTCGGCCGTCGCCGAGAAGGAGCGCGCGCTGCGCGACGCCTTCTTCGCCAAGGAGGCCGCGCTCAAGTCCGAGATCGCCGCCGCCGAAGAGCGCTACCGCAAGGCCTACGACGAGGCCCTGGCCCGCGAGCGCGCCGCGCTCACCGAGCGCGCCGCCGCCCTCGAGGAGTCGCTGCGCGAGAAACACGCCCGCGAGCAGGCCGCCCTGCAGCAGCAGTGGGCCGCCCGCGACAAGGAGTGGGCCGCCTCGCGCGACGCCATCTTCAAGGCCGAACGCGAGCGCCTGGAGGCCGCCGCCCGGGAGAAGGACGCCGCCGCCGCGGCCCTGCGCCAGGACCTGGAGCAGCGCCACGCCCTGCGCGTCGAGGAGCTGGAGTCCCAGGCCGCGCGCAAGGCCGCCTCCCTCGAGGAGTCGTGGAAGCGCCGGCAGCAGGAGCTGGAGACGCTGCGCCTGCAGCTGCAGATCGAGGCCCGCGACCGCGAAGCCGCGGCCCAGCAGGCGCGCGCGGAGCTCGAGGCCAAGATGCAGAAGGCCATCGACGACCGCATGGCCGAGCTGGCCCGCGCCGAGGCCGCGCTCCAGCAGACCTGGATCCGCAAGGAGGCGGAGCTGCAGGAGGAGCTCAGCCGCCGCGAGGCGACCTGGCTGAAGGCCCAACGCGAGCAGTTCGAGCGCGAGCGCAAGGAATGGGAGGACGCCCGCGACGTCGAGCTGCAGCAGCGGCGCCGAGAGCTGGAGTCCGCGCTGTCCTCGCGCGAGCGCCTCGTGGACGAGGCCCTGCGCGCGCGGCAGAAGGAGACCGAAGCGGCCCTCATCCAGAAGGAGCGCGAGCTCATCATCGCCTACGAGGAGCAGTCCACCCAGGCCCGCGCCGAGCTGGAGCGGTCGCTGCGCGAGCGCGAGGAGACGCTGCGCGGCAAGATGCGCGAGACCGTCGAGCGGGAGGCCGCCGCCCTGCGCGAGGAGGCCGAGCGCCGCGAGCAGGCCTACGAGTCGCGCCGCCGCGAGCTCGAGAAGGCCGCCGCCGACCGCCGCGCCAAGATGGAGGAGGACTTCGACCGGCGCCGCAAGGACGCCGAAGCCGGTCTCGCCGCCGAGCGCGAGAGCCTGCTCGCGCAGCTGGAGTCGCGCGCCCGCGAGCTGGAGGCCGAGCAGGCCCGGCACGGCTCGTGGCTGGCGCAGAAGGAGGCCGAGATCTCCGAGCGCTACCAGGACCTGGAGCGCCGCCTGCGCCAGGAGCTCAACATGGCGAAGATCGAGTACGCGGCGCAGTACGAGGACAAGGCGCGCAAGCTGCAGGAGGACCGCGAGCAGATGCGGCGCGACTACGAGCAGAAGCTGCGCGACCTCGACAAGCGCAAGGGCTCTTAGGCCGGCGGCCTCCGGTGCGCCGCCGTCTTGCTAGACTGTCCCCCATGAGGGGACCGAGCCTCCTGCTCGCCGCGGCCGTGTCGTGCGCTCCGCTCGCCGCCCGGGCGGGCGAGCCGGAGGAGTGGCCTCCCCCCCACCAGCTCAAGCCCGACGCCGAATCCTCGCTGGCTTTCTCGGCCTTGGTGCGCCGCGTCGTGGAGCGGCCGACCGTGCGCTCGCTCGTCGGGCCTTCGGAGACGCCCCTGCCGCTGGACCTGGCGAACTTCCTGCTCGACAGGCCCGACCTCGCGGCCTACATCGTCAAGAAGCGCGGCATCGCGCCCTACCGCATCGAGATGCTGGGGCCGCGCCGCTCGTCGGCCGACGACGGGGACGGCACCTCCGGCATCGTCAACCTCGTCTCGCGCGAGGAGACGGCCCGCCTCTACTACGGCGAGGGCGCGCACAACGGCGCCTTGTTCCCCACCTTGCGCGCCAACGCGGTCATCGCGCTGACCTTGGAGCCGCGCCAAGGACCGGACTGCCGGCGCTACACGCGCACCTCCTTCCGCGTCTACGTCCGCCTCAAGAGCCGGGTCGTCTCGGGCCTGGTCAAGCTGCTGCGCCCGTTCGTGCGCGACACCGTCGTGCGCAAGTTCACCAAGGCGTTCCTGGTCGCCGACCAGGTCGGCCGGCTGATGCAGCAGGACCCCGCGGGCGTCTCCGAGGACGCGTTGGCCTACGGCGGGCTCAGCGCCGCGGACCGCGCCTCCCTGGCCGCGCTGCTCGCCGGGCTCGCGCGGCCCCCGGCGTGCCCCAAGCGCTCAGGCGCGCCCGGCGAGTTCCACTAAGCCGCGTCGCGACGCGCCGCGGCCCGCTCCGCCGCGGGGCGCGAGAGCTCGTTCATCACGCCGAAGAGCAGGTCGAGCTCCTCGTCGTCGAGGTCCAGCCGGTAGAGCAGCTGGCGGATGCGCCGCAGACGCCGCGCGGTGAAACGCGGCGCCGCGGCGAGTTTGGGCTCGAGGAAGGCCCACAGGTCGAGGTGCCGGTCCATGCCGGCGGCCGCGCGCGCGGCCGCCGGGCCGGCGCGGCGCTCCGCCGTCAGCGCGTACAGCGCCACGGCCGCGGCCTGGCCCAGGTTCAGGCTCAGCCCCTCGCGGCCCGGGATGCGCACGAGGTGCGGGCACAAGGCCGCCTCCTCCGCGGTCAGGCCGCTCGACTCCCGGCCGAACACCAGCGCGACGCGGCCGGAGAGCGCCGGGGCGTCGGGCAGCACCCACTCGCGCCGGCGCGTCGAGGCCGGCCGGCGGCTGAAGGCCAGGGCGGTCGCGCAGCCGCGCAGCGCGTCTCCCAGCGACGGCACGAAACGCGCCGCGTCGAGGAGGCCCTCCGCCGCGGCGCCCGTCACGCGGGCCTTCTCCGGCGCCCGCGTCCACGACGAGGCGGCCACGACCAACTCGTCGGCGCCGAAGGCCTCCATGGCGCGCGCGACGAAGCCCATATTGAGCGGGTTCTCCGGGCCGACGAGCACCACCCGCAGCTTCATCACAGCTCCGGACGGCGCAGGAACAGGACGCGGAACTCCGCCTCCTGCCCCCACGCGGCCTTGAGCGCGGCGCAGTACGCCCGGCCCTGGGCCGCGTGGCGCGCGCGCGCCGCCGCCGCGGCCGCCGCGTCCTTGACCGCCTCGCTCTTGAAGTCCACGACCACGAGACGGCCTTTCTCGCGCAGGACGAGGTCGGCGGCGCCTCGCGCCACGGCGCCGTCCCGCGCGTGCGCCAGCGGCAGCTCCCGGGCGAGGATCTCGGCTTTGGCGAGGTCGCGCGCGGCGCCGGAGGCGAGGAAGGCGGACAACACGCGTTTGGCCTCTCCGGAGGCCGCGGCCCACGCGGGCCCGGGCGCGCGCCGCTCCAAGCCGCGGCGGGCGCGGGCCAGCGCGGCGTCGAGGTCGCCGCCGGCCGCGAAGTCCCAATCCTGGAGCACGCGGTGGCACAACCGGCCGAGCTCGGCCCCGCCCGACGCCGGCCGGTCCTCCGGGAGGACGAGCCTCTTCGGAGCGGCGACGGCGTCCGCGGCCGCGAGCGTCCAGGGCCCCGGGTCGGCCGCGGGAGCCGGCGCGGGCGGCGGCGCCGAGGGCGGCGCGGCGCGCGCGGGACGCGGCAGAACGACCTCGGGCACCGAGCCGCCGGGCACGAAGACCGCGGGCAGGGCGCCGGGCGCGCCGCCCTCGGGCCAGGCGCCCGCCTCGAGGAGCCGGGCCGACAGGGCGCTCCTCTCCGTCTTCTCGCGCCCGACGAGGATGAGCCGCTCGCGGGCGCGCGTCATGGCGACGTAGAGGAGGCGCGTGGCCTCGTGCGCCTCCAGCGCCTTCTCGCGCGCGTCGAGCAGCGCCATCGCGGCCGAGCGGGCGCCCCCCAGGCGCAGGGCGCGCCGGCCCGTGGCCCAGTCCGCGCGCGAGGCCGGCTTCTCCGCCGAGGCGCCCCCGGCCCGGCCGGATAGACCGAGCAGGAGCACGGCGGGGAACTCCAGCCCCTTGGACTTGTGCACGCTCATGACGCGGACCGCCTCCAGCCGCTCGTCGGCCAGCGGGCTCTCGCCTTCCCGGCGGGACTCCGCCGCGGCCAACGCGGCGCGCGCGATGAAGGCCTTGAGCGTCGCGCCCCGCCGGTCGGAGGCCTCCACCGCGAGCCGGCGCAGCTTGAGCAGGTTGGAGACCGTCTGCTGGCCGTGGTAGGCCTCCGCGCACAGCTCCACGAGGAAGGTCTCGGCCAGGGCGTCGCCGACGAGCTCGCCCAGCGGCGCGCGGCCCACCCGCTCGCGCAGCCCTCGCAAAGACGACCAGAGCCGCGCCAGCCTCTCGCGCGCCGGGCCCGGCAAGACCTTGGGCGCCGGTTCGCGGCGGTAGTCGAGGGCGCCCGCGCGCGAGAGCGCGAGCAGGTCGTCATCGGTCATCCCGCCCAACGGCGAGCGCAGCAGTCCGGCCAGCGCGACGCGGTCGGAGGGGTCGTCGAGCGCGCGCAGGAGGTTCAGGAAGTCCACGACCTCCTGCGCGCCGTAGAAGCGCGAGTCCATGTCCACCGCGTAGGGGATGCCGGAGCGCTTGAAGGCCTCCAGCAGGTGCGGCAGCGCCGTGGAGGAGCGCAGCAGCACCGCCACCGCGCTCAGCGGCAGCGCGCCGCGGCCCTCCACGACCCAACGCGCGGCCCAGGCCGCCTCGGTGCGCGCGGCCGACGCGGCGTCGAGCCCGTCGCCCCCGTCCACGACGGCCGCGACCTCGACGCCCGCGGCTTCGCCCGCGGGCCGAGCGGGCCGGATGGCCTTGTAGGCGGGCTGCGCGCCGGGCACGGGCCGCATCACGGCCTCGAAGACCCGGTTGACCGGCTCCACCAGCGACGGCCGGCAGCGGAAGTTGGCGGTCAGATCGCAGGCGAGGGCCCCGTGCTCGAGCAGCCGGCCGGTGAAGCCCTCATAGGCCGCCACGTCCGCGCCGCGGAAGCGGTAGATGGACTGCTTGGGGTCTCCGACCACGAACAGGCGCCCCGGCTCGGGCACGGCCTCGCGCCAGTCCTTCGCGCGCCCGCCGGGTTTTTCGGCCAGGTACAGGAGCAGCTCGCCCTGCAGCGGGTCGGTGTCCTGGAACTCGTCGATGAGCAAGGTCGTGTAGCGGCGCTTGAGTCGCTCGCGCACCTCGGGCCGGTCGCGGACGAGGTCGCGGGCGCGGCGCAGGAGGCCGTCGAAGGAGATGAACCCGCGGCGCGCGTAGGCGCGGCGCGTCCTCCGGGCGAACGGCAGCAGCGCCGCCGTCGCGAGCCGCACCAGCGCGTCGTCGTCGGGCGTGGCCGAGTCGGCGACCTCCAGGGCCCGTTCGAAGACGGCCTGGGCCTCGGGGTCGTCCCCCCAGGCCTTCGGCCAGCTCGCGTTGGGGACGGCCGGCGGCGGCTCGGCGGAGAAGGCCGGCGCCTTCGACTCGGCCGCGTCCGCCAACGCCGTCAGGCGCGCGTACGCCGCGGTGACGGCCGCCTCCGCGTTGCCGCGGGCCTTGCCGCGCCCGTGCGTCCGGCGCTTGAGGTCCTCGGCGAGCGCGCGCAGCTCCCGCGCCGTCACGGGGTCCGGCCCGCCCAGGCCCTCGAGCTCCAGCTTCTCGCCGCACAACTCGCGCGCGAGCGTCTCGAGCTCGTCGAGGCCCGTCCGCGCGAGCAGCGCCCGCCACAACTCGCGCCGCGGCGGCCGCTCCCCCAACTCCTCATCGAGCCAGGCCGCCCACTCCGAGGCGAAACACTCGTCGAACGCGTCCCCCTCGTCCACGACGAACCCGGGGTCCACGCCGGCCTCGACCGGGTACAGGCGCAGGACGTGCGCGCAGAAGGAGTGGATGGTGCCGATCTGCGCCTTGTCGAGGTCCTCCAGGGCGGCGCGGGCGCGCCGCAGCAGCTCGGGCGGGCGCTTGTGGAAATGCTCGCCCAGCTCCTCGACCGTGCGCCGCGCCCGTTCCTCGGCCGGCGCGGGCTGCGGCGTGAGCGCGAGGAAGGCGGCTATCTCGGCGAGCCGGTCGGAGAGGCGGACCTTGATCTCGCCGGCGGCCTTCTCCGTGAAGGTCAGCGCGACGACCTCCTCGATGGTCGCGGGCCGGGGCTCGTCCCAGCCCAACACGCGGAAGAGCAGCCGGTCGGTGAGGAGGGTGGTCTTGCCGGTGCCGGCGCCGGCCTCGACGACGGCGTTGGCGTCGAGGCGCAGCCGCGCGCGGTCGCGGTCGGTCTGGTCGGGAGCGGACATCCTCCCGATTATAGGATTACAGCCCGAGCATCTGGGCGAGCAGCCGGCGCTCGCCCGCGTCGAGCCACACGCCGTGCTCGACGCAGCGGTCCACGCGGATGAACTCGCTGCCCAGCCCGCCGTTGACCATGGCCTTCAGGCAGCGCGGGCAGTTCGCCTTGCCTTCGCGCGGGCGCAAAGGCGCGTCCGCGAGCGCCCGCGCCATCGCGGCGGCGTCCTTCGACGCCTTGGCGAGCTCCCCGGCGTCGAACCACTGCCCGCGGCACTTCGGACACTCGTCGGCCTGCACCCCGCCCTCCAGCGTGACGGGGTTCATCGGCGTGAACGGACACTTGGGGCAGTCGGGCTCGCTCATGGCCCGAGTATAACAAAGGGGGTATAACAAAGGGGACAGGTACCTAAGTTATACCCCGTACGGGGTATAACTTAGGTGCCTGTCCCCTTTGTTATGCCCCTATCAAGCGTTCGGCGCGGGTGCGGGAGGGGCTGTGGGCTTTGCGGCAGGCGGCCGCGAAGCCGCAGTAGGTGCAGTGACCGGGGTCGCGGTCGTCGGGACGGATGGGGAACCGCCCGTCGGCGGCCTCCTCCAGGCGCCGAGCGAGGCGCGCGAAGAACGGCGCGCGCAGGGCACTCCAGTCCGCCGCCGTCAGCTCGGCCTCGCGCGCGTCTGCGGTCTCGACGAAGCGGTAACTCGCGCCGTCGAAGGTCCACCCCGGGCCGAGCGCCGCCGCGGCCAGTTCCGCGTAAACGGGCAGCTGATGGGTCTCGCCCGCCTCGACCGCCTTGGCGGGTTTGGCCCAACGCGCGGAGCGTTTGGTCTTGAAGTCGGTGACGCGGAAGCGTCTCGTCGCGGGGTCGGTCTCCACGCGGTCGAGTTTGCCGCGCCAGGGCACGCCGCCCGGCGCGCCCTCGGGCGGGGCGCCCTCCAGCGCCTTCTCCGACCAGCGCGGCCGCATGCCGCGCTTCGCCAGGTCCTCGGCGTCCCATTCGGCGAAGGCCCGCAGGTGGACGGACATCTCCTCGCGCAGCGCCTCCCACAGCAGCGGGTACAGCCCCAACACGCGCCAATCGTTGGCGGAGAACACCTCGACGAGGGCCCGCTCCAGCCCATCGTCCTTGGCGCGCTCGAGCACGGCGTGATAGAGCCGGCCGCGCGTCGCCGCGTCGAGCTCGCCGCGCTCGGCGGCCTCCTCCGGCTCCGGCAGGCCCAAGACGCGGCCCGCGAAGAAGCGGAACGGGCAGGCGGCGAGCTCGTCGAGCGCGGACGGGGACAACCCGCGTCGGCGCCACTCGGCGGCCTCGGCGGCGACCGGGCGCACGCGCCCGTCGAAGGGCCCCGCGGGAGCGGAGCGGTCGGCCAGCGCGGCCGCCGCCGCCTCCGCGGCGGCCAGGCCGGGCGCGGGCAC
>JANRKA010000104.1:0-3091 GCA_033875325.1 Elusimicrobiota bacterium | reverse complement strand
CGCGCCCTCGCGCGCGCCGGCGACGGGCGCCGCGGCGGCGCGCGCGGCCTCGCACAAGGCCTCCGCGCCGCCGCCGTGCTGCCGGGCGTGCGCGAAGCCGCTCACGAGGCCCTGGCGCGTGAGGGCGCTCAGGCGCGCCGCCAGGCCCGTGAAATCCTTGCGGCTCTCCTCCGGGTCCCCGCGCAGGAGCACCCCCAGCGCGTCCGGCGAGAGGAAGCCCGAGGCCTCGCCGGGGCGCAGGCCGTCCGCCAACGCGCCCGAGAGCCTCGTCATCAGGGAGTCGAGGACCGCGCCGCCGTGGCGGGCGCGGATGCCCTCGTGGTCCTCGACGGCGAAGACGGCCACCGCGGCGGCGCCTCCGTCGCGCACCGCCTCGGCCACCCGCTCGAGGAACGCCTCCCGGCCTCGCGAGGACTCGGCTGACATGGCGATTATTGTAGGATAAGAGCATGCCTGACGGCGCCCTCCGCGTCCTGGTGGTCGACGACACCGCGCACATGCGCCTGCTCGTCCAGAGCGTCCTCGAGCGGGCCGGTCACGCCGTGGACTGCGCCGACGGGGGAGAGGAGGCCCTGCGCCTCTTCGCCCGCCGCGACTATGACGCCGTGGTCATGGACCTGCAGATGCCCGGGCTCGACGGGCCCGAGACCGCCCGGCGCATGCGCGAGGACGAGCGTTTGCGCGGACGGCCGCGCGCCCCGCTGCTGGCCCTCACCGCCGACGCCGCCCCGGACGCGCTGACCGCGTGCCGGGAGGCGGGGTTCGACGCGCACCTGCCCAAACCCTTCGAGCGCCCGCAGCTGCTGGACGCAGTCGCCCGGCTGCGCGGAGGCTGCGTCGCCCCCGCAGCCGACGCGCTCGACCCGGAGCTCGCCGACCTCGCGCCCCAGTTCCTGCGCCAGCTCGCCGCGGACCTCGCCGGCCTCGCGACGGCCGCGCGCGGGGGGGACCTCGGAGCGGTCGCGGCCGGCGCGCACCGCGTGGTCGGCGCGGGCGGAAGCTTCGGCTTCCACAGCCTCAGCGCGCTGGCGCGCGAGTTGGAGGCCGCCGCGCGGCGCGACGACGCGGCGGCGGCCGGCGACGCGTTGGCCCGCCTGACGGCGCGCGCGGCCGAGCTCGCGGAGGAACATGGCTGAGCAGAAGCCTCTCGTCCTGGCCGTCGACGACGACCCGTCCTTGCTGCTCCTGCTGGAGCGCCTGCTCGTCAACGCCGGTTACCGCTTCGCGGGCGCGTCCGGCGGCGAGGAGGCCCTGAAGGCCGCCCGCGCCGAGCCGCCCGCGCTGGTCCTCACGGACGCCATGATGCCCGGGCTCGACGGCTACGAGCTCTGCGCGCGCCTGCAGGCCGAGCCCGCTCTGTCCCTGGTCCCCGTCGTGTTCCTGACCGCGCTCGACGACCCCCGCGACAAGGCCCGCGCCCTGGCCTGCGGCGCGGTCGACCACCTGCCCAAGCCCATCGCCAAGGCGGCCCTGCTCGACACCGTCGCGCGCCACGCCGACGCCTCGCGCCGTTGGAGCCTCCTGAGCCGGCCGGTTCCGGCGCCCGCCGCGCCCGCCGCCGCGCAGCCGCTCCCCTTCACGCCCTTCATCGAGCCCGATTCTCTGCTCCTGGGCGTGCTGCCGGCCGCCTTCTGCCGCTCGCACCGCGTCGTCGCCTTCGAGCTCGACGGCGCGCGCGCCTTCGCCGTCGACCGCGAGCTCCCGGAGCCGGAGCTCGTCGCGGCCCTGCGCGGCGTCGAGGGCGACGCGCCCCGCCTCGTGCGCACCACCGCCGAGAGCCTCGACCGCATCCTCTCGCGCCCCGCGCCCCGCGCCGCGGGCGCCGCCGACGACGGCGCGCGCTCGGCCGCGGAAGTCGGGAGGGACATCCTCGAGACCGCCGTCTACGAGCGCGCCAGCGACGTGCACATCGAGCCCAAGCCCTACGGCGCCCTCGTGCGTCTGCGCGTCGACGGCGACATGCGTGACGCCTTCCAGCTCAAGGCCGACACCGCGGCCCGGCTCGTGACGAGCTTCAAGGTGCAGGGGCGCCTCGACGTCGCCGAGCGCCGCAAGCCGCAGGACGGCTCGTTCCAGACCACGGTGAGCGGCCGCGCCTTCGTCGTGCGCCTGGCGACCTTCGCGACGCCCGAAGGCGAGAGTCTCGTGCTGCGCCTGCTCGAGCCCTGGGCGAAGGCCAAGCCCCTCTCCGAGCTCGGCATGGCCGAGCAGCAGGTCCGCCACATGGTCGAGTTCGCCGGCCGCAACAACGGCCTGCTGCTCTTCGCCGGCCCCACGGGCTCGGGCAAGACCACCACCATCTACAGCCTCCTGCAGCACATCGACTGCAAGAAGCGCAGCCTCATCTCCATCGAGGACCCCGTCGAGTACCGCATCGCCGACGCCAACCAGCAGCAGGTCGACGAGAAAGCCGGCGCCACTTTCGAGGCGCTGCTCAAGTCCTCGATGCGCCAGGACCCCGACATCCTCTTCCTCGGCGAGATGCGAGATTCCTTCTCCGCCAAGATGGCCATCGACTTCTCCAGCACGGGCCATCTGACCGTCAGCTCCCTGCACACCACCAACGCCACGACGGCGGTCTTCCGCCTGGAGCGACTGGGCATCACGCGCGCGGCCATGTCGGACAGCCTGCTCGGCGTCGTGGCGCAGAAGCTGCTCAAGACGCTGTGCGCGCACTGCAAGGAGACGGGCCCCATCACCGCGGAGGAGCGCGCGTGGTTCGCGCCGTTCACCGACGCGCCGCCGGCGCTCGTCGCCCGGCCCCGGGGCTGCGCCCGCTGCGCCGGCACGGGGCACATGGGCCGAGAGGGCGTCTACGAGATCGTGAAGTTCTACCCCGCCATCTCGGAGATGATCCGCGCCGGCCGCCCCATCTCGGAGATACGCGACTTCGCCAAGCAGCGCGGCGACTACCTCCTGCCGCAGCACGCCATCGAGAAGGTCGGGCGACTGCTCTTCTCGCCGCGCGCCGTCTATGAGGAGGTCCTGCTCGAGGAGGCCGAGTACCGCCTGCGCGCGGCCGGAGAGGCGCCCGCGGCTCCGGCTCCGGCGCCGGCGCCCGCTCCCGCATCGCCCGCGCCGAGCACGGAGC
>JANRKA010000103.1:0-2524 GCA_033875325.1 Elusimicrobiota bacterium | reverse complement strand
GACCATCACGGCCGGCCTCTTCGCGGCCCTGCAGGTCGAGGTGGACCTCGTCATCGTGGCGGCGTTTTTGACCATCGCGGGCTACTCCATCAACGACACCATCGTCATCTTCGACCGCATGCGCGAGATCCTGCGCCTGCGGCGCGGGGCGGACCTGGGCGGCGTCATCAACGACAGCATCAACGAGATGCGCTCGCGGACCCTCATCACCAACGGCATGGTCTTCATGGTGGTGGTGTCGCTGTTCGCGCTGGGCGGGCCGGTCATCCACAACTTCGCCTTCGCCCTCCTCATCGGCTCCATCGTGGGCACCTACTCGACCATCGGCCTGGCCACCCAGCTCATCTACACCTGGCAGGGCGGCAAGCGCCGCCACGAGCCGGCGTCCGACGCCGCCCCGGCCGTGAAGGTCAAAGAGGGCCGCCGCCGCAAATGAGGAAGATCAAGGGGTTCAAGCTCCCCCTGAGGCCCCACGAGGTCAAGCGCCGGGCCAAGAAGGCCGGCGTGGACCTCGAGGCCGCCGGCCTGCCCGAGCCCGTCCTGCTGAAGTTCCTCGACCGGGCCGCCAAGACCTTGAATCCGGGCGTGCTCTTCGACACCTTCGCCCACCCGGACCCCGACGTCAAGCTCCTCTCGCCCATGCCCGGCCTGGCCTACAGCCTGGTCCTGGCGTCCCTCGGCGAGGGGTTCCCCTCCTCGCTGCGCGAGAAGGAGACGGCCGCGCCCGCGGCGTTGTGGCCCGTGCTCGAGGAGACGGCGCTCGACGAGGCGGTGCGTTTCGCCACGAACCTGTTGGCCGACGACGCGGAGAAGGACAACTGCGAGTTGTCCCCCCTCAACGCGCTGAGCGCGCCCGACGCGCTCGAGGCCGCCGTGCGCAAGCTCGACGGGGCGAAACTCGGCGTGGCCCTCGACGGCGGCCGCCTCTCCCCCGCGGCCTCCCTGTGCGTGAGCCTGTCCTGGCTCGCGAAGTCGAAGGCCAAGGGCCGCAAGTAGTGCTGCGGGCGCTCGTCCCGTACCTCGTCTACGCCTTCGTGACCCTCGTCGGCCGGACCACGCGCCTGAAGGTGCGCAACGCCGCCGTGCCCCGCGGCCTGCACGACCAGGGCCGGCGCTTCATCTACGCGTTCTGGCACCAGCGCCAGGTCTTCTTCACCTGGTCGCACCGCGGCGCCGAGGCCGCCGTGCTGGTCAGCCGCTCCAAGGACGGCGACGTCATCGCCGAGACCATGCGCCTCTCGCGCATCGACGCGGTGCGCGGCTCCTCCAGCCGCGGCGGCGCGGCCGCCGCGCGCGAGATGATGGAGGTCATGAAGGCCGGCCGCGACATAGGCATCACGCCCGACGGCCCCAAAGGCCCGGCCCGCGAGGTCAAGGACGGCGTCATCTTCCTCGCCCGGAGCCTGGGCGCGCCCATCGTCCCCATCACCAACTCCCTGTCCAACCGCTTCCAGGTGGAGAAGGCATGGGACAAGTTCCAGGTCCCCCTGCCCTTCGGGCGCGCCGTCGTCGTCTACGGCGAGCCCATCGAGGTCGGCCCCGACGACGACGCCAAGGCCAAAGCCGCCGAGCTCAAGGCCGAGCTCGACCGCATCACCGCGGAGGCGGACGCGGAGGTCGCCGGAGGGCGCGCGTGAGCGCGGCGGTCCTCCTCCTCGAGCTGCTGGCCGCGCCGCTCATCGGCGCCGCCGTCGTGACGGCCTTCGCGCTCTCCCCTCGACGCGGCCTGCTCAAGGCCCTCTGGGCCGAGCTGCCCGAGCGCCTGGGCTCGCTGCCGCCCGAGGCCCGCGCCCGTCTGTCCGGCAAAAAGGCCTGGTGGCTGCACGCGGCGTCGGCCGGCGAGGTCGCGGGCCTGGAGCCCCTGGTCGCCGCCCTCGCCGCGCGCCCCGGCGCGCCGCCGCTGGTCGTGACCACGACCACCGCGGCCGGCAAGGCCGCCGCGACCAAGCTGCCGGGCGTCGCCCACGCCTGCCTGGCCCCCGTGGACGCCTGGCCTTTCGTCTCCCGCTTCATCGCCGCGTTGGCGCCCGAGCGCCTCGTCCTGACCGAGACCGAGCTGTGGCCCACCACCATCCTGCTGGCCGCCCGCGCGGGCCTCAAGCCGGCCCTCGTCAACGCCCGCATGACCGAGCGCAGCTTCGGCCGCTACCGGCTCATCGCCCCGCTGCTGCGCCCGGCGCTCGAGTCCCTGACCCTCGTCGCGACGCAGAGCGCCCCGGACCACGACCGCTTCGCGGCGCTGGGCGCGCGCAGCCTCGTCGTCGCCGGCAACTGCAAGTACGACCGGGGCGCCGTGCCCGCGGCCACGACCGAGGCCGACGCGCGGCTGACGCAGCTCGGCCTGGCGGGGCGCCCCCTGTTCATCGCCGGGTCCACCCACCCCGGCGAGGAGGACGCGGTCCTCGCGGCCTTCCTGCAGGCCCGCGCGCTCGGCGCGGACCTGGTCCTCGTGCTGGCGCCGCGCCACGCCGAGCGCGCGGCCGACGCGCTCAAGTCCCTGCGCGACGGCGGGCTCAAGCCGGCG
>JANRKA010000102.1:0-3553 GCA_033875325.1 Elusimicrobiota bacterium | reverse complement strand
CGCGCGGCCGGCGCGTGGCTGGAGGCCGGCGGGCGGCGCCTGGAGCGGCCGGCCGGCGGCGCGGTCCGCGTCCTCTCGCTGAAGACGCACCGCTTCGCCCCCGCGCTTTTCGCGGAACCCGGCCTGGCCGCGCGCGCGGCGGCGTTCCACGCGCGTTGCCCGGCGGCGGGCGTGAGCGTCGAGTTCGAGGGCGAGGGCAAGGCCGCGCGCCCGACGGGCCGCTGGTCGCTGGCCCTCGCGCGGCCGGAGCCGTGGCCGCGTTTCCTGCGCCATGACCTGGCGGCGCCCTTCGCGGAGGGGCACGCCGCCCTCTCCTTCCTCCTGCTCGGCCGCCGCGTGAGCGCGCTGGGCTTCGAGGGCGAGGTCCCGCGGGCCCGCGTCGGCGCATGATCGCGGCCCTGCTGCTGGCCGCGGCGCTGCCCGCGGCGGCCGCGCCCTCCACGCTGACGGTGGACTGCGACCCGCGCCTGGACCTTCTCGGCGTGGTGCAGACGCTGGCGGGCTGGCGGCTGAGCGAGCCGCCCCTGCCCCGGTCCATGGCGGACCTGGAGACGCGTTTCGCCGCCTGGAAGGACCACCCCGCGGTGAAGACCTACGCCGCGACCGCCGCCCGGCTCGACGGGCACGAGACCTTCGTGCTCATCCTCACCGCGCTCTCGGACCCGCCCGAGCTCGCCTGGGTCGCGCCGCGGCGCGCCCTGTCGGTGGAGTTCGTGGCCAAGGCCGGCGGCGACGCGGCCGTGGACGCCTTCCTGCGCGACCTGCGCGACTTCGCCCGGCGCAGCGGGGCCATGGAGTGGCTCAAGTCGCGCTCCGGCGAGTGCCGCGAAGCGCGCGCCGCGGCGCGCCTGGAGCTCGGCGGACGCGACCCGCTCGCGCTGCTGGAGGGCTACCTCGGCCGCCCGCTCGACGCGCGCGTGCGCCTGACCTTGCCGCTGGTGTACACGCGGCGCATGTACACCCACTACATCATCCCCTACCCGTATTCGCCGGACGGTCCGGTGAAGGGCCCTTTCCGCGTGTCGGCCGTCATCAAACACGACTGGGGGGAGACGGGGCGCCCGCGTTTCTTCCTGGAGGCGCCGTTCCAGTCGGGCGTGTTCCAGGAGGTCTATTACATCGTCGCCGAGCCGGCCTACCTGCGTCACAAGAAAGAGTTCGAGGCGCGCGCTCACCTGGCCGCGGGACTGGGCGAAGGCTGCCACGGCGTCTGGCAGAACTGCGCGCTGCACGTCGTCGTCCAGGCCCTCAACCGCCGCGTGGCGGCGCTCGACGGGCGCGGCCTGCCGGAGCACGGCGACGACCCGGTGCCCGCCGCCATCAAGCGCCTGGCCGCCCGCCTCGAGACCGACTACGAGCCCGGCCGCGCGGCGGGTCGCTACCGCGACATCGACGACTTCTGGCCGCGCCTCATCGACGCGTTGGGGCCGCCCGCGCCGCCGCGAGACTGACCCGGGCCGCCTCGAGCCCGGGGTCGAGAGCCAACGCCCGCTCGAAGGCCTTCATCGCCTCCGCGCGGCGCCCCGCGCGATACAGCGCCACGCCGCGGTCCGACCAGGTCACGGCGTCGCGCGGGTCCTCGGCGAGCAGTCGCGCGAAGGACGCCGCCGCGCGCTCCGGCCGACCGAGGCGCTCCCAGCCGAAGGCCGCCTCGCGTCTCTCCTCTCGTCCCGTCGCCAGGCGCTCGAGGGACTCCAGCGCGGAGGCCGCGCGCGCGGCCTCGCCGCGCCGCAGGCGCTCCTCGAAGAGCCGCCGCCAGCCCGCGGGGTCGCCGCTCGATTCGGCGGCCAGTTCCACGGCGCGCTCGAGGTCGGCGGGGTCCTGCCCGGCCAACACCTGGTCGAGCCGCACGAGGAAACGCGCTCCGGCCGCGCCGCGCAGGCGCGGGGCCAACGCGTCGGCCGCGGCCTCCGCGCCGGGGTGCAGGAAGCCCTGCCAGGCCGCCCACTCGCGGGCCGCGTCGCGCATCCGCTCTCGCGCCTCGTCGCGGCGGCCGAGCCCGTCGAGAGCGAGCGCCCGGTAGACGGCCGCGGTTTCGGCCTGCGCGTCGCCCCACGGCGCGGGCGCGTCTCGAGGGGCCGTCTCCAGATCCAGCAGCAGGCCCGGCCGCCCGCCCTTGGCGAGCGCCCAGGCGAGCAGGACCTCGCGGCGCGGCAGACCCTCGAGCGGCGTCGCCGCCGCGAGCGCGGCGGCCGCGCCCGCGGCGTCTCCCCGGCCCAGAAGACGGCGCGCGTGCTCGAGCGCGAGCCAGGGCGCGCCCGGCTCGCGCGCCAGCGCGGCGTCGAGCGCGGCTTCGGACCACGGCGGCCGCGCGGCGGCCGACGCGGCGTAACGGACGACGAGCGCGACTTGGCGCGCGCCCGCGAGGGCGACGAAGAACACGCAGACCGCCAACACGGCGCGCGAGACGGCCGCTCCCGCGGCCGGCGCGGGGTCGGGCAGGCGGGCGAGCGGCGCCGCGGCCAGCGCGGCCAGGAGCGGCCACAGCGGCTCGAAATAATTGTCCTCGATGGACATCGCGCAGTTGACGACGAGGAAGTAGGCGCACAAAGCCCCGACGGCGCGCGCGGCGGGGTCGCCCCGCAGCAGGAGCAGGCCCAGGCCCGCGAGCAGGAAGAGCAACGGTCGCAGGGAGACGGCGCGGGCCAGGCGCGCCGCGACCCCGCGCGCGTAGCGCCCGGGCTCGGCCGCGACCGCGCGGGCGGCCCAGGCGAGCGGGGAGCCGAAGCCCTGCCCGCCGGCGTCCTCGCCCATCAGGGCCGCGAAGTCGCCGTGCGCGCAGAAGGTCGTGCCCAGGGCCCCGGTCACGACGTTCATGTTCATGGAGCCGTCCTCCAGCGGCACGAAGCGGCGGTGCGCGACCGCGTTCATCGCCGTCCACGGGAGCAGGACGGCCAGCGTCCCGCCCGCGAGCAGGAGCGCGGCGCGGCGCGGCAGGAGGAAGGCGGCCGCCGCGGGGAAAAACGCGTAGGTCCCGCGGGCGAGCAAGGTCGCCCCGAAGCCCAGCCCCGCGGCGAGCCCTGACGCCGGCGACGGCGCCGCCGCGGCGCGCGCCCACAGCAGGGCGGCTAGCAGGCCGAGCGCGGTGAGCGCGGTCTGCTTGAGATGGCCGGGCCCGCGGGGCAGCGACGCGAACACGGGCGCCCACAGGGCCGCGGCGGCGGCGCCCGCGGCCGAGCCGCCCAGCTCGCGGCCCAGCGCGAAGACCAGCCCCAGCGTCAGCAGCAGGAACAGGGCGGACCAGGACTCCAACGCGGGGCCGGCGCGCAGGAAGGCGTCGGCCTCGAGCAGGCCGACGAAGGGCAGGCGGTAGGAGGGGTTCACGTGCGCGGGGTGGGCGCCCAGGCGCAGGGCCTCGCCGAGCTCGACGGACGAGGCGTCGAGCCCGGCGCGCAGCAGATGGCGCTCCGCCTGGAAGGCGCGAAACGAGACGACGAGAGCCGCGGCCAGCGCGAGCGCCGCGACGGCGCCGGCGAGCCTCTCCCCGGCCCGGCGGGGGCTCACCGCCGCGCCCCCGGGCGCGGACGGCCGAGCGCGGCCAGGCGCGCGCTCG
>JANRKA010000101.1:0-19566 GCA_033875325.1 Elusimicrobiota bacterium | reverse complement strand
TTAGGTACCTGTCCCCTTTCTCAGTTCTATCCCCTTTCTCAGTTCCCGGAGCATTGACAGCGGCCGCCACCGCCCCTACACTGGCGGTGTGAGACGGGCCCTGCTCGTCGTCTTCCTTTATTGCCCCGCGGCGCACGCGGCCGCCGCGCGGCCCGCGGAGGACCCCAGCGACGGCTACCAGGCGCTGGACATGGAGGCGCGCGCCATCATGGGCGAGCTCAAGCTCCAGAGCGGCGACCTCTCCGGCGCGCGCGCTCAGTACGGGCGCTCGCTGGAGCTGGGCAAAGGCGTGGACACGCCCAAGGACGACGTCGCCGCGCTCAACCACTACCGGAGCGCCGAGATCGCGCTGCAGCGCGGCGAGTTCTCCGACGCCAAGCGGCACCTCGACATCCTCCTGACGCGTTACCCGCGCACCGATTGGGGGGAACGCGGCCAGGCGCTGCTCGAGAGCATCCCCGGCGAGGGCCTGCGCAAAAGCGAGGCGGCGCAGGCCGACGAGCCCTTCGTGCCCGCCATGCCGTCCTCGACGCCCGAGGAGGCGTTGGGACGACTGCGCGCGGCCGTGGACTCCGACCGCGTGGAGGACGGGCTCGCCGAGGGCTACGACTTCCGCCGCCGTTATCCCGACCACCCGTCCCGCGAGGAGGTGGAGCTCGCCTGCGCCGCCCTGCACCTGCGCCGCGGCGAGCCCGCTCGCGCCGCGCGGCTGCTGCAGCCGCTGGCCCAGGGCCGCGGCCGCCAACGCGGGCGCGCCGTCCACATGCTCGGCGCCGCCTACACCGCGTTGGGCCAGGACGCCGCCGTGCTCTCGGCCGTGCCCGACGCCGACGCCTCCGCCGTCGCCGACCGGTGGATCGCGCTCGCGCAGATCTGGCGCGCCGGGGCCGAGGAGCGGCTGGGGCGGCGCGAAGACGCCGCCGGGCGCTTCCGCGCGGTGTCGGCGTCCGGCCATGACTCCCCGGTGCGCGCCTACGCGCTGGCCGCCGTGGCCGCGGACTGGGACCGCAAGGGACGGCCGGACCGCGCGCGCGACGCGCTGACCCGCGCGGCCAAGGAGGCGGCGCGCTGGGGGCTCGACGACTTGCGCGAGTCCGCGACCTTGTCCATCGCCCACCTCCTGCGCCGCCAGGGCAAAACCGCGGAGGCGTCTTCGGCCTACGCCGACTTCGCCGCGCGTTTCCCGCGCAGCCCGCTGCGTCCGCGCGCACTCTACGAGCGCGGCCTCATGCTCAAGAAGCTCGGGCTCGTCCCGCAAGCCGTGAAGTCCTACCAGGAGATCGTGGACAAACACCCGGGCTCCGTCTTCGCCGCCGACGCCCACCTCCAGCTCGGCCAGCTGCTCACCGAGGAGGGGGAGAGCGAGCAGGCGCTTTATCACTACAAAGCCATGGCCAAGGCGTCCGAGGCCAAGGACGCCGACCTCGAGGCGCTCCTGCTCATGGCCCAGGTCCACTACAACAAGAAGCGCTACCGCGACGCTGTCCCGCTCTACAAACGCTACCTCGAGAGCGCCGCGCCCGGGGCCAAGACCAAGGAGGTCGAGGGCCTCCTGCTCAACTCCGTCTGGCAGGCCGACCGCGACGACCCCGAGTTGCCCGCGCTCGTCGCGCGCTGGCCGGAGCACCCGCTCGTGCGCGTCATCCGCCGCGACCTCGCCGCCTCGGCCTACAAACGCGGCGACTGGGCCGGCGCCGAGGCGCTGCTGCGCCGGCAGATCGAGACCGACCCCAAGTCCCCGCGCGTGCACGACTGGCGCTACTACCGCGCCGAGGCCCTGCGCCAGCTCGGGCACGGCGCCGACGCGGCCGACGCCTACCGGCGCTTCCTGGCCACCGCGCCGCCGGACGACAAGCGCCGCCGCGACGCGGCCGCGCGGCTGGGCGCGCTGCTCTACGAGGCCGGCGACCACGCGGGGGCGGCCCGCGCCTACGGCGCGGTGACCGGCGACGACGCCGAGGCCGCCGACGCGGCCTACAACCGCGCGCTCGCCTTGACCAAGACGCCCCGCGAGGACGAGGCCGCCCGCGCGCTCGCCGCTTTCGCGACGAAGTTCCCGGACCACGAGAAGGCGCCCTGGGCCTGGCTGACGGCGGCCAAGTCGCGCGAGGACGCCGGCGACCTCGCCGGCGCGGCGCGGGCCTACGAGCAGGCGAAGGCCTGGTACCCGCTCGGCCGCCTCGAGGAGAAACGCAAGCGCACGGTCCAGGCCAAGGCCGCCTATGACCGCCTGCGCGGCGCGCGCCCGGCCGACGACCCGTCGCGCCTGGCCGGCCTGCTGCGGCTGGCGCTCCTGCTCGAGCTCGAGGAGAAGCCCCGGCAGGCGGCGCCGCTCTACATGGAGGTGATGCGGCACTCCGAGCGCGGCAGCTCGACCTTCGAGACGGCCCGCAAACGCGTCGAGGTCCTCACCGGCGACAAGTCCCTCATCGGCCGCTGACACCTTGCGGGGATGCGGGGGCGCGGCTATACTTCGGGCCATGGCACCCATGACTTTCGGCGAGATGCTCAAGATCAGCATCGCGATGCCGATCCTGCTCGTCCTGTCGTTCGCCGTCGTCGCCCAGGCGCTCGAGCGCCTGTACGCGTTCTGGTTCTCGCAGCGCCTGCCCGTCGGCGTGTGGGACCGGGTCAAGGAGCGGCTGGAGGCGGGCGACAAGCCCGGCGCGCTCGCGGTGGCCCGGCGGGACCCGGGCATCATGGGCGAGGCGCTCTCGCGCCTCATCGCGCTGGACCAGCCGACCAACGAGCGGCTCATCGAGGCCTTCCAGCTCCACCGCCAACGCCTGTCCATGGCGCTCAACCGGCGCGTCGGCTTGTTCGGCACGGCGAGCTTCATCGCGCCGCTCATCGGGCTGATGGGCACTGTGCTCGGCATCATGCGCGCCTTCCACGACCTCGCCGCCGCCGGCGCGGGCGGCCCGGCCGTCGTCGCCGCCGGCATCTCCGAGGCGCTCATCGCCACCGCCTTCGGCATCGGCGTGGCCGTGGTCGCCGCCCTCCTCTACAACTACTTCACGCTCGCCGCGCGCGCTCGCCTGGGCACGGCCGACCTGTGGGTGCTCGAGCTGGCCGTCCTGCTCGAGGGGGCCCCCGTTGAGCGGCGGTAACCCGTTCCACCGCGACGAGAGCGCGGCGCCCATCTCCGAGGTCAACGTCGTGCCGTTGGCCGACGTCTCGCTGGTGCTGCTCATCATCCTGCTCGTGCTCTCGCCCATGGCCGCGCAGTCCATGCTGAAGGTCCAGTCGGCCGCGGCCAAGGCCGCGCCGCCCAAGGCGCCGAGCGCCGAGGACCTGCTGCCGCAGCGACCGCCCGAGCCCGTGCTCGCCGTGGGCCTGTCGCCGGCGGGCTACGTCGTCGAGGGCCGCTTCATCGGCGGCGACGCGGAACTGCGCGCCTGGCTCGTCCCCGAGCTCGCCCGCCGCGACGACAAGAAGGTGTTCCTCGCGCCGGAGTTGGAGACCCCGCACGGCCGCGTGGTCTCCGCGCTCGAGGCCATCTCGGGCATGGGCGCGCCCGCCGTGGCCCTCGTCCAGGTCCATGACCCGGCCGCGTCGGCGCCGGCCGGCGACGCCGCGCCGGAGGCGCCCTGATGGCCCGCTACGGCGCGCTGCGCATGCGCGCGCTCACGCCCGAGCCCGAGCCGGTGACCGAGGTGAACATCATCCCGGTCATCGACATCTCGCTGGTGCTGCTCGTCATCCTGTTCGTGACCGCGCCCCTGCTGGCCTACCCGACTTTGCCCGTCTCCCTGCCCAACGCCGCCATCCCGCCCAACCAGGACGTCACCATCGCCGTGACCCTGTTCGAGGACGGCCGCCTCGCCGTGCGCGCCGCCGACTCGTCCTGGGCGGACCTGGTCTCCGACCTGCGAAAGGAAGTGACCCAGCGCAAGGGGTCCATCGTGCTCATCCGCGCCGACAAGTCCGTCGCCTACCGCGAGGTCCAGAAGCTCATCTCCGCCGCCAAGTCCGCCGGCGCGTCGCAGGTCGCGCTCGCCACCGAGCCGATCCGATGACGACCCCGGCTCCCGGCGCCCGCGTCCTCGCGGTCCTGGCCGCCGCGGCCCTCGCCGCGCCGGCGGCCGCGCAGGGCAAGACCGAGCTGCAGCAGGACATCACGGTCAAGTCGCGCCCGGGAGGACCCGGCATGGCCGTGCCGCCGCCGGCCGCCTCCAAACCCGTCATCGAGGAGGTGCTGCGCTCGCTCGACCTCGCGCGCGACGAGCGCAGCCCGTCGACCACGCGCATACGCGTGGGGGGAGACCCGGCCCGCTTCGAGAAGCCCTTCCCCGAGCCACCGTACCTGGCTCTCTCGCCCGCCAACATCGAGGCGCTCTACGACTCGTGGACCTTCGAGGTGTTCGCCGACCGCGAGCCGGTGTGGCGCGCCGAAGGCGTGGGCCTGCTGCGCGAGCGGCTCGAGTGGGAGGGCCAGGGCCCGACGGGCGGCCTGGCCCTGTCGCCGGGCAAGTCGTACCGCTACCGCTTCACGGGACGCCGCGGCGGGCGCGCCTTCACCATCGAGAGCGAGCCCGTGCGCATCGACTCCTTCGTCCACCGCGAGTACGTGGGGGAGACGCGCCTGGAGGTCCTCACGAGCCTCGTTTTCGAGCCGGACAAGGCCGTCTTCGCCAAAACCGCGCGCCCCTACCTCGAGCAGATGGCCGAGCGGCTGCGCCTGGGCGAGCCGCGGCCCGACGGAACCTTCAAGCTCGAGCTCTACGTCCCCGACGCGCGCGCGCGACTGGCGCAGGACCGGGCCAAGGCCCTGGTCAAGCGCTTGTCCGACCAGCTCGTCGTCGCGCACATGCGCGTGAAGGTCGCGCTCATACCCGAGACGCGCGGCGAGTCCCTCGCCTGTTTCCTGGCCGCCACCAAGGGCCCGGGCCTGCGGCCCGATTAGGTAGAATAGGGGTCGCATGGCCCCCAAAGCGTCCTCCCACCCCGTCACCCTCATCCCCGGAGACGGCATCGGCCCCGAAGTCGTCGCCGCCGTCCAGCAGGTGCTCGCCGCCGCCGAGGTCCCCGTCGCCTGGGAGGAGCGCCACGCCGGCGCGACGGTGTTCAAGAAAGGCGTGGCCTCGGGCGTGCTGCCGGAGACGGTGGACTCCATCCGCCGCACCAAGTGCGCGCTCAAGGGCCCGCTGGAGACCCCGGTCGGCTACGGCGAGAAGAGCGCCAACGTCACCCTGCGCAAGTATTTCGAGACCTACGGCAACATCCGCCCCGTGCGCGAGCTCCCCGGCATCCGCACGCCCTACTCGGGACGCGGCATCGACTTCGTCGTGGTGCGCGAGAACGTCGAGGACCTCTACGCGGGCATCGAGTACCTCCAGACCCCGGGCGTGGCGCAGGCGCTGAAGATCGTCACGCAGAAGGGCTCCGAGAAGATCTGCCGACTCGCCTTCGAGCTGGCCCGCGCCGAGGGCCGCAAGAAGGTCACCTGCGCGACCAAGGCCAACATCCTCAAGCTCACCGAGGGCCTCTTCAAGCGCGTGTTCGAGCAGGTCGCCAAGGACTACCCCGAAATCGTCGCCGACCACCAGATCGTGGACAACTGCGCGCATCAGATGGTGATGCGCCCCGAGCAGTTCGACGTCGTCGTCATGACCAACATGAACGGCGACATCCTCTCCGACCTGGCCAGCGCGCTCATCGGAGGCCTGGGCTTCGCGCCCTCGGCGAACCTCGGCCAGGACGCCGCCATCTTCGAGGCCGTGCACGGGTCCGCCCCGCAGATCGCGGGCAAGGACATGGCCAACCCCACCGCCATCCTCTCGAGCGCCGTGCTCATGCTGCGCCACCTGGGCGAGCTGAAGGCGGCGGCCGTCGTGGAGAACGCCCTGCTCGTCACCATGGAGGAGGGGAAGGTGCTCACCGCCGACATGGCCGGCGGGGGCCGCGAGCCCGCCGGCACCAAGGCCTACACGGCCGAGGTCATCAAGAACCTCGGCTCCGCGCCCAAGTCCTACCCCCGGCGCGAGTTCAAGCGCCTGAAGATGCCCACGGTCACCCAGGCCCCCGTCATGGTGCGCGCCGCCGACCGCCGCCCCATGGGCGTGGACGTCTTCGTCGAGACCGACGCGAGCCCGGGCGTGCTCGGCCCCAGGATCGAGGCCGCCATCCGCGGCCTGCCCGTCAAGCTCGCCCAGATCTCCAACCGCGGCGCCAAGGTCTATCCCAACGACCTCGGCGTCGAGGCCGATCCCGTGGACTGCGCGCGACTGCGCTTCGTCGTGACCCGCGAGAGCGACGCCCTCACCGACGCCGTCGTCCTGGACCTGCTCCAACGCGTCTCCAGCCACGCCATCTGGGTCCACATCGAGAAGCTCAACAAGTTCGACGGCCAGCCCGCCTTCACCAAAGACGCCGGCGAGGACTGAACTGAGAAAGGGGACAGGTACCTAACTCAGTTTTCTGTAAAACTGAGTTAGGTACCTGTCCCCTTTCTCAGTTCGAGCGGCGGGCGGCGGCGACGACGAGGACGGAGACGAAGTAGAGGGCCAGGAGCACGCCGCCGAAGACGACGGTGGTGGTCAACGCGTCGCCCGGCGTGAAGAAGGCCGAGGCGGCCAGGATGACGACGGAGGCCTCCCGCCAACGCGCGAGCATGCCGCCCGGCGTCACGAAGCCCCAGCGGCCCAGGAAGAAGAACAGGACCGGGGCCTCGAAACACGCGCCCGTGCCCACGACGGTATAAAGGAAGAGGTCCAGGTAGGGCTCGGGCTTGAGGTTGGCGCGCAGCCCGGCGCGCACGGCTTCGGCCAGCAGCAGATCGGAGAGCAGGGGGAACAACACGAAGTACGCGAACAGGGCGCCGGAGACGAAACACACGCTGGTCGTGACCACGAAGGTGGACGCGTAGCGGCGCTCGCTCTCGCGCAGCGCCGGGCGCACGAAGCCCCACACCTGCAGGAACAGGAAGGGAGAGACGAGGAAGGCCGCGCTCCAGAAAGACAGCCGCAGGAAGACGACGAAGGGCTCGACGAGGTCCGTGAAGGCGAAGGCCGCCGACGCCGTCACGCCGTAGGGCGCGAGCGCGCGCTCCAGCGGCGCGATGGCCAGGCGCCACAACTCGAAGCGCAGCGCGTAGGCCGCGGCCGTGCCCAGCGCGAGCGCGGACACCGCGCGGATGAGCCGGCCGCGCAGCTCGCCCACGTGCTCCCAGAAGGGCATACGAGCGGCCTCGGCCTCCTCGGGCAGGGGCTCCGGCGTCAGGAGCTCGCGCCCGCTCACGGCGCCCGCCCGTCCGCGTCGAAAGCCGCGGGGTAGTGCTCGAGCTCGCCGCCTTCGGACGCGACCACGTCGAAGCGGCACGCGCCCTCCCAACCCCGCGCCGCGAGCCAGACTTTGGCGGCGGTGACGACGCGCCGGCGCTTCTTGCCGCCGACCGAGGCGGCCGCGCCGCCCCAGCCCATGGTCGAGCGGGCGCGGACCTCGACGAACACGACCTCGTCCTTGTCCTTCATGACGAGGTCTATCTCGCCGGCGCGCGCGTGGAAGTTGCGCTCGAGCACGGTCATGCCCTTGGACTCGAGCAGCGCCGCGGCGGCGTCCTCGGCCCGGCGCCCGGCCTCAGCGCGGTCCACGGGAGGCCTCCGCGCGGCGGACGGGTGCGTAGGAGCGGCGGTGCGCGCGGCACGGGCCCAGGCGACCGAGCGCGTCGAGGTGCGCGGCGGTGCCGTAACCCTTGTGGACGCCGAAGCCGTAGCCGGGGTAACGCCGGTCCAAGCGGGCCATCCAGCGGTCGCGCACGACCTTGGCGACCACGCTCGCCGCGGCGATGGACAAGGACTTGTCGTCACCGTCCACCACGGCTTCCTGCGGACGGTCGAGCCCGGTCGCCTCGCGCGGGCCGTCCACGAGGACCAGCACCGGCCCAGCGGCCCGCGCCGCGGCGCGGCGCGCCGCGCGGCCCATCGCCGACAGCGTCGCCGCCAGGATGTTCTTCTCGTCGATGAGGCGCGGATGCGCCCAGGCCACCGACACGGCCCGGGCCTTGGAAACGATGACCGAGAAGGCCCGTTCCCGGGCCTTCTCGGTCATCAGCTTGGAGTCTCGTATGCCGGCCCACGCCCTGTCCGACGGCTCGGACAGGACGACGGCCGCGACCACGACGGGGCCCGCCAGGGGCCCCCGACCGGCCTCATCGACGCCGACCAACGCCGCGCCGCTGGCGCGCAGGCGATAGGCCTCGTCGAAGGACCGTCGGCCCAGACAGTACCCTTTACTTCGCGACGGCCGGAGCGTCCTTGGCCTTCTTCGGGGCCTCGGGCTTGGGCGCCGGGGCCTTGGTGGCCTCGGGCTTGGCTTCGGGCTTGGACGCGGCGGCGTCCTCGCCGACGCGCTCGTCGAGGCGGGCGTTCTTGCCCGTCAGGCCGCGGAGGTAATAGAGGCGGGCGCGGCGGACCTTGCCCGTGCGCACCAGCTCGATCTTCTCGACGTGAGGCGAGGTGAGAGGGAACGTCCGCTCCACGCCGACGCCGAACGAGACCTTGCGGACCGTGAAGGTCTGCGAGTCCGCGCGACCGCGCTTGCTGATGACGGTCCCTTCGAAGACCTGGATGCGCTCGCTGTCGCCTTCCATGACCTTCATGTGCACCTTGACGGTGTCGCCGGGCCGGAAATCCGGCGTGGCGCCCTTCTTCTTCTCTTCCATCGCGACCATCATACGTTGTCTCCTGACTGCTCTCTTAGTTCGCGCCGCCGACCAGATCGGGACGCTTCTTCATCGTCGCCGAGAGCGCGGCCTGGCGCCGCCACTCGGCTATCTTCTTGTGGTCGCCGGAGAAAAGGACCTCCGGGACCTCGCGGCCGCGCCACTTGCGGGGCCGCGTGTACTGCGGGAAATCGAGGAGCCCGGCGGCGAACGACTCGCTCGCCACGGCCTCGTCCTTCTTGAGCACGCCGGGGAGCTTGCGCACCACGGCGTCGGCGACGGTCAGCGCGGGCAGCTCGCCGCCGGTGAGCACGTAGTCGCCCACCGACAGCTCCTCGTCGAAGAGGCCCATCGCCCGCTCGTCCACGCCCTCGTAGTGCCCGCACACGAGGACCAGGTGCCGCTCTTTGGTGAGCTCGTTGGCGTACGCGTCGTCGAAACGCCGCCCTTGCGGGCTCATCAGGATGACGCGCGCGCCCTTCTTCTTGACCGCCTTGACCGCCTTCGACAGAGGCTCGACCATCATGACCATGCCGGGACCGCCGCCGAACGGGCGGTCGTCCACCTTGCGGTGCTTGTCCTCGGAGAAGTCGCGCGGGTTGACGCAGCCCCACGACAACGCCCCCTTCTCGGCGGCGCGCGCCATGATGCTGGCGCCCATCACCGGGGGGAACATGTCGGGGAACAGCGTCACGAAGTCTATTCTCATCCGCTAGTCGATCTCGACGACGGCCCTCTTGCCTTCCTTCTGGGCGGCGACCGCCACCAAGGCACGGATGGCCTTGATGACCTTGCCCTGCTTGCCGATCACCTTGCCCTTGTCGCCCTCGTCGACGAGCAAGGTGAGGACCGTGAGGTCCCCGTCCAGGCTCTCCTCGACCTTGACGGCGCCGGGCTTGTCGGCCAGACGCGACACGATGAACTGCGTGAGGTCCTTCATCAGGCTCTCCTTACTTGGCGGCGGCGGTCTTGAGGGCGGCCTTCACGAGCGACGAGACGGTCGGGGACGGCTTGGCGCCGACCTTGACCCAATGCTCGTAGCGGTCCTTCTTGATCTCGACCTTCTTGCCCTGCGCCTCGGTGCGCGGGTTGTAGGTGCCGATGACCTCGATGGGTTTGCCCGACGCGGCGCGAGCCTTGTCGATGGCGACCACGCGGTAGTAGGGCTGGTGGGGCTTGCCCTTGCGCTGCAGACGGATGACGACGGCCATGTGTTCCTCCGTTACTCCTTGGTTGCGAAAGCGGCGCGAGCCTTCTGCTCGAGCTCGCGGAAAGCGAGGGCGGGGTCTTTGGCCCCGAAGACCGCCGAGCCGGCGACGAGGCTGTCGGCCCCGGCGGCGGCGGCTTGAGCGACGTTGGCGGCGTTGACGCCGCCGTCCACCTGGAGCCAGCAGTCCAGCTTCTTCGAATCGATGGCGCGGCGCAGCGCGGTGACCTTGGGCATCATGTCGGCCATGAACTTCTGCCCGCCGAAGCCGGGCTCGACGGTCATGACCAGCGCCAGGTCGCAGGCGTCGAGCGCGGCGAGCAGGCCGTCCACGGGGGTCTTGGGCTTCACGGCAAGTCCGGCCTTGACGCCCAGCTTACGGATCGCCTTGAGCGCGTCAAGGCCGCTGTCGACCGCTTCGAGATGCACGGTCACGAAGTCGGTCTTGGCCTCGACGAACCAAGGCGCCACGGCGAGGGGATTGGTCACCATCAGGTGCGTGTCCACGATGAAACCTTTGGACTTGCACAGCCGGACGAAATCAGGACCGAACGAAAGATTGGGCACGAAATGCCCGTCCATGACGTCGACGGACACCCACGAGCAGCCCGCGGCCTTCACGGCGTCGAGCTGAGCGCCCAGGCGCGCCAGGTCGCCCGCCAGGAGCGAGGGCACGACGGCCGGGGCCTTGGTCGCGGTCATCACAGGTCCCGTTCCTCGACCAGGATGCCGTTCATGTAGATCTTCACGCGCGCCGAGCCGGTGTCCTGCACGGGCACCTCGATCTTGCTGCCCGCCTTGCGCAGGCCGTTGAAGAGCTCGCGCTCGCCGTAGCGGTCCACGAGCACGATGCGCACCTGGCTCTCGGAGCCGCCGACGGGGAGCTCGTACTTGAAGGACTTGGAGGCGACGGCCTTGGTCGCGCCGCCCTTGCGTCCGCTGACCGTGAGCGTCACCTTGTCGTCGGAGGAGACCACGGCGTCGGGCGCCGGGTTCTGGGAGAGCACGGTGCCGCCGGGGAAGAGGGAGGAGGGGTCGGACTTGACCGTCAGCGTCACGCCCACCCCCGCGGCCCAGGATTGCGCCTCGCCCACGTCGCGGCGGGCGAAGTCGGGCATGAGCGACACGCCGGCGGGCGGCGGACCGTTGGACACGACGACGTTGACCAAGGTGTCGCGCTCGACGCTGGTCTCGGGCTTGGGGTCCTGCGTGAGCACGGAGCCCTTCTCCTGCTTGAGCGAATACGCCTCGCTGACCTCGCCGAGCCCGAGCTGGGCCTGGCGCAGCAGCATCTCGCCGTTGCGCAGGGGCAGGCCGATGAGGGAGGGCGCCAGCACGGTCTGCCCGCCCTGGCTGACGACGACGCGCACGGTTTTGCCCTCGCGCACGACGGTGCCGGCGGGCGGGTCCTGGCGCAGCACCGAGGCGATGGGCACGGCGGCGTCGAACTCGGTGCCGGTGCGCCGCAGGCCGAGGTTGAGAGGGGCCAGCGCGTCGAGCGCCGCGGCGATGGAGCGGCCCTTGAGGTCGGGCACGGTCTGCGTCTTGCGCGCGTGGACCACGCCCTCGAGCGCCCACTGGCCGCCGAACCAGGCGACGGCGAGGAAGACGACCCCGGTGAGGGCCAATTCAGGCAGTCCGACGGTCGGGCGGTTCGTGGTGGTCACGGACGGCGCTCAAGACAAAACGGAGCCGACGGCCAGGCGGCGGCCGTTGGCAAAATCCACAGCGGCGAGCGGCTTTTTTCCCTCGGATTGTACTTCGAGGAACCACAGACGACTGCGGGACCCACATTCTACCAGAATCCCCCTCGGTCGTTCAATGGAAAGCACCGTGCCCGGCACGCCTTTTCCGGGAGGGTCGGAGGGGAGCGCCAAGGCGGTCTTGAGCACCAGGTCACCGCCCAGGGACGCCCGCGGCCAGGAGCGGAAGCCGCGCACCAGGTCATGGACCGCCTTGGCGTCCTTCGTCAAGTCGATGCGGGCGTCTTCGCGCTTGATGAGGGGGGCCAGGGACGCCTCGCCGCGCTGCGGCTCGCGCGTGACGCGGCCGGCCTCGAGCTCGGCGAGCTGCCTCTCGAGCAGCTCCACGCCCAGCGCGGTGAGCCGCGCCAACAGGGCGGGAGCGTCCTCGTCCGGCGAGACCTCGACGGTCGCGGCGGCCTGGATGGGCCCGGTGTCCATGCCCTCGTCGAGCCAGAACAAGGTCACGCCGGTGGTGGTCTCGCCGCGCACCAGGCTCCACTGCACCGGGGCGGCGCCGCGGTACTTCGGCAGCAGCGAGAAATGCGCGTTGAGGCAGCCCAGTTTCGGCGTCGCCAGGACGTCCGGCCTCAGGATGCGCCCGTAGGCGACCACCACCGCGAGGTCCGGATGCAGGTCCTTGAGCTCGCCCGCGACTTCGGAGGGTTTGGCCGGCTGGAGCACGCGCACGCCCAGCCGCTGGGCCTCGGCCTTGACCGGGGTCGCCGTCACCGTCATGCCGCGGCCGGACGGCCGGTCGGGCTGAGAGACCGCGGCGAGCAGGTCCGTCTTGGCCGCGAGCAGGCGCAGGAACGGCACGGCGGTCTCGGGCGTGCCGAAGAAGACGGTCCTCAGCGCCATCGGCTAGTCCCAGTTGACGCGCACGCCCTTGATGACGTCCAGGACGCGCAGGCGGTCCTCGAAGGGGAGGCGGTCGACGTAGAGCTTGCCGTCGAGGTGGTCGATCTCGTGCTGGAAGGCGCGCGCGAGCAGGCCCTCGCCCGTGCGCTCCCAGACCTTCCCGTCGGCGTCCAACGCGCGCACGCGGACCTTCGCGAAACGCTGGAGCTTGGAGTAGACGCCCGGGACGGACAGGCAGCCCTCCTCGTCCTTGAGCTGGCCCTCCGCGGAGACGATCTCGGGGTTGATGAGCACCAGCGGGTCGCTCTTGCCGTCGGGACGCGTGTCGATGACCGCCAGGCGCAGCGACAGGCCGATCTGGGGCGCGGCCAGGCCCACGCCGCGCGCGGCGCGCATGGTGGCCCACATGTCGCGCAGCAGCTCGGGCAGGCGCGGGGCCAGGGCGGCGTAGTCGGCGGGCGGGCAGACGGTCTTCAAGACCTTCTCGCCGTGTTTGGTGATGCGCAGGACGGCCATGCCTAGAGCTCCATGGTCAGGTCCTTGCCCGGACCGACCAGCTTGAACCTGACGGGTTTGGCGCCGGCGCCGGCCAGCGCGCCCCAGGTCATGGCCATGCGCTCGAGCTGGACCTCGACGTTGACGCGCTGGGTCACGCCCATGATGACCTCGGAGGCGCCGACCGTGTGCGCGGCCTGGACGATGGCGTAGAACGGTTCGTTGGAGACCACGAGCATGGGCGTCACGGTCTTGCCGTGTTTCTCGGCCATGGCGATGACGCGGGTGAAGAGCAGCTCCTCCTCGGGCGCGAGCGCGATGCCGGCGTCGGCGATGCCGAGGCCCTTGAGGATCTTGGTGTGGAAGACCACGATGTCGGTCTTGTCCGGGTCGTGGGTCTCCAGCGCCTTCTGCAGCGGCATGAGGCCGTTGGGGTCGCGCACGGCGACGAGCACGCGGTGCTCCTTGTCGAGCTCGGAGAGCACGCCCTGGAGGTCGTCGGCGTCGCGCAGGTTCAGCTTCTCGCGGTGGTCGTCATGCGCGCGTTTGGCGTGGCGCGCGTTGAGCTTCTCCGACAGCGTGAACAGGCCGAAGAACGCCGCGGTGAAGACCACGCCCGCGACGGTCGCGATGCTCTTCGTGAAGAGGTTGATGAGCGCGAAGGTGAGCAGGCACAGGAAGATGGCCCCGAGGCCCAGCGGCAGCTCGCGCCCGCCCACGACGAGGTTGAGGGGGACCTTCCACTCGCGCGGCCCCGGCTGCTTGAAGCGCAGCACGGTGACGGCCGCGGACTTGAAGACGAAGCTCCAGATGACGCCGAAGGCGTAAGCCTCGCCCAGCAGGTAGACGTCGCCGCGGCAGAGCACGATGGTCACGCACTGCAGGACGACCACGAGGTTGATCATGCGGTGGGTCGTGCCGTAGCGCGGGTGCAGCCAGCGCAGCCAGTCCGGCATGATGCCGTCCTCGGCGAGGCGGTTGAGCACGCCGTTGGAGCCCATGATGGAGGTGTTCACCGCGCCGGACAGGATGAGCACGCCCACGACCACGACGAAGGCCTGCACGGCGAGCTGCGCCCAGTGCGGCCCCGCCAGGGACATCGCCAGGCCGGAGAGGAGGTTGTCGGCGTAGCGGGCGCGCTCGCCGTCGGGGATGAGGCCGACGGCGAGGAAGGACATGGTCGCGGTGAGCGCGATGGCGAAGATGAAGATGACGACGGCCGCCCGCTTGAGGTTGGCGAGCTTGGGGGCCTCCATCTCGCGGTACACCTGGGCGAGGGTCTCCAGGCCCGACATGCCGAGGAACGCGTGCCCCAGCGCGATGAGCACGCCCAGGCGGCCGACGACGCCGGACCACGACTCGCCGTGCCACCACCCCAGCGACTCCTCGCTGAAGCGCAGCTCGAAGGACGGCCAGTGGAAGCCGCGCAGGTAGATGGTGTACGCCGACCAGGCGAAAAGCGCGACGGCCATCACCGACACCAACGACATGATCTTGAGCGCCTTGTCGGAGGACTCCTCGATGCCGTGGATGTTCTGACGCCAGAAATACAGCACGACGACGACGCCGAAGACCACGGAGAACGCCTTCGGGTCCACCTGCCAGTTGATGTGCAGGTGCGGGAAGGCGGAATTGACCAGGCCGGCGAGGTACTGGCCCGCCGACACCGAGCTGATGGCCCCGGTGAGCACGTAGTCGAACATGAGCGCCGAGACGGAGAGCTTGGCCATGGTCCCGCCCATGGACTCGCGCACGACCTTGTAGACGCCGCCGCGCACGAACATGCTGGACGCCTCGACGTAGAGCCCGAGCACGGGGGCCGAGAAGAGCATGACCACCGCGATGTACCAGGGCGCGGCCGGGCCGATGGCCTTCTCGACGATGCCGCCGATGTACCAGGCCGTGGAGGCCATGTCGCAGAGCACGATGGCGGCCGCGCGCCAGAAGGAGATGAAGGTCAACATCGCCGTGGTCAGCACGACGACGTCGGTCACCCGGCGCGACGCGCGCGGGTCAGGCTTCAAGCTTGCGGACCAGCTCGAGGACGGCGGCCGGGGTCGGCGCGGCGGTGAGCTGGTCGATGGCGGCGGGCTGGAACAAGGACGACACGCCGCGCAGGAGCTGGAGGTGCAGCGGGAACGCGTCCGGCCGGTTGGGCGAGAAGAAGAGGAACATGACCCGGATGGACAGGTCGGTCTGCTTGGGGTCGGGCACCGGCTTCTTGAGGACGGCCAGGCCGGCCATGATGCCGGGGATGCCGTCGAGGCGGGCGTGGGGCAGGCTCAGGCCCGTGTCGAGGGTGGTGGAGATGCCGCCCTCCCGCTCGAGGACCTTGCCGAGGTAGGGCAGGTGGTCGGGCAGCCCCGCCTTGCGGCACACGGCGGCGGCCAGGCGGTCGAGGACGGCGTTTTTGTCCATGCCGTCCCCGGGCAGGAGGACGACCTCCTCGCTGAGGAGCGGAGAGACCTTGAGGCCCTTGGCCGGCTTGCCGGCCGTCGGAGCCGTCTTGGGCGTCTCGGGGGGAATCGGGGGGACTTTTTTGTCGAACCAACCCATGGGGGGTACCTGGGGCTATTATCGCACGGGCCGGGGGGGTTGTCAAATGCGCCCGCCCGGCCGTGAAAACGCCCGCGCCGCCCGGGTTGTCGTATAATGCGGGCGTGCCGAAGGCCTCAACCGCCGTCGTCGTGACCCGTCCCCGCGGCCGCGGCGCGTCTTTGGCCGCCGCCCTGAGGGCCCGGGGCCTGCGGCCCGTGTTCGCCCCGCTCATCCGGACCGTCCCGCCCCGCTCCTGGGCCGCCCTCGACCGGGCCCTGCGCCGCCTGGACCTCTACGACGCGGCGGCCTTCGCCAGCGCCGCCGCCGTCGAGGCCTTCTTCGCCCGGGCGCGACGCGTCCTGGGCCGCGCGCCCCGCCGGCCGCTGGTGGTGGGAGCCGTCGGCCCGGCCACGGCCGCGGCCCTGGCCGCCCGCGGCTGGAAGGCCGACCTCATCCCCGAGGAGGGCACGGGGCGGGGCCTGGGCCGGGCCATGTGCCTGGCGCGCAACGCCCGCGTGCTGCTGCCGCGCGCGGAGAAAGGCCGCCCGGAACTCCCGCGCCTGCTCAGGAAGGCCGGCGCACGGCTCACCGTCGTGACGGCGTACCGCACGGTGGCCGACGCCGCGGGCGCGGCGGCCCTGAAGGCGGCTCTGGACGCCGGCGCGTCCTGCGTGTCGTTCGCGTCCGGTTCCGCCGTGGAGCAGGCTCGCAAGACGCTGGGGGCAGGGCGCCTGCGGCGCGTGCGCGCCGTGGCCATCGGCCCGAGCACCGAGCGCGCGCTGCGCGCCCGCGGAGTGGTCCCCGCGGCGACGGCGCGCGCGCCCGACGCCGAGGCCCTGGCCGAGGCGTGCGCGAGGGCGCTGAGATGAACCGGCGCGAGGTCCTCCGGCGGGCGCTGCTGCGCGCGGGCCGCGTCCTCACGGCCCGCTTCGGCAAGGTGACCTACCGGCAGAAGCGGCCGGCCGACCTCGTCACCGCCGCCGACCTGGAGAGCCAGAAGGTCATCCTGGAGACCATCCGGCGAGCCCTGCCGGGCGACGACTACCGCGCCGAGGAGGACGCCGTGCGCGCCACGGGCGCGGAGCACGAGTGGGTCATCGACCCTCTCGACGGCACGACCAACTACGCGCACGGCTACCCGGCCTCCAGCGTCTCCATCGGCGTGCTGCGCCGCGGCGTGCCGGTGCTGGGCGGCGTCTACGACCCGTCGCGTCGCGAGTTGTTCCTCGCCGAACGCGGGCGCGGCGCGACGCTCGACGGGCGGCGCCTGCGGGTCAGCGCGACGCCGCGCCTGAAGGACGCGCTGCTCATCACCGGCTTCCCCATCTACGGCCGCGTCGAGAGCCTGGACCGCCACCTCGCGCGCTTCAAGGACTTCCTCTCGCTCTGCCACGGGGTGCGCCGCTCCGGCTCGGCCGCCATCGACCTGGCCTGGGTGGCGGCCGGCCGAGCCGACGGGTTCTGGGAGTCGGGCCTGAGCCCGTGGGACGTGGCCGCGGGCTGGCTCCTGGTGTCGGAGGCGGGCGGGCGGGTCAGCGACTTCGCCGGCAAGCCGTGGCGCGCCGGACCGGAGCTGGGACGGCAGACCGTCGCCAGCAACGGGCGCGTGCACGCGGGCATGCTCAAGGTCTTGAGGGGGACGCGATGAACAAGGAAGTCCTGATCGTCTCGGGAGCTCGCACGCCGTTCTGCGCGTGGGCCTACGGCAAGAACGGGGCGGGCGCGCCCGGCGGCGCGCTCAAGGACAAGGACCCCTTCGACCTCGGCGCCGCCGCCCTCGTCGAGGCCCTGCGCCGCGCGGGCCGCGCGCCGGCCGAGCTGCGCTTCGTCGCCTTCGGCAACATGTACCAGAGCGGAGCGCACGGCTGCTACGGCGCGCGCTACGTCACGCACCGCGCGGGCTGTCCGCCCGAGGTCCCGGGCATCGCGGTCAACCTCGCCTGCGGCACCGGCCTGGCCGCGGTGGACTCGGCCGCCTCGGTCATCCGCGAGGGCCACGCCGACCTCGTCGCCGCCGTCGGCGCCGACGCGCCCAGCCGCCTGCGCAAGGACGTGTTCGTGCCCTCCTTCACCGACCTGTCGTGCGGGCGCCACATCGCCAAAACCGCCGAGGAGCGCGCGGCCGAGGCCGCGCTCGACCGCGAGACCCAGGACGCCTGGGCGCTGCGCTCCCACCGGCGCGCCGCCGACGCGCGGGCGCGCCTGGCCGAGGAGATCGTCGCCGTCGGCGCCGCGACGCAGGACGACGCCGTGAAGACGGCCGCGACCGCGGAGACCTTCGCCTCCGCCGAGCTCCTGTTCACCGACGGGCCGCGCACCGTGACCCACGCCAACACCCACGGCATCGTCGACGGCGGGGCCGCGCTCGTCTTCGCCTCGGCGGCGGCGACCAAGGGTCCCGTGCTCGGGCGCCTGGCGTCCACCGCGCTCGTCGGCCTCTCGCCCGAACGCATGGCCTACGCCGCCGTGCCCGCGGCGCGCAAGGCCCTCGAGGCCGCGGGTTGGAAGGGCGCCGAGGTGGACCTCTGGGAGGTCAACGAGACCTTCGCCGCGCAGACCTTGCTCGACCAGCGCGAGCTCGAGATCCCGGAGGACAGGCTCAACGTCAACGGCGGCGCCATCGCGCTGGGGCATCCCTTCGGCGCCACCGGCGTGCGCCTGGTCCATACCCTGCTCCTGGAGCTCAAGCGGCGGGGGAAGAAGAAGGGCGTGGCCGCCATCTCCGTCGGGGGCGGGCAGGGCGTCGCCGCCTGCGTGGAAGCCGCTTAGAAGCGGAAGGCCAGCGTGACGCGGTTGGTCGTGCCCAGGTCGCCGTAGGGCACCCAGGCGTAGTCCACGCGCATGCCGGAGAGGTCCAGGCCGAACCCGGCCGTCAGGCCGGTGAGCCCGTCCACCTCGCGCATGTGGTCCTGGTCGAAGCCCAGGCGCAGCGCCGCCGACCAGTCCTTGGCCGAGCCCAGTCGCGCGGCCGGCAGGCGGGCCTCGAAACCCAACGCGAGGAACGCGGAGCCGTCGGCCGGCAGCACGATATCGGCGGCCGCGTCGAAGACCGGCGTCGCGCGCCAGTTCCCGCCGAGGCGCACGCGCAGGGGCAGCGGGTCGGCCGTGGCGCCGAGCTTGAGCGGCGGGCCGAGGTGGGACACCGACGCGCCGAGGTCGAAAGGGCCTTCGCCGATCTCGGAGACGTGCGGGGCGCTCACGCCCAGGTCGAGGGCCGCGCCGGTGGCGCTGCGGTCGTCGAGCGACTGCCGGATGACCTTGAGCCCGCCGCCCAGCCGCAGCCTGCCGAGCCGGTGAGCGTACGCCGCGCCGAGCGCGAGGTCGTTGGAGCGGAAGGTGCCGCCCGCGTTGCCCTGCGCGTCATAAGCGGTCTGCGCGCCCTGTCCGGCATAGACGAGGCCGGCGGCCAGCGCGCCGTCGCGGCCGAGCGGCCGCGCGTAGGCCGCCGAGCCCGCGTAGGAGGTCTCCAGCAGCCGCCCGTAGTCGAGCGCCGCCTCCTGACGCGCCTCGGGCTCGAAACGCGCGAGCAGGGCCGGGTTGTGGAAAAGGGCCTCGGGGCCGCGCGCGGCCGCGGCGCCCGCGCCGCCCATGGCCGCGGTGCGCGAGCCGGCGGGGAGCTTGAGGAAGGCGGCGCCGGCGCCGCCGGAGGCGTTGCCGGAGAAGGCGCCGTCGGGCAGCCAGCCCGCGGACACGGGCGCCGCCGTCAGCGCGAGCAGCGCGGCGAGCGCTAGACGGGCCAGACGGGACCCCGCCGCGGCTTCTCCTCGGCGGGCGGCTCGGCCGGCGCGGGCGGCTCGGCCGACGCGGACGGCTCGGCCTGAGGCGCCGGCTCCGCTTTCGCGACGACGGGCGCGACCTCGCCGCCGCTGAGCGTCGCCTCGGCCATGGCGGCGGCGCGGGAGAACTTGGGCTTGGGCTGCGGCTCGGGCTCGAGGACGGGCGCTCCGGGGCCGGGCGCGGCGCCGAGCTCGATGGTGAGCGCGGGCGTCGGCGCGGGCTCCGGAGACGGCGCGGCCGCGGGCACGGGCGCGGGCTCGACGACGGGGGCCGGCGCGGGCTCG
>JANRKA010000100.1:0-25573 GCA_033875325.1 Elusimicrobiota bacterium | reverse complement strand
TTCGGGTCGGGCTCGCCGGCGGCGCCGAGCTTGGTCTTGATGAAGTAGATGGAGTTGTTGATGACGGCCAGCGGGTTGCGGATCTCGTGGCCGACGACGGATGCCATCTGGCCGATGGCGGCCAGGCGCTCCTTCTTGATGAGCTCGTCCTGCGCGGCTTTGAGCTCGCGGGTGCGCGCGTCCACGCGCTTCTCGAGGAACTTGGTGAACTTCTCCAGCTCCTGCTTGGCGTGGATGAGCTCTCCGGTCTTCTCCTTGAGCGACTCCGACATCCCCAGGAAGGTGTGCGCGAGGTCGCCGATCTCGTCGTTGGTGGTGACGACCTCGGGCAGGTCCTCGAACTGCCCCTTGCCCAGGCGGTCGGCGGCCTCCTTGAGCATGCGGATGGGCTGGGTGATGTGGCCGGCGACGGTCAGCGAGAGCAGGATGATGACGATGATGACCCAGACGAGGAAGCGCAGGATCTGCGCCTTCATCTCGTTGGCGGTGCGGTAGGCCGACTCGACGGGCTGCTGGACGTAGACGACCCAGCCGAGGTCCCGCACGTCGGCGTAGGCCGCGATGAGACGGCGACCGTCGGCCAGCGCGATCTCGCCGCCGCCCTTCTCCTCGCTTTGCGTGGTCACGATCTTGAGCACGTCCTCGGCCAGGCGCGCGTCGGGACGGAACACCTCCTTGGGGTCGGAGTGCGCGATGAGGAAACCGTCGGGCGCGACCACGGCGGCGCGGCTCTTGCCCTGCGCCGGGAACTCCATGGCGAGCATGGAGGACAGGCCGTTGAGGCTCACGCGCGCGAGCAAGGCGCCGACGGGGCGCGCGGGCTGGCTGCGCTGGTCGAGGATGGGCACGCACACCGTGAGCGTGGGGTAGAGGCCCTGGAAGCGCTCCAGGCGGCCGATGTATTGGCCCTTCTGGCTCATCGCCACGGTGAAGACGTCCTCGCGGCTGAAGTCGCGCATGTCGGGGCTGGCGCCCAGGAACCGTCCGATGCGCAGGCTCTCCTTGCCGTCCAGGCCCAGCACCGACAACTCGAGGATGGGGATGTGCAGCTGCAGGATGCGGTTGAGGTACTGCTGCTGCTTGACCGGGTTCATCGAGACGAAGTCCTCGATCGACGCCGTCTCGATGAGCTGGTTGCGGTAGGTGGTGACGTATTTGTAGGCCGTCTCCGCGAAGCCGACCGCGAGGGACTCCTGCATGGCCAAGGTCTCCTTGCGCAGGGACTGCTGGGAGATCTTGACCAGCTGCCAGCCCACGAACATCATGGGCGCCAGGGAGATGACGAGGAACCAGCCGAGGAGCTTGTAGGCGAGCCTGCCGCGGCGTCTCGTGGCCATGAAGGGGTTTGTGGCGGGGCTCGGCCCGGAGGCTCAGCCCTTGGCGGCGTTGCGCGACAGGAGCTGCTTGATGCGCGCCGACAGCTCCGCCAGGTCGAAGGGCTTGGTGATGTACTCGTCGGCCCCGAGCTCGAAGCCCTGCTTCTTCTCCTCCGAGGAGAGGAACCGTCCGGTCATCATGATGAGGATGGTGGTCTTGGAGCGTTTGCGCAGCTCCTGGCAGATCTGGAAGCCCGACGAGTCGGGCAGTTGGATGTCCATGATGACCGCGTCGGGGTCCACCGTGGAGGCGGCGGAGATGCCGTGTTTGGCGTCGCCGGCCTGGTGGCACTCGAAGCCGTCGAGCTCGAGGACTTCCGCGAGGCTCTCGCGCAGGTGGGCGTCGTCGTCGATGATGAGCAGCTTGGGGAGCTTGGGCATGTTACCTCCGCATCTCCGCGCCGGGCGGCACGAGCTTGTAGCCGACGCAGGGGATGGTGGTGATGTATTTGGCGGCGACGCCGAGCTTCTCGCGAAGTCGCCGCACGTGCACGTCCACGGTGCGCGGCGAGCCGAAGTAGTTGTAGCCCCAGACGCGCTCGATGAGGTACGGGCGCGACAGGACGCGGTTCGACGAGCTCAGGAAGACGTAGAGCAGGTCGAGCTCCTTGGAGGTCAAGGGCACGCGTTTGCCCGCGACGTGGAGGGTGTAGCTCGTGAGGTTGAGCTCGATCTCCCCCATCTTGATGACCTCTTCGGTTGCGTTGACCTGGGTGCGGCGCATGACCGCCTTGATGCGCGCCAGGCACTCGGCCGTGTCCCAGTTGATGGACAGGCACTCGTCCGCGCCGGCCTGGAAGAACGCCAGGCGCAGGGAGATCTTGTCCTTCGCGCCCGTCGCCGCCGCGGCGCCGGCCGCGGGACCGGAGCGGCCGAAGAGCGCGTAGGCGTGTTTCGTCGGCGCGAGGTTCGCCGCGGGCGCGTCCGCGTGCTCGACGACGGCCACGATGGGCATCTGCCGGCCCGGGCCTTTGGCCCGCAGCTGCTTGACGAACTCGACCCCGTCCTCGTCGATGAGCTTCTGTCCGACGAGCAGGAGGTCGCACCCGCGGTGGGCGAGCAGGCCCTGGACTTCCTTGCCGCGGTGGGCGATGGTCACCGACATGCCGGCGGCCTGGAGGGCTTCCAGGATGACGGCGGCGCGGTTGGGCTCGCGCGAGGCGTAGACGACGTTGACGCGCATTACCGCGTCAGGCGTCCGCGTCCCCGCCCTCGTCCTCGAGCTCGAGACTGAGACCACCGAGCCCGGCGACGCCGGCGAAGAGATTGTACAGCACGGCGACGAGCAGCACGACGCCGTCCATCAGGACCGTGTAGAACACCGCGAACAGCAAAGTCGACACGAGCCGCAGCCCCATGGTCATCCCGAGTGTGCTGGGCGAAGGGACCGCGAGGAAGGTCACGATGCCGCCGAGCAGGCCGAGCGTGCCGAGCACGGCGGATACCGCCGGCCGGGTGGAGAGGAAGATGGCCAACCCGCCGATGATGGCGCCGCCGATGGCCACGCCCGTCTTGACCTGCTGCACGCCGACGAGCGCGATGAGGACGCCGACGACCGCGACGACGGGAAGGATCGGGTTCTTGATCCAGAACGGATCGATGCGCTTGACGCGATAGCTCAAGGGTTATGTATCTCCTTAATAGCGTTGGCGGCCCGGCAAGAATAACAGAACAACGCGGCTTTGACAAGCCCTCACGGCTTTTTGAGCGCCGCGGCCGCGATGAGGCGCGCCGCCCGCTCGTGGCCTCGCGGGGAGAGGTGGATGCCGTCCGTGAACAACTCCGCCGCGTCGCGCGCGCCGTCGAAATCCGCCGCCAGGTCCACGAGGGTCGCGCCGCTCCGCGCGGCGACGGCTCGGACGACGGCGTTGTAAGACTCGTGCACGGCCGGGAGCCGCTCGGCGTCGTCGAAGTTGCGGCTCCCCTCGACCAGGGCGCGCGCGACGGGATGCTCCGGCGTCAGGCCCGACGGCGCCGTCAGCAGAAGCGGACGCGCGCCGGCGGAGCGGCAGGCCGCGACGATGCGGCGCAGGTTCTCGCCGTAGTCCTCGAGCGAGACGCGCGGCGGCGCCCCGCGGCGCGGGCCCGGCGGCCCGGAGAGGCGGTCCCGGGCGAAGAGCAAGGCCTGCGCGACGCGGCTGGCCTCCAGCGCCTTCGCGCGGCGCCAGCGGCGGTCGAGGTCCGCCGAGAACTCCTTGTCCGGCGCGGACCATGAGAGCCAGTGGTCGTTCCAACCGAAGTAGACGGTCACCGCGTCCGGACGGCGGGCGAGCAGGCGCGTCTCGAGCAGGCGCAGTCCCTGGTACGAGGACCACGACCCGACGCCCGCGTTCCACACCTCCCAACCCGGCAGCAGCGCCCGCAGGCGCTCGGGGTACGGCGTCTCGCCCGCCACCGTGCAGGAGTCCCCCAAGGCGACCAGCCGCGGCTTGGTCTTGGCCCCCGTCCATTCGGGGCCCAGGAAACCTTCCGAGTTCGTCACGCCGGGCGCGGCCACGGGCCGCCACAACAGCTCCCGGTCGAGGCGGTACTCCACCCGGAAACGCCTCGCGTGCAGGCTCGGCTCGACGCCCGCCCCGGCGATGGAGGCCGCGTAGCGCATGGCCACGGGGTGATGCGCGTAGCGGAAGCCCGCCAGCCGCAGGCCGGCCTCGGCCAGGCCCAGACCGGCGGCCAGCGAAGCGGCCACGAGCAGCGCGTCGCGTCTCGTCATCCTCCGAGTATAGCTGACTTGGGCGGACGCGCCGCTCAGCCGTCGATGGCGAGCTCGGGGAAGACCGGGCTCAGCAGCCACACGAAGGCGTCGCGCAGGGCCTCCGACAGGCGGGCGAGCGGCGTGACGCGGGCGGGCGCGCCCATGGCCACGCGCAGAGGACCGCGCAGCTCCTCAGGGAAGAACGAGGCGGCCACGGACGGGCGCAAGCGGGCCGACGCCATGTCCGCGGCCACTCGCGCCAACAGGGCTCCGTCGTCGGCCAGGAGGTGCTCGGCGAGCCTCTCGTCATAGCCGTCGTGAGCGCGGTGCAGCTCCAGCACGACGCTCAGTCCGGCGCGTCGATAGACCGAATCCACCCTCCGACGGCGTGAAGCGCGTTCCAAGGGGTTCGCCGGCGGCCCCTGCGGCAGCGAGGTCAGCTTCTTGAGAGCGATCGCCTTCCCGACGGCGTCGTCGCCGTAGACGAGGTCGAGGAAGCGGGCGATCTGCTTGAGCGTGGGGCGCTCGCCTTGTATGGCGGGAGCGCCGAGGGTCGCCAACGGGAGGTCCCCCTTTCGCAGAGCCATGTCCACGAACGCGAAGGCGGGCCACAGGTCGGTGCGCAGACGGGCCGGGTCGAGGGCCGCGCCGCCGTAGCCGTCGAAGAGGGCCGTCACGAGCTTGTTCTCGACGGTGGGGAACTGCTCGCTGATATTGAAGTGGTTCGAGTGCGTGGTGAGCGCGTCATCGAGCGCCTCTCTCTCCGACGGATGAAGCAGGTCGAAGGACAGATAGTGGCTCCCGCTGATGCGCTCGAAAGGCACGCCCATCAAGCCGCGCCACAACGCCTCGAACACGACGGCGGACTTGACGAAGCGACTTTGGTCGACGGCGATGGCGCGTCGCGGGATGATGCCGTCCCAGCGCCAGCGCCAGCGGCCGGCGCGGCCGATGTGGACGTGGGCGCTGTAGAGCC
Source organism: Elusimicrobiota bacterium (assembly GCA_033875325.1). Taxonomy (GTDB): domain Bacteria; phylum Elusimicrobiota; class Elusimicrobia; order UBA1565; family UBA9628; genus GWA2-66-18. Next base: position 20,526 of record JANRKA010000100.1, on the reverse strand, counting down.
CGCCCGGCATGGCGGCTTGGGCCCGCTCGAGGCCGGCGGCCAACTCGTCCCAGTCCTGGGGGGTGTTGCGATGGTACACGCGCCCGCGGTTGGCGGTCTGCAGCTCCTGCGTGTTCCCCGCCCCGCCGCGGTCCGTGGATTCGTCCGAGATGCGCCATCCGGCGGGGATGGCGCGCCGGACGCCGCGCAGCACGGCCTGACGCGCCTTCGACCAGGCTCGGGCGGGCAGCTGCCCGGCCCGGTCCCAACGGCTCCACTCGTCCGCGTCGAGGCGCCCGGCGGGGAACAGGCGCGACATCGCCGCCGCGTCCAACTGCCGCTTGACCAGGAACTCGAGTTCCAGCGAGAAGGTGTCCTTGTCCCCGTACGGCAGCGCCCGCGGCTCCGGGACGTCGACGCCGCGCAGCCGCTCGACGAGGGCGGCGGCCCGCTGCGGCTCCAGCCGCGACAGCTCGCCGAGCTCCGACACGGTCGCCGCGTCCAGCGCCGCGCCCGCGGCCGGCGCGGGCCCCGCGAGCGCCGCCGGAGGCGCGCGCCCATGCCGCGCGCCGGAGCGCAGCGAGGCCGGCGCCAACGAGGCCGCGCGGCGCGTCCAGGAGGAGAGACGCCCGCCCGAGGCCAGGACGGGCCCCGTGTCGGTCCCGCCCCCGGCGCGCGACTGCCAGGAGCCGATGCCCGCCTCGACCATGCGCCGGGCGTCGGCCCCTCGCCTGCGGCCCACCTCCTCCAAATACGCGTCGACGCGCGTCGGCTCGGGCAGGGCCGGGGACAACAACTGGAACGCCGCGAGGACGGGCGCCTCTGCGTTGAGCGTCCTCGGGTCGGGGTCCGTCAGCGCGCGCGCCCGCGCCGGGGCCCCGGCCTGCCACGACGCGGCGAGCGCCGCCCTCACGAGCGCCGCGGATTCCGGCCCCGGCCGGGAGGCGGCCAACTCGGCCGGGAACGGGGCGGCCGCGAGCGCGCGTCCGAGCGCGGCCGTCACGCGCAGGTCGTTGGCCGGCAGGCTCAGGGCGGAGGCGAAGTCGACGCTCAACCCCCCGCCCGCGCCCGCGACCCCGGGGCTCGCGATGAACTGTCCCCACCCTCGCGGCGCGACGCGGGGCGCGACGCGAGACGCGGGCGCCGGGGCGGGCGCGAGCAGGGCGAGGACGAGCAGGAGCCGGGCGGCCGGGGTCAAGGGTGCCTCCGCCGTCAGGATAACAGGCGCTCGATGCCCGCGCCAGGGGCACCCGCGGCCGGGGAAAGCGCGTCCGGACGCCTGGGGCTACGGCGCGTCGAAGCGCGTCCACGAGGCGATCTGGCTGCGGATCGCGTCGCGGTTGGCCAGCCTCTCGGCCTGGAAGGCGTCGGAGTCCAGCCGGGACAGGGCGGGGCCGTAGTCCCGCGTGGCCAGGAACTCCTCGAGGATCCTCCGGCGCGCGGCATGGCCTTCGGGGTCGTTGGCGCTGTTGAATCGTATCATGCTCTCCAACACGCCGCGCGCGGACCCGCCGCCCAAACCGTTGAGACGCGAGCCGAGGACCACGTCGTCGAGGGTCTGCCGGGTCGTGCGGGTCTTGTCCTCGTCGCTGCGCGTATAAAGGACGCGCGGCACGACCACCTCCGGGAACCAGGCGGCGGTGAGCCCGCTCAGGTTGTCGTAGAACGTGGAGACGTCGCGGTCGTCGAAATAGCGGGACCGGGACCACGCCCTCTCGGCATAAGCGGCCTGCTCGGGGTGGTTCGCCTGCAGGAACTCGCGGAAATCGCGCGCCGCCCGCACGAAGCCGCGGGAGCGCTCAAGCAGAGAGTCCGATTCCAGGATGACCGACATGTGGAAGACGTCATGGAAGGCCAGCTGCTTGCCCTCGTACGACCAGGCCCGCTGAGACTCGTCCCAGGGCTCGGCGATGGGGAAGGCAGGCCTGTCCGGCTGCACGATGCGCTCGATGTAGTCGGCGTCGGAGACCTTCCCTTTGGAGGCGTAGAAAGACTTGCGGATGGGGACCGCGGCATGGCGGTTGTAGCCCTCCACCGCGCGGATGAACTCGTCGGGGTCCGGGATGGTCGCCATCAACCCGTCGTCCGACCTGAAGGTCCGGAACCCGAAGTAGCGGGCGGCGTTCTCGCCCAACGCCTCTATCATCCAACGCGGGTCGCCCCGAGGGTCGCCCCCGCCGCGGTCCGTCACCGGTCCTTCGGGCAGCCTCACGACGAGCAGATGGCCGCCGTGCGGGCCGGGCAGCCGGCCGAGAGCGGGCATCACGGCATGGTAGTCCGCCTGGCGCGACGGCTCCAGCGCGGAGAGGTCCGGCTCGACGAAGCGCTCACGCAGCAGCCGGCCCTCCCGGAACGCGAGGCTCACGGGCGCTCGGACGACGGCCTGCCCGTCCGCCTGCGCGACCCGCGCCGGGCCGTCGGCGGCGGAGGCGGACGCCGCCGGGAGCCTCGTCGGCGCGGGTGCAGGCACCGCGGGACGGCGTTCCGGGGCGCGGGGCCTGAAGGGCTTGAGCAGCGACCACGCGCTCCGCCGGGGCCGCGCCGCCGCGGCGGCCGCGACCGTTTCCCCGCCGCCGGCGGGCTCGCGCGTCTCCCAGCTCGCGGCGCCGCCCGCGATGGCCGCGGCCAGGCGCGCCCCCTTCTTCTCGGCGACGCGGGCGATGAACGCGTCCACCGGCGCGGGGTCCGTCAAGGCCGGCTGCAGCAGGCGGAAATCCTCCAGCCCCAGCGCGGTCAACGCCGACGCGCCGCGCGCCGCCAGGGCCGCCTCGCGTCGCGGCGCCGCCTCGCTCCACGCGCCGTCCAACGCCGCGCGCACGGACGCCGCGAGTTGCGCGGCGTCGGGCTCGTCGGCCGTCAGCAAGGCCGCGGGCATCGCGCGCGCGCCGACCAACCGTTGGAGCGCGGAAACGACGCGCGCGTCGCCCGCGGGCAGGCTCAACGCCTGGGCGAGGTTCGGGGCCAACCCGCCCTGCGCGCCGACGAAGGCCGGGCGCGCGAACGCCTGCGCGAAGGTCGGGCGGGCGGCGACGGCCCGGTTGGCGCGCGCCGCGGCCGCGAGGCCGAGCGACGCCGTCATCGCGATGAGCAGGGCGTGAAGGCGCTGACGAGTCGTCAACATGGCGGCTCCCTCCGGGAGTATAACCCCGGCCGCGGAGGACCGCAATGGCGAGGCGTCAGCGCAGCCGGAAGTCTTGGGCCGGAGCCGTCGGCAGCAGCTGGGGCGTCTGCTCGCGGTTGGCGCGTTTGGCGCCGTCGCGCACCTTCGGCGTCAGGTAGGCGTGCAGGGACTTGGCCGTCACCGCGCCGGAGGCGTCCATGGCCTCTCCGTTGAGGCCGCGCAGCAGGTGATAGGTGAAGAGGCCGTGCCCCTGCGTCTCGTCGGTCCCCGATATTTGGTCGGCCGCCGACGCCGTCAGCGACACGACCTTGCCCCCCACCGCGCCCAGGTCCACCTTGCCGACCAGCGGGCGCGTGCCCTTGGCCAGCACCGAGCGGCCGCCCGCGCCCGAGAAACACGAATCCATCGCGACGAACACGCGTTTGGCCTTGAGCGCGGCGAGCTTCTCGTAGAGCCGCTTGACCGGGTAGGCGGTCTCCTCCAGGTACTGCGGGTCGCCGTCGGCCGGTACGAGATACGCGGCGCCGCCCCGCGGGTCGGGCGCGCCGTGGCCGGAGTAGTAGAAAACGACCTTGGAGCGCTCGCCGACGTTCTGAGGCAGCCAGGCTTCGAGGTTCTTCACCAAGCCCGTGCGCGTCGCCTGCGCGCCGGTGAGCAGCGCGATATTGCGCTGCGGATAGCCCAACGCCAAGAGGTGCTCGTAAACGGCCTTGGCGTCGCGCTCGGCGTGGGCCGCGTCCGGCAAGCCGTTGTACTTCTCCACGCCGATGACGACGGCGTAGGCGTCGGCATCCTCCGCGAGCTTGTAGCGGGGCGTATCGGCGTCGGAGGACGGCCGGGGCGACGCCGGGGCCGCCGGCGCGGAGGCGGACTTCACCGCCTCGGCCATGAGCTGCCGCAGGTCCTCGCGAGAGAGACGCTCGTCGCCGGCCGCCGCGCCGCCGGCGGGCGGCTTCGGAGCGTCCGCGGCCGCGGCGGCCGCGCGGGCGGCCGCCTGCCTCTGCGCTCCCGCTTCCGCGAGGACCGAGTCATAAAACTCGCCGCCGGGAGCCAACAGCGCCGCCGCCTGCCTGTACGCGGCCGCCGGGCCGGTCACCGGCGCGTCGAAGCGCTTCAGCAGGGTCTTGGAGCGGGCGGCGTACAGCTCCGTCGGCCTGGCCGCCTGCACCAGGTTGCGCCCGACGATCTTGAGCATCACGTCGCAGCCGGCGGCGTCATCCAGGCCGCGGACGTACGCGGCGCTGCGGAACAGCGGCCGGGAAGCGTCGCCGGCCTCGGCGGCTGACCCGGCGCCGACCGCGCCGCTCATGGTGAACAGGGCGCAGTTGCGCTCGAGCACGGAGGAGCCGGGCGTGAAGACGCACAGGTCGAGCAGCCGCGCGTCGCCCGCGCGCGCCGTCATGCGCTCGCCCACCCGCAGCGGCGAGTGGCAGCCGGACAAGAGGGCCCCGCACAACACGAGCGGCGGCACGGCGCGTTTGATGGACATCGGCCGATTATATCAGGCGCGTGCGCGGTCGGCCATAGCCGCCCGGCGCGCGCGAGCGCGCCGGCTCAGCGGCGCGTGAAGGTGAGGTTCTCGAAGACCAGCGCGCTGAAGGCGGAATCCTGGGTGTCCGAGCAGACGCGCACGGAGCCGATCGACGGCGCGGACAGCTCGAAGCGGGTCGCGGCGGCGACGGAGGCGTCGCCCTGGCCCGAGATGACGACGGCGCTCGCCACGAAGCGCTGCCCGGCGTCGTCCACCGTCCGGCACGCCGGCTCGCCGCGCAGGCAGACCAGCTTGTTCTCGCCGACCGACTGCCCGGCCAGCGCGGCGCCCGAGGCGTCGCGCGCCGTCGCGCGCCACCAGGGATGAGAGACGCCGTTGGGGCCGACGCGCAGCGCGACGCGGTCGAAGCTCACCGACTGCACCGGCGCCCTGAAGGCCATCGTGAAGCAGACCTCTCCGTTGCGACCCGTCTGGGTCAGCACGTCTCCGCTCGCTCCAGCGGCGTCGACGGCCGTGCCTTCATAGAGGTCGCCTTCGTCCACGATCATCACGTCCGTGCCCTGAGTCAGGTCGCGCAGGTCCACTCCCACGCGCCCGAAGGCGGGCTGGGCCGACTCGCGCGTGTCCACGGCGGTTCCGCCGCCGTCCACTCGCGTCGTTCCCGTCAACTGGGCGAACTGGTTGGAGGAGCGGCGGCCGAAGGCCACCCGCCCCAAGGAGAAGGTGCCGCGCGCGACCCGGCCGCCGATGGTCTCGAGCTCGCTGACGGTCACCGGCGCGAGACCGGCATGGGCCGACGCGAGAGCGGGAGAGAGCGTCAGGATGAAGGCGGCCAACGCGCCGAGTCGGGTCTCGAGTCTCATGCCGACAGTATGGGCCCGCTCCCTCTTCCTCGCCAGGGCCTAAAGTCCTACGGCGCCGTGACGACTATATCCGCGCGCCCACCGTCTTGGGCTCGAAGAGGATGAGGGTGCGGCGCAGCTCGCCCTCCTCCTCGAGGTGGACGGCCTTCACGTGGCAGGGCTCGGCCTTGAACATGGTGTCGGCCTCGACGACCTGGTTGGGACGGTCGAGGGCCACGCCGACCAGGCGCAGGACGTCCTGCTGCTGGCTGTCGATGACGTCGAGCAGGTGGAGCTTGCCGTCGGTGGTGACCGTGCCGGTCACGGGGAAGTTGGTGTAGAGGACGCTGTTGTCCTCGTCCACGACGATGGCGCGGTGGTTCTTGGACACGACGGCGCGCAGGATGGACTCCCACCAGCGCGTCTCGGCCAGGCCGCGCTGCTTCTCCTTGACCATGGCGTTGGCGATCTCGGCCTTCACCTTGGAGAGGAAGATGTTGACCACGGCGGCCAGCTCGCCGATCTCGTCGCCGCGCGCCGGGAACTTGAGCTCGAGGTTCTTGAAGGACAGGCTCTCGATGGCGTCGCGCAGGTTCAAGATGGGGTTGAGCACGAAGTGGTGCAGGAAGAAGTACAGCGGGATGCCCAGCAGCAGCAGCACCCCGATGGCGCCGACCGCGTACTTGTGCATGGCCTTGTTGATGACCTTGACCACGCCCTCGCGGCTGACCTGGAGGTTGAGGATGCCCAGGACGTCCCCCCGCAGAGCGAGGGGGATGGCGATGTCGTAGAGCGGCATGTTGGGCACGGCGCGCACGATGGGCGTCTTGGCCAGCCACGCCTGCTCGATGGCGTCGGTCGGGACGCCCACGGTCTTGACGAACTCGTCGAAGGTCTTGGTGATGAGGCCCGCGTCCTTGTACCAACGCACCTCGCCGTACTTATTGAGGAAGACGCAGGAGGCGACCCGGTCGTCCTTCGAGAAGCGGGTCATGATGTCGAACTCCGGCATCGAGATGACCTGCTGGTTGCGGCCCAGGCCCTCGATGAGGGTCGGGGCGTAGAGCCGCACCATGTCGATGGACTCCTGTTTGAGCTTCTCGTCGAAGGTCCACTTGAAGAGGTTGTAGTAGAAGATGCCGCCGAGGAACATGACGTACACCCCGATGGCGGTGAACCACATGAACCACTTCGCGGAGAGCTTCATGGGTTATTGACCCGACCCATAGAGCTGCTCGATCTTCTGGAGACCCTGCACCGCGTCCGAGTTGGACGGATCGAGCTGCTTGGCGCGCAGCCACTCGTCGCGCGCCTTCTCGTAGTCGCCCTTCTGGAAGTAGATCATGCCGGCGAGGTAGGCCTGCTGCGAGGCCTGGCGGTTGCTCTCCGCGCTCGGGGGCGGGGCGGCGGGCCCGCCCGGGGCGGCGGCGGTGTTGGCCGCGGCCTGCTGCGCCTTGGCCTTCTCCTCCTCCTCCTTCTTCTTGGCCTCGGCCTCGGCGGCCTCCTCCTCCGCCTTCTTGCGCGCGCGCTCCTCCTCGCGCTGCTTGGCGAGCTCCGAGGCGCGGCGGCGGGCGGCTTCCTCGCGGCGGATCTGCTCCTTGGCGCGCGCGACGAGCTGGTCGGCGGCCTTCGGGTCGTAGCCGTAGTTGACGGCCTGCTTCCACTCCTTCATGGCCTCGTCGTAGCGGCGCGTCTCGTAGAGGCGGCGACCCTCCGCGACGTGCTGGTTGGCCACCTCGGCCCGGATCTCGGCCTGCAGCTTCTGGGCCTTCTGGTTGCCCGGACCGGCCTCGAGCACCTTGTCGAGCATCTTCAGGGACTCGAGCACGAGCCCCTGGCTGTAGAGGTTCAGCGCGGTCTGGAGCTTCTCGTTGGCGTCCTGCTCGCGCGCCTCGGCTTCGACCTTGGCGATGGCCTGCACCAGGCGCGGGTAGCGCGGGTTGAGCACGAGCGCGGCGTACCACTGGTCCAGCGTCTCGCGCAGGCGGTGCTGGCGGTACGCCTTCTGCCCGCGGCGGAAGTGCTCGTCGGCCAGCTCGCCGCGAGCCTTCTTGAGCCAGTAGCGCGATTTGAGGTTGGTGGGCGAGAGCTTGGACGCCTCCTCCCACCGCTGGGTGGCCTCGACGAGCCGGCCCTGGCGGTAAAGGGCCATGCCCTCCTCGAAGCGGTCCTCGATGAGCTTGCGCTCGGACTGGCGCGGCTTGGTGGAGCCCTTCAAGTCGATGGTCGCGCGCTGCAGGATGGCGGCGTCCTCGAAGCCGGGGTCCATGGACAGGATCTTGCGGGTGAGGTCGTTGGCGGCCTCGTACTGCCCTTTGCGGTAGAGGTCGAAGGCGTTGTCGTAGACGCTCTTGAGCGTCTTGCGCGTCACGCGCGCCTTCTCGAGCTGGATGGTGTAGATGTATTTCTTCTTGTCGTCCTCCGACGAGATGGTGCCCAGGTTCAGCTTGGACATGTCGAGGAACAACGCGTCGGTCTCCTTGGCCTTCGCCGCCTGGGCGGCGGAGGCGGCGGGCAGGAGCGACGAGAGCAGGACGGCGATGACGAGGGAGCGCATCAGAAGCCGAGGCCTCCCTGGACGAGGTTCTTCATCATCGGGGCGAGCATCATGATGAACACGGTCGGGAAGATGAAGATGAAGAGCGGGATGAGCATCTTGGTGGAAGCCTGGGCCGCCAGCTTCTCGGCCTTGTTCAAGCGGCGGAAGCGCATGTCGGCGGCGTAGTTGCGCAGCAGCTCGACGAGGCTGGTGCCGAGCTCGTCGGATTGGATGATGAGGCCCACGAAGGACCGGACTTCGGAGACGCCCGTGCGCATCGCCAGGCGCTTGAGCGCGTCGCGGCGGGTGTAGCCGAGCTGGACCTCGTTGATCATCTTCTGCAGCTCATCCTCCAGCTCGGTGCGCTGGGCCTGCTTGACGTTCTTGAGGATGCGCTCGATGGCGGCCATGTAGTCGAGGCCGGCCTCGATGGTCAGGGCCATCAGGTCCACCATGGTCGGGAAGTTGCGCATGATGTTCTGCTGGCGCGCGCGGATCTTCCCGTTGAAGAGGGAGTCGGGGATGAAGAAGCCGATGATGCCGAAGGCCGCGAGGATGGGCTCGCCGGTCAGGATGAAGGCGCCCGCGCCCATGCCCAACGCCATGAGCTCCTTGAGGTGGAGCATCTGCAGAGGCGTGGGCTTGGTGGGCCGGCCCATCATCATGTGCGTCTCCTCGAGCTTGACGTCGAGGTGGAAGGTCTTGAGGAGGAAGAGGTCGAGCTTGTCGGTCAGCGAGCCGTTGGGGTTGAGGCTCGAGAACGCCGTCGAGGTCCCGACCTCCTTCTTGGCGAGCTTGGTCAGGTCCGTCTCGTCGGCGTCGGCCGGAGGCGCGAAGATCCGGCTCGCCGCGGTGTAGCAGAACACCGAGCCGAGCACGCCGACCGCCAGCAGCAGCCAATGCGTCACGGAGTCTATGGGCATCTCAGACCTGCACGTCTCCCAGCTTGTTGACGATCTTCATCCCGATGGAGATCCAGATGGTGCAGAACATCAGCGTCAGCACGCCGAGGCCGCTGAAGTAGTACTCCTTCATCGGGCCGGGCTGGAACGCGAACATGATGACGAGCATGATCCAGGGCATCACGCCGACGACGATGGCCTGGATGCGCTGCTGCGCGGTCATCGCGGCGGTCTTCTCGATGAGCTTGGACTCCTCGCGGATGTTCTCCACGATGCGGTCGAAGATCTTGGTGAGGTTGCCGCCGACGCTGCGTTGGATGACGATGGCCTTGATCATGTAGGAGAGCAGGCGGCTCTGCACGCGCTCCTCGACGCCCTCCAGGGCCTTCTCGATGGCCGTGCCGAGGTGGTAGTTCTTCAGGCACAGCCCGAACTCCTCGGAGATGGGCGGCACGCAGTCGCGGGTCACCATCTCGATGCAGCCGATGAGGTCGATGCCCGACTTCAGGCCGTTGGACATCAGGATCATGGCGTCCATGAGCTGCGCCTCGCAGCGCACGCCGCGGCGGAAGCGGATGTTGCGCAGCAGCCAGCCCGGCAGGATGAGGCCGGCGTAGATGCCGAAGCCCGTGAAGATGAAGAAGCCGAAGGGGTCGAAGGTGAGCAGGCCCATGAGCATGCCCAGCGCCGCCGGGCCGCCGACCAGGTAGTTGATCTTGATGACGATGAACTGGCGCTCGTACTCGTAGGCCCACTCCTTGGCCTTGTTCTTGTACTTGTCCACGCCCTCGGAGATCTTCTGCTCGTTCATCGTCCCGACGGTCCAGCCCATGCCGATGACGAGCGCCAGGCCGATCATCTTGAACAGGAGAGAGGCGGCCTTGGAGCCGCGCGTGTCCGCCTCGCCGGCGGACCAGCCGCGCGGGTCGGACTGGAGCACGTCGTAGGCCGCGTTGGACAACGCGCCGATGGCCATCGTCGCCGTGCGGTAGCGCTGCACGTCGCCGTTGACGAGGCCGTCCATGACGGCGTCCATCTGCTTGGCGATGAGGTCGAAGTGCGCCATCACCGCGCGGCCGCGGCCGCCCAGGGAGTTGCCGAGCCGCGCGCGCACGATGCGGTCCAGCGACATCTGGAAGCGGATGCGGTTGTCCTCGTAGTCGCGGATGAGGTTGCCGGGCTGGACGAACTGGCCGCCGTCCGAGGGCGGGAAGGTCTTGCGGGTCAGCTCGAAGAACTCGTAGAGGACCGAGACGGGCGCCTGCCACAGCTGCGCCTCGTTGAGGATGCCCTCGTCGGGGTCCTGCCAGACCGGCCGCTTGAGCATCGGGTCGAGCGTCTGATCCACCCATTTGGGGACCTGCAGGCCCGGGTCGCGGTCCTTCTTGAAGTAGTGGTAGAAGACCTGCGTCTTGGTCTCCGCCCCGTTCTGCTTGCCGACCAGGAACTCGATGTCCTGCTTCGAGAATATCTGCTGGGCGGCCGCCGGGGCCGCGGGCGCGAGGAGCACGGCGAGCAGCAGGGCGCGCATCAGTGGTGCCCCGCGTCGGCGGTGGATTCGGCGTCCTCGGGCACCGGCACGCCCTGCTTGAGCAGGACGTCGATGTCGTTGGGCAGACCTTTCGCCTTCTTGGTGCGCTCGCTCATGAAGAACTCGGTCGGGATCTCGAGGCCCTTGAGCTTGAACTCGTTGTAGAAGCGCGGGACGTAGTCGCAGGCGGTGAAGTAGCCGTAGCTCTTGCCCTTCTCGTCCACGTGGGTCTGGATGAAGCGGAAGATGTTCTTCGTGAGGATCTTCGTGCCGTCGCGGCCGATGCACTCGGTGATCCAGGTGACGCGGCGCTTGCCGTCCGGGAAGCGGGTGATCTGGACGAACAGGTTGACCGCGGAGGAGATCATCTCGATGAGCACGTTCATCGGGAGGTCCGTGCCGGACATCAGGCACATGGCCGACAAGCGGGAGATGGCGTCCGTGGGCGTGTTCGCATGCAGGGTCGCGAGCGACCCTTCATGGCCGGTGTTCATGGCCTGGAGCATGTCCAGGGACTCGCCGCCGCGGCACTCGCCGACCACGATGCGGTCGGGGCGCATGCGCAGGCAGTTCTTGATGAGGTCGCGGATGGTGATCTCGCCTTTGCCCTCGATGTTCGGCGGGCGGGACTCCAGCCGGATCCAGTGCTCGGCCATCAGCTTGAGCTCGGCGGTGTCCTCGACGGTGATGATGCGCTCGTCGCCGGGGATGAAGTTCGAGAGCATGTTGAGGAAGGTCGTCTTGCCGGTGCCGGTGCCGCCCGAGATGAGGATGTTCTTCTTGGTGATGACCGAGGCGCGCAGGAACTCGATCTGGTCGGCGCGGCAGGAGCCGAACTTGATGAGCTGCTCGTGCGTGAACGGCTTGGCGGAGAAGCGGCGGATGGTGAGCGTGGGACCGGAGATGGCGAGAGGGGCGATGATGGCGTTGACGCGCGAGCCGTCCTTCAGGCGCGCGTCCACCAGCGGGACGGACTCGTCGATGCGGCGGCCGACGGGCGCCACGATGCGCTTGATGACCTGGACGACCTGCTCGTCGTTGCGGAAGCGCATGGGCAGCAGCACGAGCTGGCCGTTCTTCTCGACGTAGATCTTGTCGTACGCGTTGACCATGATCTCGTTGATGGCCGGGTCGCGCAGCAGCTGCTCCAAGGGGCCGCGGCCGAGGATCTCGTCGATGAGCTCCACGACGAACTGCTCGCGCTGGCCGCGCGAGAGCGGCAGGTTCTGCTCGCGCTGCAGCAGGTTCTCGATGATCTTCTGGACCTTGGCGCGGTTCTCCTCGTTCTGGTTGGCCTCGTCGGAGATGCGGATGCGCTCGGTCTCCATGGCGGTGACGACCTGCTTGTGCATCTTGGTCTTGAGCTCGTCCCAGAAGTCGGGCACGGGGCCCACGGCGCCCTTCGCCTCCGGGCCGCTCGCCTTGGCCTCGTGGCCGGCCGCGGGCGCGGGGGCGCCGGAGGGCTTCCAGAGGATGTCGGCCGACTGCGAGAACTCCTCGGCCTGGGTGTAGTTCTCCCAGTGCTTCACCGAGGGCTTGAGCTCCATCGTGCGGCCCAACAGGATGCGCAGCGACTTGACCCAATCGCTCTGCAGCTGCTCGACCACGAGGATCTTCTGCGTGTTGGCGTACTCCGGGATGAGGTCCTCCCAGGGCATGTAGGCGAGCACGCGCTTCTGCATCGCGTTGAAGAAGCGGTCCACCTCCTTGGGCGCGAGCGCGCCGGGCAGATTGGCCTGGTTGACGATGACCTCGAACTTCTCGAGAGGGAAGTGCAGCGCCTTGATCTCGTTGAAAAGGGAGTAGGTCGCCTCGAAGTGCGAGCGCTGCGGCAGGCACGACCAGAAGATGAGGTCGGCCAGGTCGAAGGAGAAGATCTGCATCGGGAAGAACGGGTCCACGTCCAGGAACAGGTCGTAGGACTCCGCCAGCGAGCCGAGGATCTTCACCACGACGTTGGGCGAGAGCTTGAGGAACTCCTGGCGCGTGGTGGCCAGCGGGAGCAGGCCCACGCCCCACTGCGAGATGGGGATGCGGCCCTTGAGCAGCCGGCCGAGGCCGCCGGTCGGGTTCTCGCCGACGAGCTGGACCATGCTGGAGAGCGTCGGCGGGTTCAAGCCGAGCACGAAGCTCAGGTCGTTGCGGCACAAGGGGTCCATGTGCACGATGACGACCTTGCGGTTCTGGGAGCCGGCCCAGGCCAGCGCGAGGTTGAGACAGGCCGTGGTCTTGCCGACCCCCTCCTTGGGGCCGGTGAACACGATGACCCGCCCAGGCTCCCTGAGGGAGGTGGGGATGGGGTTGTCGGCGGCGGCCGTCTCGGGCGGCACTGTTTCTCCTCGGGCCTTATTTCACGATCTCCATCGTGATGAAGAGGAACAGCGACTTCTGCTCCTCGACCACGCTGGTCGTCGTGAACAAGAGGCCCAAAATCGGGATGTGCCCGAGGAACGGCACCCGGGTCTTCGACACGTTCTTGGTGCTCGACTTCAAGCCGCCGATGACGAGCGTCTCGCCGCTCTTGATCTCGACGGCCGTCTGGACCTGGCGCGTCACGATGGACGGCACCGAGGTGTTGCCGACCTGCACGACCTTGGAGAAGTCCACGTTGGAGACCTCGAGCTGCATCTCGGCGCGGATGGTGTCCTTCTTGTTGGGGTTGATGACCGGCACGATGTTGAGGATGACGCCGAACTTCTTGAAGTCGGCCGTGACCGTGCCGTTGCCGTTGGCGGAAGGGAAGGGCACCTCGCCGCCGACCACGAAGTTGGCCTGCGACTGGGCCTGCACGACCACCTTCGGGTTGGACAACAATTGCGCCTTGCCTTCGGTCTCGAGCATCTTCAAAGAGGTCTGGAGCTGCGTCTGCCGCGCGTAATCGCCCATCTTGTACAACCCCGGGATCGTCTTCTCCGCGTACACGATGCCCGACTGGAACGGCGTCCAAGCGAAACCCAGGTCCTTCTGCACCGAGCCCGAGATCTCGACGATGTCCGCGGACACGGCGATGAGCGAGTCCTCGGGCTGGGCCGCCGCGCCTTGCGCGAGGGCCAGCACGAGACACGCCGCCGCCGTCCACTGTTGCCTGTTCATGTTGTCGATTCCGGGTACGGCAGTTCCGTCAGTTCCTGAAAAGCTTCCTGAAGCTGGCCATCTCCATGGGGTGCATCTCGATGTCGCCGAGGCCACGCATGATGACCGTCGGCTCGCCCTGCTTCATGGCGAGCGCCAGGTACTGCGCCTCGTTGGGGTTGAGCGCCAGGCCGATGGTCGCCTTCTCCGAGAAGGCGGCCGACTTCTCCTCCTGCGCGCCTGCGGCCTTGAACTGCTTCGCGCTCATGCCCTGGCCCAAGTTCGTGCCGACCGCGATGACCAGCACGTTCTGCAGGATGGTCGCGGTGACCTTCTCCTTGCGGCCGTCGTTCATGAGGGCGTCGAAAGTGACCAGCACGTCCACGCGGTCGCCGGGCTTGATGAGCGCCTTCATCTCGTTGTCGATGGGCAGGATGGCGCCGCGGTAGCCGGGCGGGATCTTCACGCTGAGGCCCGACTCGGGCGACAGGGAGATGAGCGCCGACTGGGTGATCTGGTTGCTCTTGGGGACGCGGGTGCGCGTCACCAGGTTGTTGATGAGCTTCATGTCCGAGGGCGTCTTGATCTCGAAGGCGTCCTGCTGCATGAACTTGCGGGGCACGGGCTGGGCCTCGACCATGTCCTCCTTGAGGACGGTGCGCTCCGGGAGGTCCACGCGGGCGACGAGCACCTGCGCGGTCTCATACGCGTTCGACAACGCCCGCTCCTTGCTCGTGAGCACCATGAGGTAGAACACGGCGGCGCCCATCGCCAGGAGCATCGGCACCAGCACGCCTTTCTTTTCCATTTTCGTGTTCCCTTTATCTCTTCAGCGGCGTCTCGATCGGCATCCGGACCGTCGCCACCAGCTCCCGCATCCCCGAGCCCTTCGGCTTCGCCAGGATGATGCTGCTGATGGGAAAGATCAACTTCACCGAGTGATACCCCGTCACGACCAGATCGTAGTTGTCCTGCATCGCCTGCGGGTCCATCAGCGTCTTCTCCGGTATGGCCGTCACGCGGGCCGCCGGAAGGATCCTCTGCATGAACTCGTTCAACTTTCCCTGCGAATACGCCGGCGGCGCCGTCCACGTCATGCTGCCGATGCGAGCCACTTCGTACGTCGCGTGATTCAGGAGGATGAGCTGGAAGGAGACGTAGCCGATCTCCATGATGGTGAAGATCATCGTCAGGAACACCGGCAGGATGAGGAGCATCTCCACCACCACCTGCCCGGCCCGACCGCGCCGCATCGCCTTCACGACCCGTCCTCCCCGCCCCTTTCCCCGCCCCCCCGTTTCCGGGAGGGCGGGTGCGGGGCGACGACTGAGACTAGTTGCCGCCGGAGCCCATCTGGCTCGCGGCGCCCGTGATCATCTGCTGGATGTTGTTGAACAAGGTGGGCATGAAGCGCTTGAGCGCCACGCCCGCGACCAGGACGACGCCGACGACGACCGTGAGCATCAGCAGGTACTCCACGGTGTTCTGACCGCGCCGGCTCGCGAGCCGGTTCCTCATCCACTGCCCCACCTGAAGCATCATCATGTTAAGTAGTTCTCCCTGTCTCGTTTTGAACGTCAGTAGTATGCCTTCAGGATCTTCACGCCGGCGATCAGGAAGAGACGACGCAGCTGGCCCTGGAGGAAGCCGTACATCGCCGCGAAGATGGTCACGAGCGTCACCGTGGTCAGCAGGTACTCCACCACGGTCTGCCCGCTCTTTCCTAATAGCGTCCGTCGCAAAAATGCCTTCGACATGCGTTCCGAGTGTAACAGCGGCGCCATGACGTGTCAAGACGATAGCCATTAAAATACCGTTAAAATTTGAGCTTCAGCGAGATCTGGTCCACGGTGCCCAAGGCGCCGTACGGGATGAAGGCGTAGTCGAGGGAGACGCCGTAGCCGAAGGCCTGCGAAGTGTACATGCCGAAGCCGAAGGAGATGCCGCTGGCGCGGTCGAGACGCAGCGCCTCCGCGGTGTCATCGAGATTCTGACCGAGGTTGTCGGAGTTCTGGTAGCCGATGCGCAGCGTGAGCTGGCCGATGTCCAGGTACTCCTCGGGCAGCTGGAACTCGCCGCCGATGCCGATGCGCGCGGCGCTGTCGGACGCCTTGTTGAGCTCGACCGCGGTCGTGAAGAAGTCGCCCAGGCGCAGCGCGGCGCCGCCGCGGGTGATGCGGGCCACGTTCGCGGAGTTGGTCCCGAAGTTCTGCATCGCGAAGCCCAGGGAGAGCATCGAGTTGGGCTTGATGAGCGCGCCGACGTCGCCGACCACCGAGTCCTTGGAGGAGCCGGCGATGTCCTCGTGCACGACCCGCAGGCCGGCGCCGAGGAAGAGCTTCTCATACCAGAAGGAGCGGGCCAAGGCGACCGTGCCGAACCCGTTGCGCACGCTCACCGTCTCGCTTTGCAGCGGCACGCCCTGCGCGTCGCGGACGTCGAAACCGTCCACGCTGAGGTAGGCGAAGTTCGCGCCCCAGGTCGTGCGGCCCATGGGGTGGGCGTAGCCGAGGTAGACCGGGGAGTCCACGTCCTGGACGTAGCGCAGGTAGGAGTAGGAGACCTCGCGCTGCTGGGTGACCGCCAGGCCGGCCGGGTTCCAGGTCAGCGAGTCGGAGCCCTCGGCCAACGCGACGTAGGAGCGGCCGAGCGCCATGGCGCGCGCCGAGCCTTGGCCGAGCTTGAGGAAGTTGGCGCCGCCGGTGCCGGCGGCCGAGTCGATGGCCGCGGCCGGCCGAGCCGCGCCGAGCAGGACGCCGACGAGCAGGAGGAGTCTCATCACGGGACCAGGACCTTCTTGACGGTCTGGAGGACGGAACGGCCGCCCTCGGTCTCGTCCGCGCGGATGACGGCGAAGTACAGGCCGCGGCCGACGCTGCGTCCGCTGGCGTTGACCTTCGACCACACGTAGTTGATGGGGCCGCCCTGGAAGCTGGGCGGGACCTCGCCGAAGCTCTTGTCGAGCACGAGCTCGCCGGAGATGGTGAAGAGACGCAGGCTGACCCGCGCGCGGAACGGCACGTGGATGGAGAAGGTCGCGCTGGCGCCGGTCACGGGGTTGGGATAGGCGAAGCTGTTGTTCTCGAAGTCCTCGCGCGGGCTCAGCGACGCGTTGCGCACGACGGGGATCTCGTCGATGAGCCGGTCGAGCGACAGGGCCGAGGGGTTGATGACGTTGCCGGTGATGTCGTCGATGGCGGCCGCGTCGGTCGAGCCGACGATCTTGAACTTATAGGTGCCGTCCTTGACCAAAGCGAGCTTGAAGTCGCGGCCGTCCCAGATGTCCTGGATCTCCGTGCGCGCGGGCCGGATGCCCACGATGCGCCGGATGAGCGAGACCGACTCGGGCGGGTTGGGGTTGCCGGCCGCGTCGAAGGAGGTGCCGGGCGCGTAGATCTTGATGGCGACCTTCATCGGCTCGGACACCTGATAGGAGAGCAGCGCCCCGCCCGTGTCCGCGCGCAACGGCGAGATGGCCAGGTCGTAGATGCGGATGGGGTCGTAGGAGATGGTCAACTGGGCCGTCGAGCCGGAGGAGAGCACCGACGCCACGTCCTGGGCGATGGCGCGGACCAGGTAGAAGCCCGCGGGCGGGAAGTTGCCGCGGTCGTCGCGGCCGTCCCAGACGTCCGTGTTGAGCAGCCCGCCTTGGCGCACCGCGCCGGAGACGATGGTGCGCACCACGGCGGGCGGGATGTTGGTGTTGAGGATCTGCACGGTCACCGACGACTGCCGCGTGAGCGCGTAGTTGATGGTGAAGGGATGCAAAGTGATCGTGTTGCTCGAGTTGATGAGGGCCGGGACGTCCGGGTTCACGTTGAAGGTGGTGAAGATGATGGAGCCGCGGGCGACCGTGATGACGCCGGAGACGCGGTCGGTGGCGAAGTAGCGCGGCGTGGTCGTGGACTCGGCCGTGAGGGTGAAGACGTAGTTGCCGTCCGGGACGAACAGGCCGTTGACGTCGCGGCCGTCCCAGAACTCGGTGATCTTCAGGCGGCCGGGGCGCAGCCCGTGGAAGCTGACCACGGGGGAGACGGGCGCGCCGGCGGGCGTGACGACCGAGCTGCTCGTGCAGCCGGCGGGCGGGCTCTGCCCGGGACACGGCGGCCAGGTCGCGGTGGACGACTGGACCACGGAGCCCGGCGGATAGATGTTCCAGGCCACGAACATGGGCTGGGAGAGCTGGTAATTGAGGATGACGTTCTCCGTCGCGCCGGACAGCAGCGGGACGACGGACACGTCGGTGATGCGGAACATGTTCACCGGGAACAAGGCGGTCGTCGTCGAGACCTTGTCGCGGAAGGTCGGGTCCGCGGCGGTCAGCTGGACCATGTAGGTGCCCGAGGTCACGACCAGGCCCGCGTCGTTGGCGCCGTCCACCCAGGTCTCGGCGTTGCTGAAGTTGCCGGGACGCGTCTCGTTCTGGACCAGCGTCTTGATGAGGGTCGTCCCCGTCTCGTTGAAGATCCTCATGTTGACGATGGCGTCGCGCGACAGCGAGTAGCGGAAGGTGAAGGGGTTGAGCCCGGCCACGGCGGGACTGGAGCCCACCACGCTGGAGTTGGGCGAGACCTGGGTGATGCCGACCAGGCCGCGCAGCACCGAGATGAAGCCGATGCGGGCCTGGGAGGTCCAGACGCGCAGGTCGGCCGCGTTGCCGTTGAGCGGGTAGCCCCGCTGCGAGGGCAGCGCCGCGTAGATGATGAAGACGTAGTCGCCGTCCGACACGAAGTTGCCGTTGGTCTCGCGGCCGTCCCAGAAGGTGATCACGGAAGAGCGCAGCGCCTTCTGCTCGACGATGCGCCGCAGCAGAGGCGCGGAGGTGCCGCCCGCGCAGGTGCCGATGCGCGGGTCGAAGTTCTTGGGCGGCAGGGGCGGCGCCTGGTCGAGCGCGACGTCGTTGACGCTGTTGAGCCCCTGACAGAACTGGGTGCCCGGCGGGTAGATGTCCACGTACACCGTCGCCGACTCGGTGAGCATGTAGGAGAGCACGGCCAGGTTGGTCGAGCCGCCCAGCAGGGGCTGCACGCGGATGTCGGTGATCTGGAGCGGGTCGATGGCGATCTGCCGCGTGGTCGCGAAAGAGAGGTCGCCGTACACGCCCGAGCCCGGGGCGTAGCGGGAGTACTGGTCCAGCGAGATGGCCTGGAAATCGGCGAGGTACACGCCGGGCGGCAGGATGTTGCCGTTCTCGTCGCGGCCGTCCCAGGAGTCGCCGTTGAGCAGGGTGCCGTTGGGGATGCCTTCGCCGACGCGCGGCAGGCCGGGCAGGATGCTGCGCAGCTCCGGATACGGCGGCAGGGCGCTGTTGACGGTGATGAACATCGTCGCGTCCTTGGCGAGCCGGTAGGTCAGGTTGTAAGGCTGGGCGGCGACGCCGGTGATGGCGCCGACGATGGTGGGCGAGGAGCGCACGACGTGCACGTTGGTGACGTCCACCGTGATGGGCTTCTGGGAGACCACGTTGCCCAACGAGTCGCGCGTGGCGCCGGAGGGGTAGGCGCGGGTCTGGGTGATGACGATGTTGCCGCTCTGTCCCTGCTGGTTGGTCTTGACCGTGACGCGGAAGCCGTATTGGCCGTTGGATTTGCCCAGCTCGCCTTGGATGTTGATGGCGCCGTCCCAGAGCACGCAGTAGCCGTCCGTGGTCGTCGGCAGCGTCGCGCTGACGCCGGCCGCGGAGCCGGGCGCGTCGATGAAGAAGGTCCTGAGGGGCGGCGTGGACGCGGGATCGAGGGGATTGGAGCCGTCGGCGTACTTGAACAGCTCGAAGTTGACCTCGTCGATGGCGACCTGGCCGGAGCTGTTGTTCTGCACCCCGATCTGGGCGCACAAGAAGACCTGGTGGTTGCAGAAGTTGCGGCCCAAGGTGCCCGTGATGGGGCCGTTGGCGGTGAGCGGGGAGATGTTGCAGCGGTTGGGGCCGTCCTCCTCGAACTGGATGTGCGGCTCGTTGGAGATGGTGCCGGCCTGCGGGCAGGGCGTGCCCGCGGAATCGAACGGGCAGGTGAACTGATAAGGAGGCGCGACGGTGACCGAGCACAGCCCGCTCTCGGTCGAGTTGACCCACGCGGTGTTGACGAAGACCTGCACGGACTGCGCCGCGGCCGGCGCGGGCCGCAGGGCCGCGGCGAGCAGGAGAGCCAACGGCGCGAACGAACGCGCGAGGCGGGGCCGCCGGTGTCGGGTCGAAGTTGCGTGGTTCATTGGCGCGTCGTCGTACACAGTCTAACCGGTGAAAGTATCAAGCTGATTAAAGGATTGTTAAAAAACGGTAAGCGGCAAACGGCGACTCAGACGCGTGCGCGTCAACGACGACGAAGCGCTGCGGGCCGACGGGCCCGTCAGCAGGAAAACCGAGACGGCGCGGCCCGCGCCCGGACCGAACGCGAAACCCGCGAGCCCGCGCACCGGAGCGGGCGACGACTCGACCGCGACCAGGCGGCCCTCGCGGCGCTCGAGCACGAGCACGCGGCCGGACTTGCTGTCGTGGACCCACAGGCGGCCGCCGCGCCACGCCATCGCGTTGGGCACGGCGTCGCCCGCGAGCGCGTAGGCGCGCGTGACCCCTTCGTCGCCGCCGTGCTCATAGAAGGAACGGTTCGCCGCGTCGTAGGACCACAACGCGGCGCCGTCGTAGGCCAGCGCGGTCGGCGCCGGGCCCGGGCTCGGGCGGGCGGAGAGCACGCGGTCCGGGCGGCCCGCCGGGTGCCGCAGGATGCGCGCCTGCGCGGCGTCGAGCGTCCACATCACGCCGCCGCCGAAGGCCGCGGCGGTCGGGCGATACGGACCGCCGGCGGGCGCGGGGAAGGAGGCGACGGGACGGCGAGGCTCGGCGGGGTCGAAAGCGGTGACGACGCCGCTCCAGTCCGCGACGAAGAGCTGCTTGCCGTCGAAGGCCAGGGCCGAGGGGTTCTCCACCGCGATGGGCGACACGGCTTCGTCGGCCCAGCGCCACCCTCGCCCCCAGGTCCAACCGCCCGCCACCACGGCGGCGACGGCCAGGACCGAGGCCGCGCGGCCGGCGGCGGCGCGCAGGCGCCGCGCG
>JANRKA010000099.1:0-22386 GCA_033875325.1 Elusimicrobiota bacterium | reverse complement strand
CCGGTGACGGCCGCGCGCAAGCTCACGGAGCTCGAGCAGGTCCTCTCGGCGTACCCCGGCGTGACCATCAAGGAGCTCTCCGCGGCCGCGGCGCAGGCCCGCGCCCAGCTCAACGCCGAGCAGAGCCGGGCTCTGCAGGCTTCCATGGAGCGCCACCGCGACGCGTTGGGCTCGTTGAACGAGATTGACGGCGTCGCCGTCGCCGCCGCGCCGCTCGGCTCGCGCCGCTCCGGACTCTCCCGGTGGACGGGCGCCCGCGAGACGACCGCTCGGCAGGCCGTGTCGCGCCCGCTCAGCGCCATGGACCCCGGCGAGGGCTCGCGCGGTCCCGTCTCCGACGGCCCCGTGTCCCGCGTCGCGCGCGCCGTGGCCGGCGCGTTCGCCGCCTTCGCGGGCTTCATCGGCGGCGCCGCGGCGAGCCTGGCCGCCATCGGCGGACTGGCGGGGCTCGTGCTGCTCGCGGCGCAGGTGCCGTTGGCCCCGGCGATGGCCGGTGCGGGCCTGGCCGCTGCCGCGCTCGGCGCGGCGCTCATCGTCGCCGCGAACCTGAAGTCCCATCGCGGTGAGTCCATCTCCGACGCGTTGTCTCCCTCGCGAAACGACGCTCCCTCGCGCGCCGGCTTCCTCGCCGGGCTCTCGCTCGGTTGGATCGGCGTCAAAGGCGTGGCCTGGGTCGGGCTCGCCTACGGAGCCGTCGCCGGCGCCGCGTTGTTCTTCGTGGGCGCGCCGGCCGCCGGCGTGGCCGTGCTGGCGACGGTCGCGGCCGGCGTGACGGCCATCTGGCTCTCCTTCAACGCGAACACCGCCGTCGAGATGATCAAGAGCACGCTCGGCTTCGTGCCGTCATATCTCGTCATGGCGGCCGCCATCGCCGGTTTGTTCGCGCTCGCCATCATGGGCGGTCTCGCGCTGGCTCCGGCGCTCGCGGCCCAGCTCGCGGCGACGGTCGGCGCGTTCGCCGTCCCGGGCGCGTCGGCGGCGGGGTTGGCGGCCGCCGCGGCGGCCGCGGCCGCGCTCGGCTCCGTGGTCCTCGGCGTCGCGGCCTTCTCGCCGCGTCCCATCAGCGAGATGCTCGGCAATGAGGACGACTTCAACGGCTTCAAGGGCGGGGCGCACCGCGCCGCGCGTTATGCCTGGACCTCGGCGCTGGTCGTCTCGGCCATGGCGCTCATCGGCGCCGGGCTCATCGGCGCGCTCCTGCTTCCGTCCACGGTCGGCATGGCGCTGCTCGGCGCGACCGGGGTCGCGACCTTGGGGCTCTGGGCGCGTTCGTCGCCTTATTCGCTGGGCATGACGGCGAGCGCCATCGCCACCTTCCTCGTCGCGACGGCGGCGGCGGTCGGGGCTTTCGTCGGAGCGTGGATGCTCGCGGCCGCGGCGTTCCCCGCGTTCCCCGTCTCGGCGGGCATCGCGGCCGTCGGCGCGCTCAGCGCGGCGCTGATGGGGGCCCTCTACCTCACGCAGCGCCTGCGCGACGCCGACCTGCTCGACGAGCTCGGCAACACGGGGCCGGGCGCGTTGGCGCACGGCGCCGGTCTCGGCGCGGCCGGGGCGGCGTTCATCACGATGATGGCGTCGGTGGCCGGCTTGGTGGCGTTGGGCGGGCTGGCGCTGACCTTGGCCATCTCCGGCGGCATGGGCATACCGCTGGCGGCGGTCGGACCGTCGGTCGCCATCGGCATCACGGCCGCCGCGGTCGGCGCGGGGTTCGTCTACATGGCCATCTATCACCCGCGCCTGCTGCTGGCGCTCGTGTTCTTCAACATGCTCTCGTCGAGCAACGACTGACGAGGGCCGCTAGAACGGCGCGGACTTGAGGGCGGTGAGGGCGCGGGCGTGACGCGGGGAGCCGCCGCGCAGCCGGTCGGGGTCCTGGCGCAGGCGTTTGCAGCAGGAGAGGGCGAGGCGCTGGCTCCAGAGCACCTGGGCCAGCCAGTCGCCGGTGCGGACCTCGGTGAAGGGCACGCCCACGCCGCGCAGCCAAGCCCGCGCCGCGCGCCAGCGCGGCGCGCCGTCCGAGAAGCCGACGACCACGGTGCGTCGTCCCACCGAGACATGCGGGCCGTGCAGGAATTCCTCCAACCCGTATGCCCGCACGGGCAGGTAACTCGTCTCCAGGACCTTGAGCGCCGCCTCGCGTGCGACCCACTCGCGCAGGCCGTCGCCCAGCAGCACCAGGTCGGTGCGTTCGTCCACGGCGGGGAAGGCCGGGCCCCAACGCAGGCTCGCCTTCACGCGTTCGAACGGCGCGAGCAAAGACGGCGTCTGGGCCCAGCGCATCAGCCAGGCCATCGTGGTCGTATAAGAGTGCGTGTAGGCGCGCGTGTCCTCGCGCGGGCCCGTCTCCAAACGCCGCGGCGCGCCCGGCCAGGGGCTGCCGTCGGCGGTGACCACGACGGTGTCGGCGCCGGCCTTGCGCGCCATGGCCTCGGCCAGCACGGTGTAGGAGCGCCCGCCGCCGTGCGAGAGGAACACGCCCAGGTCGCCGCGGCCCAGGCGGTAGGGACGCGAGACGAAGTCGTGGCCGTGCACGGCGCGCGCGTCGAGCCCGGCCGAGCTCCACAACCAGGCGGCCATGTGCGCGGCGTTGTCGTTGGTGCCCACGCCGACGAGGAAGATCTTGCGGGCCTTGGGGCGGCGCAGCCAGGCGGGCGCGGGCGCGGACAACGCGGCGGCGACGGCCGCGGGCTGGGCGAGGATGTTGGCCTCGTAGCGCGAGCGGCTCACTTCTTCCTCGCCGGGGCCGCGCCGCGGGCCATCACGAACTCGTAAGGGATGGCCAAGCCGCCGCCCTCGCGGAAACGGTTGGCCTTGCGGATGACCTCCTTCTTGATGAAGAACTGCTTCTCGTGCGAGAGCGAGCGCAGCATCTGGCCGGTCTTGCCCGCGCCTTCGGTCATGACCTCCCAGTACTCCTCGGCGGAGGCGAAGCGGAAGGTCCCGGACAGGCGGCGCGTGAGGATCTCGGTGAGGCCGGCCTTGGCGAAGGCGGTCTCGATGACGCCTTCCTGGCCGAAGGAGAACAAGGTCGGCGCGCCGGGCGGGGCCTTGAGCTCGGGAGCCTTCTGCACCATGGTCATCATGATGAGCGCGGTCAGCTCCATGCGGTCGGCGCGGCCCTGCACGAGGCAGGACACGGGCCCGCCGGGCTCGGTCACGCGGGCCATCTCGGCCAGCGCCTTGGCGGGCTCGGCGAAGAGCATGAGGCCGAGCTGGGAGAAACACGCGTCGAAGGACGCGTCGGGCAAGTCGAGCGCCTGCGCGTCCATGACCTTCCATTCGATGGGCGCGCCGCGTTTGACGGGAGGGGTGGTCCGGGCGCGCTCGATCATGCCGGGCGCCAGGTCCGTGGCGAGCAAGGAGCCTTTCTCTCCCAGGAGCTTGGCGGCCGCGCGCGAGGCCAGCCCCGGCCCGCAGGCCAGCTCGAGCGCGCGCCAGCCCTTGCGCAGGCCAGCGAACTCCACGAACGCCTCCGCGGTCGGGCCGAAGAGACGCGAGCTCAGCTTGTCGTAGCGCTCGGCGGCGTCGGTCCAGGTCGCGGCGCTTTCGCGGGTGAAGGCCTTCGGGTCGAAGCTCACGGGGGGATTATAGGATAGGTCTGGGCCTTTGGGCCCACCGGCGCGAGGTACGGCGGACCCTCGTGCCTCCGCCGGGCCGGGGTTAACCTATGGAGGATGCGACCCCTCCTCCTGGCCCTGCTCGCCGCCGCGTCCTCCGCTTCCGCCGAGGGCGTGCCCGTGGACCGCGACGCTTGGCATGGCATGAACCGCTCGGTGCAGGCCTACCACGAGCGTTACCGGGCGGCTCCGGTGGAGGCGCGACCGGTGTTCCGGCTGTGGAAACGGCTGGCCGAGAAAGGCCAGCCCATGGTGACGGGTGAAGGCGAAGACGCGTTGGGCTTCGAACGCGTCGCCGAGCCCGACGCATCCGGGGCGGCGCGCAACCGCCTGGTCTTCGTGGTCCGCGTGCCGGAAGGGCAGAGCGGCCCGGTGCAGCGCGCGGTGTACACCCGCTCTTTCTCGCACATGGTGGCGTCCAGCGAGGATTGGTCGGTCGGTCCCGGCGGCGAGCGCCGCGTGGAGATCTGGCGCTTCGTGCTGGGCCTGGAAGGCACCTTGCACTCGGCCGCGCGCCAGGAGATCGTCCTCAAGAACGCGACCGGCGGCGCCGCGGGCCAGGCCGAGGTGGACGAGACCCGCTCGCGCACCGTGCCGCTGCGTCCCGCCGACCCCGCCGTGCAGGCGCGTTGGCGCGCGCTTGCCCGCGAACTCCTGTTGCTGGGCCCCGTCATCGAGACCTGACCCGTCCGCGCCGCCGCGCGGATGAAAGCCGGCTTCACGGAAACGGCGTTCCCGGGCACGCGCGCTTCTGGAGCGTTCTGCCCAACGCCATCCGGGCCTTCGGCCTCTGACGGGTGGGCCCTTCGGCGGATAGACTCTCCGCGACGCCGCCGCGCGTCAGGAGACCCCCGAGACATGACGACCGTGACGAAGCCCCAGACGCTCGCCGCCTTGACCCTCGCCGCGATGCTCGCGGCCGCCGGAGGCGCCAGCGCCGCGACGCTGACGCTCGCCACGGGCGGCGACGTGCACGTGCCCGCCGCCTTCGAGCCCTTCCAACCGGCCATCCGGTCGTACCTTCAGGGGTTCTCGCCCGCGGACTACCGGCCCTACACGCGCTGGAAGGTCGTCGACGGCGTCAACGCCCCCTACAACGCCGTGGAGTTCTCCGCCGCGGCCAGACGCTCTCGTCCGCTGCTCGGCGCCGCCTACGAACGCGTCGGCACCGACCGCGCCGTCATCGCGGTGGCGGCCGTGGACGGCGCCGGCGTCGCCGAGTTGGCGCGCAACGAGGCGTTGGCGTCGGTCTCCCCCGGATCGACCACCTTCGACGCCATCGAGGCCAACGACGCGGCCGGCTCGGCCCTCGTCATCAAGACGCAGGGCCTGGGCAACGGGCAGGCCACGGTCTCCGTCGCCTACCGCGACGGACGCCTTCGGGTCACCGGCGTGAGCTCGGCCGGCCCCGTGGGCCGAGGCCGGGGCGACGTCCTCTTCTGCAAGGACAGCTACGACTTCCTCGGCTGCGCGGCGTTGGGCCGCGTGGACTTCACCTCGGGGCTGAGCCAGGCCGACCTCAACGCCCAAGTCCGCGAGTTCCTGCGCTTGGGCTGCGAGTCCGTCATCGACGGCGACGCGGGCTGCGCCGGCGACGCCGCGGCCGTCAGGGCCGCGTTGTGGCCGTGAGCGCGGCGTAGGCTTCGGACACCAGGGCCTCGTCGCCGGCGTTTTTCTCGTCCTCGTCCCAGGCGCGGCTGGCCTCGACGCGGGCCTTCAGGCGCGCCGCGTCGTCGGGGCGCAGGTGGGCCAGGAAGGCGGCCAATACGCGCGGCCGGCGCAGGGCCTTGGCGGCGTGGCCGGCGAGGATGGGATGGGTGCCTTCCCATATCTCGTTGACGACCGCGTCGTCGGCGAGGCGGTTGAGAGGGGAGAAGTCGTCGAGGATGCCGTGGCCGCCCACGAGCAGCTGGGCGTCGCGCACGAAACGCGACGACAGGGACGAGACCTCGACCTTGAGCATGGGCACGAGGACCTCGGCGTCGGGCGCGTCCTCGGCGGCGGCCTTCATGCCCAGGAAAAACGCGCCGAGCGCGGCCCGGCGCTCGCGGCGCATGCGCTCGAGTCTGGCCTTGGCCGCGGGGAACTCGCCGACCTTCCTCCCGTAGGCGACGCGCCAGGACGCGAAGGCCTCGGCCTCGGCCAGCGCGCGGCCCATGAAGCCGAGCGCGGCGGCCGCGACGTGGCGGCGCGAGACCGACAGCACCTCCGAGACCAGGATGGCCAGGCCCTCGCGCGGCTTGCCGATCATTTCGGCGCGCGCGCCCTGGTACTCCACTTCCGCGGTGGCCTTGCCGCGCGTGCCGCCGATCTGCTTGAGGCGCAGGAGCTTGTGGCCGTTGAGGGTCCCGTCATCCCTGCGGCGGCGCACGAGGAACAGCGCCACCGTGTCCGAGCCCTCGGGCTTGGCCGTGGTCACCCACAACTCGCCCGGGTTGGAGCAGAACCACTTGAGGCCGGTGAGCGACCACGCGCCGTCGGGCAGCGGCCGGGCGACGGTCTCGTTGGCCGAGACGTTGGAGCCGCCTTGGCGCTCGGTGACGAACTGGCCGCCGCACAGGGCCCAGTCCGGGTCGTCGGAGCGGACCTTGGCCAACAGCGCGGCCTTCTGCTCCGCGGTGCCGCGCGCGGCCAGCAGGCGCTCCAGGCCGTCCGTCATGGCGAAAGGGCAGCCGATGCCGCCCTCGCCCGCGGAGTTGGCGAGCACGGCCAGGGCCATGCGCTCGACGAGGCCGAGCTCTCTTTGGCCGAAGGCCGCGGCGGCCAGCAGGCGTCTCGCCTCGATCTGCTCGGGACAGTAGGCGACGACGGCGGCGCGCTGGCCGCCGACGGCGCCGTCCACGAGCCTGGGCAGATTGCCCGGCAGGTGCGCGCGCTCGACGAGCTCGCCCAAACGTCCGCCCACGAGCGCGCCGAACCCCGAGAGCCGGCTTTGCGCCCCGGGAGGCAGCCCGGCCGCCTCGACGGCGGCCCGCAGGTCCGCGTCGTCGTCCCAGTAGTTGCGGACGCCGACGCCGGGGTAGCCGGGAAGCGCGGGGTTCTCCACGGCCCCAGGATAATAAATCAGAGCTCCCACGGGTACTGGAAGAAGACGCTCGGCTGCCAGCCCTCGTCGCCTTTGCCGAGGTCGAGGCGGTACACCAGGCCCGACGCGGTGACGATGCGCACGCCCGTCCCCGCCGCGTGCCTCACCTTGCGCCACAGTTGGCCGCGGCTGTCGGCGACGGTGCCCGCTTCGTAGAAGAAAGCGACCTGGACCGCGGTGCGGATGTCCTTGACCAGGTAGACGTCGAAGGGGCGCTCCTCGTCGGTGAGGTTCCAGCGCAGCTCGGTGCCGGCCAGCTCGGCGTGGGCGCCGCGGAAGCGCCCCTCGGGGTAGGCGCGCAGGCGGTTGAACCCGCCGAGCATGGTGGCGGTGCCGTACGCGTTCTGGGCCGCGAGGGTGTCCAGGTAGCGGCGGCACTGGTCCCGGCGCGCGGGGTCGGGCACGGCCGCGCAGTCCACGCCGGCGTCGCGCGCGAGCGCGGCCGGGTCGGTCTCGCCTTTGGCCAGGACGAACGCGTCCGAGCGCATCAGGTGGAACGCCCAGGTGCTGCGCCGCCCCACGGGCGCGTAGGCCGTCAGCGCCCAGTCCAGGTGGTAGTACTCCGGCCCGTTGCCGCGGCGGTTGGAGCGCCACAGGCTGGGCTCCAGGCGCGCGCCGCGGCGCGGGTCCATGGCGTCGTCGGTGAGGTCGCCGCGCAGGCCGAGGATGACGGTGGCCAGCTCGTAGGAGCGCGACGCGGTGGCGGGGGTGATGACGGTCCCGTCGCGCTCGCGCAGGGCTTTGAGCTCGGCGCGTCCCATGTAGTAGCCGGCGAAGGCCTCGAAGCGGCGCTCGTCGGCGGTGGCGGTGAGGCGCGAGCCGGCGAACCACATGCCCCCGAACTCGGCGAGCGAATACTCGTCCTGGCCGGCGTCCATGCCGCGGAAGGAGTAGCTCTGGAAGGAGGCGCGGCTGAGGTGGGCGAACCCCGCGTCGAGCACGAGGCGCCGCGGCACGAGGTGGACCTGGTCCACGGAAGCGGCCTGGCCGTCCGCGTCGCCGAAGAAGAAGGTCCCGGCGAAGTCGGCGTGTCCGCCGCCCACGTTCGTCAGCGCGCCCAACACGCCGTAGCCCCAACCGATGCCCGGCAGGTGGTAGGCGTAGGGGGTCAGGACGCGGCCGGGGTCGCCCAGGAACTGGTCGCGGCGGCGCTCGGGCAGGGAGAAGGCCCCGGCGCGCGCGCCGAGGAGCAGGGCCGTGAGGACGAGTAGGATGCGCCGCATGGGGCGGCTCCGTTGCCGTCTTCCATCAAGGCAACGCTACGGCCGCGGCGTCAGGCGGGGGTTTCCCAGTAGGGCTTGAACAAGCGCTCGAGCCAGGCCAAGGAGCTCTTGTCGATGGCGCTCTTGGTGAAGGTCGCGAAGCAGTCGAGGTTGATGACCGCGTTGACGGTCGCGTCGCGCGCGACCAGGGGGCGCAGGCGCTCGGCGATGCTCGCGTTGACCTTGCCGATGGAGGCGAAGATGGACGCCAGGCCCTCCAAGGTCCAATCGGGCTTGCCGCCCTTCTTGGCCACGAAGAACTGGCCGAGCAGGAACATGGACATGGAGCGGTACATCGTCTCCTGCAGGCTGGGGAAGGGAAGGTGGGTGAACACCATGGGGCGCAGCTTGTCCAGGATGGGGCAGCCGCTGGTGGCCATGACCAGGCCGAAGAGGCCGCTGACGCCGATCTGCATGGGGGCGCGTTTGGTATAGACGCGGCCCGGGGCCTCGACGGTGATGTCGGCCTCGTCGTAGGACACGCTGTCCTTGAAGGACTCGACGAGCGGCGCGATGCGCACGGCCACGGGGCAGTGGGGGGAGGCCTCCTTCTTCAAGGGGCAGGCCTGGCACTGCCGGTTCTCCAGGCGGGTCCACTCCGGCGGCGTGCCCGCGGGCGCGGCGCACTCCAGGGTCTGCGGGTCGAGGGCGACCGTGAACTCCTTGGGCGGCAGGCCCGTCTGGACGAAGCGGTAGCGCAGTTCCACGCGGGCATGGTAGCACCTTGCGGGGGCCTTCGGCCATGCGCTACAATCGGCGCATGAACCTCATCCCCCAAGTCATCGAGCGCGCCACGCAGGGCTCCGTCATCGGCTACGACATCTACTCGCGGCTGCTGAAGGACCGCATCATCTTCGTCGGCGGTTACGAAGGCGAGTTCACGACGGATTCGGCGAACACCCTCATCGCCCAGCTCCTCTATCTCGACAGCGACGACAACACCAAGGACATCAACCTCTACATCAACAGCCCCGGCGGCATGGTCACGGCCGGCCTGGCGGTGTACGACACGATGCAGTTCATCAAGTCGCCCATCACCACCATCTGCATGGGCATGGCGATGAGCTTCGGCGCGGTCATCCTCGCGGCCGGCTCCAAGGGCAAACGCTTCGCGCTGCCCCAGTCGCGCATCATGATCCACCAGCCGCTGGTCGGCGGCATCTCCGGTCAGGCCACCGACATCCTCGTCGAGGCCAAGGAGATGGCCCACACCCGCAAGACGCTCGAGGAGATCATGGCCAAACACACCGGCCAGCCCTTCGAGAAGATCAACCGCGACATGGAGCGCAACAACTACATGTCCGCCGAGGAAGCCAAGACCTACGGCATCATCGACGAGGTCATCTACGGCGGCAAACTCGCCGCCTTGGGCGCCGTGCCCGCGGGCAAGAAGTAGGCCCCGGCCGTCCCCGAAAAACGCGGCCCGGCTCGAAAGAGCCGGGCCGCTTCTTTTCTGCGGGTGACGCCTAGGCTTCGGGCGGGGCGGTGAACGCGGCCTTGGCCACGGAGACGATGGTCCCCAGCAGGCCCAACAAACACAGGCCCGCGCCCGGGATGGCGATGAACGACAGCGCCTCCTTGGCGGCCCCCGTGCTGCCCATGCCCGGCGCCTTGAACCCGGCCAGGAGCCAGAAGAGCGAGTAGAGCAGGGCGCCCGCGCCGAAAGCCACGGCGCTGGCCTTCTCCACCGGGCGCGGCGGGCACAGCAGGAGCAGCGCCAGGATGGCGACGGCCGCCGCGGTGCCGATGGCGCCGCCGTGCAGGTGGGCGCGCTGGAGGTACTCCCAGGACTTCTTGACGACCGCGTCTTTGGCCACGGCGTCGCCGTTGTAGACGGTCGCCACGACGGCGTCGCCGGAGTCGGCGAGGCGCTTCTTGATGGGCGCTTCGGCGGCGCCGAAGGCGCCTCCGAGCGCGAAACCGAACAACACGGCGGTCAACGCGAGCAGCAAGCCGGCGGCGTGCGCGCGAGGCAGGGGTCTCGGGGTGACGAACATGTCGGGTCTCCTTGCAACGGTTCTGCTGCGTCGGCGGGGCGGCCTGCGCCCTCCGGGTCCTAAAGTATCATACGCGGGAGGCGCTCAGGGGCGGAAGGCGACCGCGTCGAGCCGCCGGACCGCCTCGGCCCAGGTCGGGAACGCGTCGGCCTCCCAGGTGGCGCTTTTGGCCGCGCCGATGCGTCCGGTCGCCTTCATCGCCTCGAGGTGCGCCCCGCCGTTGCGGAACGCGCGCATGTGCGCCTCGCTCCCCCACGCGGTCAAAGTCCGGTTCCACCGCAGCTCGAAACGCAGCAGCCCCGGCGCCGCCGCCATCTGTCGCTTGACCGCCATCGTGTGCGCCAGGAAGACCAGGTACGCCCACGGCGACTTGAACCGTATCTCGGTGGCGGTGACGATCATGGTGGTCCGAGCCGGCCGCTCCATCCAATGTTAGCGCGCTTCCGCTTGCGACTTGTGAAGACCATCAAGGATGAACATCCTCATGAGGACCTGATATGGCACGCCGCGCCACTCAGCGAGTGCCTTTAACTCGTTGATGGTGCCCTCCTCAAGCGCGATGCTGGTGGGCAGCTTTCGGCTCTTCTTTAGCCGCTTGGAGGCGGCAAGAATCTTCTTCCGCTCAAATCCGGAAGTGCCCGCGTAGGCCTTATCAGATTTCGCGTAGGTAGGCTTCATAGAGTTCTCTCTCCTTCTTGTGTGCTGGCCGAGCACTGATGGGTCTGATCTTCCCGTCTCTGAGGGTGAAAACGACATGCAGGATGCGCCCCGTTGCGGTCGTTCCGACTATCCCCAGTCGTTCCTCATGAACAATGGGACTGATTTGGACGCCCAAGGGTGCTGCCTGACCCGTTGTAAAGACTTCCTCTGCCTCGTACGTCTTTACGGAGTGCTTTGTGGCACTCTTCGTCCGGTTGCCTTCGTCCCAGTCGAATTCGAAATGCGAATTCTCTTGGAGCCAGAGGAGCAACCATTCGACGAATTTAAACTTGGCCATTCAGTAAGTATAGTGTAACACACTATACTAGCACCCGCCAGGGGCGCCTGGTCATGAGGCGCGCTAACTTGTGAGTATGTTGGTCTAGACATCACGGCCGTGTTATCGAGCGCGATTCTGAACTGTACAGCTGAAATCACAAAGGGGGTGGGGGGCGTGCGGGTGATGTCGAGCGGACGGGGGCTGGATAATACTGATCGCCTGGCGGGCGGCCGCGCGCTCGACGGCGGCTGCGGGCGGCGGCGCTGATAATAAGCACTCGGGCGGGGGTATTGACAGTTTTGGGTGGACCCTGCTATTATTTAGCAGTCAGGTCGAATGACTGCTAATTTCTAGCGGACCCCATCCATGAGACAACTCAAGCCCGAGGTCGTCGAGCAGCGCAAGCGCCACCTCCTCCAGTGGATCGTCCACTATTACATCAAGACCTCCAAGCCGGTCTCGTCCGGGCTCATCGCGGAGGAGGCGGGGTTGGACCTCTCCAGCGCCACCATCCGCAACATCCTCCAGGACCTGGAGGATGAGGGGTTCCTGGCCCAGCCGCACACCTCGGCGGGCCGCGAGCCGACGGACAAGGGCTACCGCTTCTTCGTGGACTACCTCTCCGACGTGCAGCGCCTGGCGGCCGGCGAGAAGGAGCGCATCGAGGAAGGCTACAACCGCCGCATCGAGGAGCTCGACACCTTGATGGTGGAGACTTCGCGGCTCCTGTCTCAGATATCGCACAGCGCGGGCATCGTGCTCTCGCCCCAGGTCAAGAAGCAGACCTTGCGGCGCCTGGAGCTCATCCCGCTGGGCGGCCACAACGTGCTCGGCGTCATGGTCACCGACGCGGGCATGGTGCGCCACTGGCCCATCGCCCTGGGCTTCGCGCCCACGCAGCGCCAGCTGCAGGTGCTCAACAACTTCTTGAACGCCGAGCTGCGCGGCGTCGCGGTGGACAAGGCCAAGGCCGCGGTCGCCGCCAAGCTCGGCCAGCTCGAGCGGGAGTTCTCCGGCATGGCCGACATGGCCGCCGAGCTCATGCGCGAGGTGGGCATGGCGTCGCCCGACGCGCTCTACATCGAGGGCGCCGACAACATCCTGTCGCAGGCCGACCAGTTCGGCGACCTGGCCGCCGTGCAGTCGCTCATGCGCGTCATCGGGCAGAAGGACCGGCTGGCCGAAGTGCTCGAGCGCGAGATCGCCGAGGCCGGCAAGGAGAACCTCCCGGCGCGCGTGCGCGTGCGCATCGGCGAGGAGGCCGGCCTGCCCGAGCTCAAGAGCTCGTCTTTGGTGACCCATGTCTACCGCCACAACGACCGCGTCGTGGGCGTGCTGGGCATCCTCGGCTCCAAACGCATGGAGTATTCGCGCATGATGGGTTTGGTGGACTTCGTGGGCAAACTCGTGGAGAGCCGCCTGCAGGAATGGGACGAGGAGGACGGCAAGTGACCGACGAGGTGAAGACCGGCGAAGTGGAAGCGCCCGCTCCCGCGGCCCCGGCCGAGCCGGACTGGAAGGACCAGCTGCTGCGCCTGAAGGCGGAGTTCGAGAACTACCGCAAGCGCGTGGACCGCGAGAAGCCCGATTTCGTCCGGCTCGGGCGCGCCGAGGTGCTGGCGAAGCTGTTGCCGCTGCATGACGTGTTGAGGCACGCGCACCAGGAGGTCCGGGCCGGGCACGCGGATTCGCCGCTGGCCAAGGGCATGGACGCGATTTTCCGCGAGTTCGAGAAGATATTCAGGGAAGAGGGCGTGACCGTGCTCGAGCCGGTGGGCAAGCCGTTCGACCCGCATTATCACGAGGCGCTGGGCGTGGTGGACAAGCCGGGTTTCGACGAGGACAGCGTGGCGGAGGTCCTGCAGGCGGGTTTCCTGCTGGGCGACAAGGTTCTGCGCACCGCCAAGGTGCGCCTGCAGAAGAAGACGGCGTAATCTGATTTAGGAGGCATTTATGAGCAAGATCATCGGAATCGACCTGGGCACTTCGAACACGGCGGCGTCGGTGATGGAGGGCGGCAAGCCCACCATCATCCCGTCGGCCGAGGGCACGAGCGTGGGCGGCAAGGCGTTCCCGTCCTACTGCGCGTTCGCCAAGGACGGCCAGCTGCTGGTGGGCGAGCCCGCCCGCCGCCAGGCCGTCGCCAACCCGGAAGCCACCTTCATGGCGTTCAAGCGGAAGATGGGCACCGACCATCTCTACAAGGCCGGCGGCAAGGAGTACACGCCGCAGCAGCTCTCCGCCTTCCTCCTGCAGAAGGTCAAGCGCGACGCGGAGGCCTTCCTGGGCGACAAGGTGGAGAAGGCGGTCATCACCGTCCCCGCCTACTTCAACGACAACCAGCGCCAGGCCACCAAGGACGCGGGCACCATCGCGGGCCTGGAGGTCGTGCGCATCGTCAACGAGCCCACGGCCGCGTGCCTGGCCTACGGCATCGACAAGAAGGGCAAGGACGAGAAGATCATGGTGTTCGACCTGGGCGGCGGCACGCTCGACGTCACCATCATGGACTTCGGCGGCGGCGTCTTCGAGGTGGTGTCCACCTCCGGCGACACCCAGCTCGGCGGCACCGACATGGACAACGCGCTGATCGACTACATCGTCGGCGAGTTTAAGAAGGAGACCGGCGCCGACGTGCGCAAGGACCCCATGGCCCTGCAGCGCGTGCGCGAGGCGGCCGAGAAGGCCAAGATCGAGCTCTCGACCACCTTCGAGACCGACCTCAACCTGCCCTACCTGACCGCGGTGGACAACGCGCCGAAGCACCTGGCGCTCAAGATCAGCCGCGCCAAGCTCGAGTCGCTGGTGGACTCCATCGTCAAGCGCTGCAAGACCTCCATCGACCAGGCCCTCAACGACGCCAAGCTCAAGGCCTCCGACATCACCAAGATCATCCTCGTCGGCGGCCCGACCCGCATGCCCGTCGTCCAGAAGTTCGTCGAGGACTACGTCGGCAAGAAGGTCGAGCGCGGCATCGACCCCATGGAGTGCGTGGCCGCCGGCGCGGCCGTGCAGGCCGCGGTGCTCACCGGCGAGGTCAAGGACGTGCTCCTGCTCGACGTGACGCCTCTGACCCTCGGCATCGAGACCTTGGGCGGCGTCATGACCCCGCTCATCGAGCGCAACACCACCGTGCCCGCCGAGAAGTCGCAGGTGTTCTCGACGGCGGCCGACAACCAGCCCGCCGTCACCGTGCACGTGCTGCAGGGCGAGCGCCCGAAGGCCACGGACAACGTGAGCCTGGGCAAGTTCGACCTCGACGGCATCCCGCCGGCGCCGCGCGGCACGCCGCAGATCAAGGTCACCTTCACCATCGACGCCAACGGCATCCTCAGCGTCAAGGCGGAGGACCTGGGCACCAAGAAGATCCAGCACATCACCATCTCGGCCTCCAACAAGCTCGACAAGAGCGAGATCGAGAAGTTCGTCAAGCAGGCCGAGCAGTTCGCCGACGAGGACAAGAAGTTCAAGGAGAAGGTCGCCGCCAAGAACGAGGCGGACACCCTCCTGTTCTCGGCGGAGAAGGCGCTCAAGGACCACGGCGACAAGGTGTCGGCCGAGGACCGTCAGAACATCGACCGCGCCGTCTCCGAGCTCAAAGAGGCCCTCAAAGGCGAGGACCTGGCCGCCATCAACAAGGCCAAGGAGGCGCTGATGAAGGCGTCACACAAGCTGGCCGAGGAGATGTACAAGGCCGAGCAGGCCAAGGCCGGCGCGGCCGCGGGCCCCGAGGCGAAGAAAGGCGGCGACGGCGTCGTGGACGCCGAAGTCGTGGACGACAAGGACTCTAAGTAAAGGGAGCCCCGGGACGGTCCGGGTGGAACATGGCTGAGGACTACTACGGCTTGCTGGGCGTGGCGCGCAACGCCACGGGCGCGGAGATCAAGTCCGCCTACCGCAAGCTCGCCATGAAGTACCACCCGGACCGCAACCCCGGGAACAAGGAGGCGGAGGCGAAGTTCCGCTCCATCAACGCCGCCTACGAGGCGCTCTCCGACGAGAAGAAACGCAAGCTCTACGACCAATACGGCGAGGCCGGCGTCAACGGCGCGGCCGGCGGCGGGGGCTTCCGCGGCGCGCCCGGCGGCTTCGAGGGCTTCGGCCAGGGCGTGGACGTCAACGAGGTGTTCGGCGACCTCTTCGAAGGCCTGTTCGGCGGCGGGGGCGGCGGCCGGCGCCAGGCCCACGGCAACGACCTCAAGTTCGAGACCACGGTCACGCTCGAGGAAGCCTTCAGCGGCGCCACCGCGCCGCTGCATTTCGAGCGCGTCGAGGGCTGCGCGACCTGCCGCGGCTCCGGCGCCAAACCCGGCACCTCGCTCAAGCGCTGCTCGCAGTGCCGCGGCTCCGGTCGCGTGCAGTACTCCCAGGGCTTCTTCTCCATGGCGCAGGCCTGCCCGCAGTGCGGCGGCGAGGGCCAGGTCGTCGAGAACCCGTGCAAGGACTGCCGCGGCCAGGGCCGCGTGCGCAGGCCCGCGGAGATGAAGGTGAAGATACCGGCCGGCATCTACGACGGCGCGACCTTGCGCATCGCCGGAGAGGGCGAGGCCGCCCCGCGCGGCGGACGCCCCGGCGACCTCTACGTGCGCGTGCGCGTCAAGGAGGACCCGCGTTTCACCCGCGACGAGGACGACCTGTTCGTGGAGGCCGCGGTGGACGCCGCCACGGCCGCGCTCGGCGGGACGGCGACCGTGCCCTCCATCGACGGCGAGCCCGCGAAGATCAAGATCGCGCCCGGCGTGCGCTCCGGCTCGACCTTGCGCCTGCGCGAGCACGGCATGCCCAAGCTGCACGGCAAGGGCCGCGGCGACCTGCTGGTGAAGGTGCGCATCGAGGTCCCCGACGAGCTGACGCCGCGCCAGCGCGAGTTGTTCGAGGAGCTGCGCAAGACCCTCCAGCCCGAGGGCCCGGGCGCCGCCGCCAAGGACAGCGGCATCTTCGGCAAGATATTCGGCTCCGAGTAACCCGGCGCTTTTGTTGCTAATATCAGGGACATGCCACAGTTCCTGATCGCCCCCGAAGACGCCCAACAGAAGCGCTTCCACCTCACCGGCGCGGAGGCCTTCCACGTCGTGAAGGTCCTGCGCTACGCCAAAGGCCAGGCCTTGGACCTCTTCGACGGCAAAGGCGGCCGCTTCGAGGGCGTCATCGACGAGATCGGCGCCGACGGCACCGTCACGGGGCGCCTGACCAAAACCGCCGCGCCCGCCGCCGCGCCCGCGCGCGTGCACCTCTACATGGGCCTGCTCAAGTCGTCGAACTTCGACGAGGCGCTCGACAAGGCCGTCCAGCTGGGCGCGGCGTCCATCACGCCTTTGCTGACCCCGCGCACCGTCGTGCTCCTGCACGAGGTCGAGCGCGCCAAAACCAAGGCCGAGCGCTGGTCGCGCCTGGTCATGGCCGCGGCCAAGCAATGCGGCCGCGCCGACCTGCCGCCGGTCAAGGAGCCCGTCCAGTTCCGCGACGCCATCCGCGCCTGCAAGGACAAAGGCGTCGTCCTGGTGGCATGGGAAGGCCTCAAGGGCGTGCCGGCCGCGACCGCGCTCAAGGACGCGCTCAAGGGCGCCGCGGGCAAAGACGTCTTCCTGTTCATCGGCCCGGAAGGCGGCCTCTCCGAGGAGGAGATCGAGCTCGCCGAGACCGAGGGCGCCGTCGCCTTCGGCCTGGGCCCGCGCGTGCTGCGCGCCGAGGCCGCCGCGCCCGCCGCGTTGGCCGTCATCCAGTACGAGCTCGGCGCGTTGTGACCTCGCCGCACGCCGTCGTCGAGGGCCTGAGCGAGGCCGACGCCTCCGTCCTGCGTCTCGTCGCCGCGGCGCTGGCCGCCGGAGTGCTCCTGGCGGCCGGCGTCGCGGGCTGGCTCTACCTGGGGGGCGCGGGACGGCCCGTGCCGCCCAACGGCGCGCGCCTGGTCAACATCCTCACCATGGCCGCGATGGCCTGGACCTTGGCCGGCATCGCCGCCGGCGAGTTCCTGTGGCGCCGCCTGGTGCGGGCCATCGAAGAGCCGGCGCGCGCCGGGGCGGCCGTCCGGTCGGCCTTCATCGTCCGCCTGGCCCTGCGCGAGGGCACGGCCTTGCTCGGCCTCGTCGTCCTGGTGGTGGGCGCGCTCAACGGCGTGCTCGCGGCCTTCCCTGCCTACTGGGTGAACGCGGCGCCCGCCGCGTTGTTCCTGTTCTTCGTCTGGGCGCGCTGGCCGTCCTTGGACAACCTGCGCGAGCAGGTCAAGGACGCGCTGCCGCCGGTTTGACCTAGCGGCAGTAGGCGGCGGCGTCCTTGCGCGCCTTGCGGCACTTGAAGTCGCTCGGCAGGTTGTTGTCGCCCATGCCGGCGCCGTCGCAGGACTCCACTTGAGACCGCAGGTAGGCGCAGTCGGGCACGGCGGCCGCGGCCGGCGGGGCGGTCTCCTCGGCGGGGGCGGCGCCGGAGCCGAACAAGCCTCCGGCCACGGCCAGGACCTGGGAGATACGAGAGGGATTCACGCGCCGTTCGGCCGCGGCGGCCGGCGCGGGCGTCGGGGGCGTCGGCTCGTGCACGGCGCGCGCGCCGGTCGCGGCGATGGCGCGCGCGGCGCGCGCCGCGGCCTGGGCTTCCTGGGCGAGCAGCGAGCAGTAGGCGTCGAAAGCCCTGTTGAGCGCGGTCGGCAGGGGGAGCTCCGAGATGAGGCCGCCGTTCATCGAGCTCCAGCGGCCGTCGGGGAGCTGGGAGAGGCCGGCGCGGCTGAGCGCCGTCGCGCGTTTGTCGGCGTCCGTCATGGCCGCGAGCTGCGCGCGCCTGTCCTCGGGACGCGCGCCGGGGTCGCAGGGGGCGGCGAGAGCTTGGGCGGCCAGGCTGGAAAGAAGGAGGGCGAGGGCGGGGGTTTTCATGGGGCCTCCGGGCGTCTGAGAGCAGGATAGGCCCGGGAACCGCTCCCGTCAAGTGGGGGGTGGGCGATGGTCCCAGGCCGCCGGGGGGGTCCAAAAGCCCTTGGGAGGACCCCGGTTGGCCCAGGCGCGCGGCCCTAGGGCGGGCTATCATTGGCGGGAGCTGAAAAGCTATGCTTATCAACGAGATTTGATGGCCGAATGCCTGTTCTGCCGGATCGTCCGGCGCGAGATACCCGCCACCGTCGTCCATGAGGACGACCGCGCGTTGGTCTTCAAGGACGCGAGTCCTCAGGCGCCCTCGCATCTCCTGATCGTGCCCAAGAAGCACCTGGCGTCTTTGTCGGCGTCTTCCGACGAGGACGAGGCGCTGCTCGGGCATCTCCAGCGCACGGCCTGCCGCGTGGCCGAGACGGTCAAGCTCGGGTCTTTCCGCCTCGTGACCAACAACGGCCGCGGGGCGGGACAGTCGGTGGATCATCTGCATTACCATTTGTTGGGCGGACGGCCGCTGTCGTGGCCGCCCGGTTGAATATCTCGTTCCGCTAGCGGAAAGGTGGTGACTGTTTAAATGGTTTTCGTCAAACTGCGGGAAGGCGAGGCGCTCGAAGAGGCGCTGCGTCGTTTCAAGCGGGAGTGCGAGCGCAACGGCGTCCTCAAAGAGGTCAAGCGCCGCGAGCACTACGTGTCCCCGAGCATCAAGCGCAAGCTGAAGGCCGCCGAAGCCCGGCGGAAGATGCGCCGCGCCAAGCGCCGCCGCGTCCCGTAAGCCGTCAGGGGTCCCCGCCGTCCGTCCGCGGCGGGGACCCCTGACCCGTTTTTCCGTGCCGATAGGAGCCCGTTGAAAATCCCGTCCGAAACGCTGGAACTCATCCGCGCCCGGCTCGACATCGTCGAGCTGGTGGGCGAACACGTCCAGTTGAGCCGGGCCGGGCGCAACATGAAGGGCCGCTGCCCCTTCCACAACGAGAAGACCCCGTCCTTCATCGTGAGCCCCGAGCGGCAGACCTTCCACTGCTTCGGCTGCGGCGAGGGCGGCGACGCGTTCTCCTTCGTGATGAAGACCGACGGCCTGTCCTTCACCGAGTCGGCCGAGAAGCTCGCGGCCCGCGTGGGCGTGAAGGTCGAGGCCGACAAGGCCCTGGGCCCCGAGGAGAAGGAGCGCCTGCGCGCCCGCGAGGCCCTCGATTTCGCCGCCGACTACTACCACGAGCTCCTCAAGAAGGACCCCGCCGCCGACGCCGCGCGCGCCTACGTCGGCAAGCGCAAGGTCAACGCGGCCATGCTCGCCCAGTTCAAGCTCGGCTTCGCGCCGCGCAACGGCGGCCTCGTCGCCGCCGCCAAGAAGAAGGGCTTCGACGAGTCCATCCTGATGAAGGCGGGCC
The DNA here is from genome assembly GCA_033875325.1 of Elusimicrobiota bacterium. GTDB lineage: Bacteria > Elusimicrobiota > Elusimicrobia > UBA1565 > UBA9628 > GWA2-66-18. Next base: position 3,201 of record JANRKA010000099.1, on the reverse strand, counting down.
TGGCCGCCAAACGCGCCGACGGCACGGTGCGCGACTACTTCTTCGACCGGGTGCTCTTCCCCATCAAGGACGCCAAAGGCGCCGTCATCGGCTTCGGCGGGCGCACCATGGGCGACGGCGAGCCCAAGTACCTCAACAGCTCGGACAACCCCGTCTTCGCCAAGGGCCGCAACCTCTACGGCCTGCACGACGGCCTGCCCGCGGTGCGCAAGTCCCGCCGCGCGCTGCTGATGGAAGGCTACATGGACGTCATCGCCGCCCACCAGTTCGGCTTCACGACCGCGGTCGCGCCGCTGGGCACCGCGCTCACGCCCGAGCAGGCCGCGCTGCTCAAGCGCAGCGCCGACTCCGTGGTCATCGTCTTCGACGCCGACAACGCGGGCCTCAACGCCGCCGTGCGCGGCGCCGAGGTCGCGCTCCAGGCCGGGCTCGCCGTGCGCCTGACCACGGTGCCCGACGGCAAGGACCCCGACGAGCTGCTGCACGCCAAAGGCGCCGAGCCCTTCGCCGCGGCGCTCGAGGCCGCCAAGGACCCCTCCGAGTTCAAGACGGACCTGCTGCTCAGCCGCGCCGCGCAGCCGCTGACGCCCGAGGCCAAGAGCGAGATCGCGCGCTCGGTCCTCCAGACCATCGCGCTGTGCGGCGACGAGGTGCTCAAGGACGAGTGGACGCGCCGCCTCGCGCAGCGCCTCGGCGTCTCCGAGGGCTCGCTGACGCGTTCGGCGGCCAAGGCCGCGCCGCGGCGCCACGCCCCGCCCGTCGTCGAGCAGGAGCCCGCGCCGTCGTCGGCGCCGCGGCGTCCCGCGGCCTTGCCGCCGGCCGACCTCCAGCTGCTCGACCTGTTGGTGAAGGCCCCGTCCTGCGCCGGCGACGCGCGCGACGACGATTTCCAGTCCGACGCCGCGCGCGCGCTGGCCGTCGCGGTGGCCAAGGCCGCCCCGTACACGGGCGCCTGGGCGCCGCGCCTGCTCGACGCGCTGGAGGACGACGGCCTGAAGGCCGTGGCCTCGCGCATGTTGTCGGACGAGAACCTCCACGCCGAGCCGGAGTCCCACTTCCGCTCGGTCCTGGAGCGCCGCCGCAAGGAGCGCCGCTGCATGGACTTCAAGGCGCGCGTGGACACGCTTTCCCCGGACGAGATGAGGGAGTACATGAGACTGATGACGGAACTGCGCGGCTCCAAGGCCGCGGGACGCGCATGAGCGCGCTAGGAGGACGGACGATGGCGATGCAGACGAGCCAGGCGATGAAGAACTTGATCGACCTCGGCAAAGAGCACGGCTACCTCACTTTGGAGGAGATCAGCCGCACCGTTTCCGCTTCGAGCATGAAGACCGAGGAGGTCGACGAGCTCATGACCGCGCTCGAGGACCTCGGCATCGAGGTCGTCGACCGCAAGAAGCCCGCCGCCGGCGCCGTCGAGACGCGCGAGCGCGACCGCTTCTCCGAGGAGTGGGGCGGCAGCTCCGACATCTCCAACTCCATCCGCATGTACCTCTCCGAGATGGGCCGCGTGCCCCTCCTCAACCGCGAGGAAGAGGTCACCTTGGCCCGCAACGTGCGCGAGCGCGAGAAGGAACTGCGCATGCTCGTGCTGGAGTCCCCGGTCACCATGCGCGAGATCCGCTCCTGGGAGACCCTCATCGAGGCCCAGGAGATGACGCCCAAGGAGCTCATGCCCCGCGGCCGCAAGACCACGGCCGAGCTCTCCGGCATGCGCCGCAAGATGAAGTCCGTGGCGCAGTTCATCACCAAGTCCGAGAAGCAGATGCTCGCGCTGCGCGTGAAGCTGGAGAACCCGCGCCTCAAGCCGCAGGCCCGCATCAAGCTGCAGAAGAAGATCGAGGGCGTCAACAAGCTCGTCATCGCGCGCATCGTCTCGCTGAACCTCAACCAGGACAAGATCAAGCGCCTCACGAACAAGATCAAGAACCTCGCCGGCAAGATCTACGAGTGCCGCGACGAGATGGAGCGCTACACGCGCCGCTACGGCTGCTCCTTCGAGGAGCTGCGCTCCTACTTCGCCGCCGTCAAGAAGGGCAAGATGCGCTCCGAGGCCTTCAAGGCCAAGACCGGCTACGCCCCGACCGCCGTCGAGGCCGCGCTCGAGAACATGGAGGCGGTGCAGGACCGCATCCAGCGCATCCAGAACACCTTGCCCATCCCGCTGGACCGCTTCCTCGAGCTCAACGACAAGATCGTGCGCCTGGAGGATACCATCCTCGAGGACAAGCTCAAGCTCATCAAGGCGAACCTGCGCCTGGTGGTCTCCATCGCCAAGAAACACGTCAACTCCAACCTCGAGCTCTCCGACTTGATCCAAGAGGGCGGCCTCGGCCTCATGAAGGCCGTCGAGAAGTTCGAGTACAAACGCGGCTTCAAGTTCTCCACCTACGCGACCTGGTGGATCCGCCAGTCCATCAACCGCGCCATCGCCGACCAGGCCCGCACCATCCGCATCCCGGTGCACATGAAGGAGCTCATCTCCAAGCTCACCAAGGTCACCCGGCGCTACCGCCAGGAGTATGGGCGGGAGCCCAGCCTGGAAGAGTACACGCGCTCCCTGCACATCTCCATGGACAAGGTGAAGAACGTCCTGAAGATCATGCAGGAGCCGGTCTCGCTCGCCACGCCCATCGGCGAGGACGAGGACAGCTACCTCGAGGACTTCATCGAGGACAAGACCTCCTCGGCGCCGTCGAACTCGGCGGGCAACTTCCTGCGCCGCTCCGAGGTCGAGAAGGTCCTGTCCACGCTCACCGACCGCGAGGCCAAGATCATCAAGCTGCGTTTCGGCATCGATTCCGGCTATCCGCGCACCCTGGAAGAGGTCGGCCGCATCTTCCGCGTGACCCGCGAGCGCGTGCGGCAGATCGAGGCCAAGGCCATCCGCAAGCTGCGCCACCCGTCGCGCAGCAAGTCCCTGCGGGATTACCTGGACTAGGATGCGCGACAAGCGCCGCGGCCGTCCCGCGGCCCTCGAATACGCGGTGTTCGGCCTCGCGGCCTTCCTCGCGTTGTTCCTGATCTACGAGGCCGCCAAGCGGGCGGCGCCCGTCGCGCCGGCGAGGAGCGGCGGCGTCGCGCCTGTCAGGGCCGACCTCGCCGCGGACCCCCCGACGGTCTTCGCGCCCGTGGAGCCGCCGGAGCGCGGCGGCGTCGGGCCGCTGCCCCGCATCGCCACCGACCGCATCGAGCGGC
>JANRKA010000098.1:0-25885 GCA_033875325.1 Elusimicrobiota bacterium | reverse complement strand
GCTCATCCAGGACCGGCGCGTGGGCCGCATCCGCCGCCCGGCGTGGACCTATCTCGCCTTGCTCGGCGCGGACCTGGGCGCGGTCGTGTTCTGGCCTCTGGGCCTGCGCCGCACCATCGAGTGGCGCGGCCGGCGCTACCGGCTCAGCCTCGGCGGGGGCTGCGAGGTCCTGCCGTCTTGACGAGCCGACGAGCAGGGGTTATCCTCCAACGCCGATGACCCCGAAGACCATCCTCATCATCGACGACGACGCGACCTTGGTCGTGCCGCTGAAGGACGGCCTGGAGTCCGCGGGCTACAAGGTGGCGGCGGCCTTCGACGGCGTGCAGGGCCTGCTGCTCGCGCATCAGAGCAAGCCCGACCTCATCATCCTCGACTACTACATGCCCGGCGGCACCGGCGGCTCGGTGTACGAGAAGCTGCGCATGCGCCCCGACACGCAGGCGATCCCGGTGGTGTTCTCCACGGGCGTGACGCTCGAGGAGCTCAAGGGCAGCATCAAGCCCGGGCCCAAGACCTTCTTCCTGCGCAAGCCCGTCGGCTTCCAAGGCGTGCTCAACGTGGTCAACCAGGTCCTCGGCGAGAACCGCAAGGCCATGACCAGCGTGGTCTACCCGGCCGCGGCCGGCGCGCCCGCGGCGGAGCCCAAGGCCGAGGAGCCCAAGGCGGCCAAGGCCAAGCCGGCCAAAATCGGCCGCGCCAAGCCCAAGACGCACGAGTTCGAGGTGCGCGTCACCTACGCCGACACGGACAAAGCCGGCATCATCTACTACGCCAACTACTACCGCTACCTGGAGCAGGGCCGCACCGAGCTGCTGCGCTCGCTCGGGGTGCGTTACCGCGACCTCGAGGTCGTGCGCAAGCTGTTCCTGCCGGCGGTGGAGTCCGGCTGCCGCTACCTCGCGCCCAGCCGCTACGACGACCTGCTCACCGTGCGCACCTGGATCGCCGAGCTGGGCCGCGCGAGCGTGACCTTCGCCTGCGAGATCGTGGACAAGGAGCTGGAAGGCAAGGTCGTCGCCGAGGTCTTCTCCCGCCACGCCATCGTCACCGACTTGTGGCGCCCCGCGCGCGTGCCCCCCGACCTGCGCGCCCTCCTCGCCCCCTTCGTCGCCAAGTAACAAAAGGGACAGGCACTTTTGTTAATTAACAGAAGTGCCTGTCCCTTTTGTTAAGTGTAGGGGACGCCGACGCCGGCGGCGGAGTCGGGGGCGGAGAGGCGGGCCTCGGTGGCGTACCACTGCCAGGTGACCTGGATGAGGGCCTTGAGGATGCAGGCCGCGGGGATGGCGAAGACCAGGCCGAGGAAGCCGAACATCTCTCCGCCGAGCACGAGCGCGAGCAGGAACACCATGGGGTGCAGGTGCACCGAGTGTTTGGCGATGACGGGCTGGAGGAAAATCTCGTCGGCCAGGCGGATGCCCACGAACAGCAGGGCCACCTGGGCGACCGAGGAGAGCGTGCCGAACTGGTAGAAGGCCATCGCGCCGCCCACGAGGATGCCGATGACCGCGCCGAGGTAAGGCACGAAGCTGGAGACGCCCGAGAGCAGGGCGATGGCCAGGGCGTTGTCCACGCCGAGGACGAGCAGGCCGACGTAGGAGGTCACGGCGATGGCCACGGCGACGATGATGATGCCGCGCAGGTAGTTGCCCAGCGCGGTGTCGATCTCGGAGAGCAGGTGGATGGCCTGCTCCACGTAGCGGCTCGGCGTGCTCTGGATGAGGTTCTCGACCCCGTCGGGGCCGTCGAGCAGGAAGAAGAAGCCGATGAAAGGCACGAGCAGGGCGTGCGCGAGGAAAGGCAGCAGCAGGAAGAGGTGGCCCGGCAGGGCCTGGGCGTGCTCGAGTATCTTGCCGGCGGCCGTCTCCAGGGCGTGTTCGGACACCTTGGGCGGCAGCGGCAGGGACTTGGTCAGCGCGGCTTGCTGCACGGCCACCAGCTTCTGGACCTGCTTGAGGTAGCCCGGCGCGGCGACCTGGAGTTGCTCGGCCTGCTCGACGATGAGCGGTTTGAGGCTCGCGTAGCCGGTCCACAGTCCGAAGCCCACGGCCAGGTAGCCCGCGACGACGAGGTAGGTGCGGCGAAGCCCGCGCGACTCGAAGTAGGAGACGAGCGGGTTGATGACGTAGGCGAAGGCGGCGGCCAGCACGAACGGCGCCAGGGCGTGGTGCACGCGGTACAACGCGTAGCCGCCCGCCGCCGAGACGGCGAGCACGCTCAGCAGGGGGAAGGAGCGGCGGCGGCTCATGCCTTGGCGGGGATGAACTTGGCGTCGGCGGTGAGGCGGCGCAGGCGCGCCGAGAGCAGGCGCGCGAGGTGCCCCATGAGCTGCACGCCGATGCGCGGCTCGGCCAGCAGCAGCGCGTCGAGCTTGGTGCGGTAGAGCAGGTGCAGGTGCGAGCGCTCCTTGGCGGTGGCCGTGGCGCTGCGCGGCAGGGACTCGAGCAGCGCCATCTCGCCGAAGAAGTCGCCGGGCTTGAGGGTGTAGAGCACCTCCTGGCGGCCGCCCTCGCCGCGGCGGGTCAGCTCGATGGCGCCCGACTCGAGGATGAACAGCGCGCGCCCGATGTCGCCCTCGACGAAGACCTGCTCGCCCTCGCGGTAGGTGCGCGAGTGCAGGGCGGAGACCAGCGGGCCGAGCTCGCGGTCGCGCAGGTCCTTGAACAGCTCGAGGGAGCGCAGGAACTGCTTCTTGCGCGCGAAGCCCGGGTCGGAGAACCAGCGCCGGACGGTCTTGAGCACGCTCATGGCGTCAGCGTCCGAGGAAGGCGAAGCCGGCGGAGAAGGCGGTCTTGAGCGCCGAGAACCAGCCCGAGCGCAGCGTCTGGCCGACCGAGGAGACCTCCTGGTCCACGCGGTAGGCGGCGATCTCGACGGCCTGAGCCGCGTCCTTCACCTTGAGCATCGCGGCCGTGAAAACGGCGATCATGACGGCGAGCTCCAGGACGATGAGGCCGAGGCAGACGGCGATGAAGGTGTCCATGGGCCCATCGTATCAAAAAACGCGGGGCTCGCCGGGGCCTCGCGCGGCGCCGGGGGCGCGCGCCCAGCCAAAACGCAAAATGTTAAGATGACGCCGATGTCCGAAACGCGCTCCGATTGGTCGGCGACGGTCCGGCTCCCCAAGACCGACTTCCCGCAGAAGGGCGACCTCGCCAAGCGGGAGCCGGAGCTGCTGTCCGCCTGGGCTCAGGAAGGCCTTTACGGCAAGCTCCGCGCCCGGCAGCAGGGCCGCCCGCGCTTCGTGCTGCACGACGGCCCGCCCTACGCCAACGGACACATCCACATCGGCCACGCCCTCAACAAGGTCCTCAAGGACCTGACCGTGAAGGCCCGCGCCCTCATGGGCCACGAGACGCCGTATGTCCCCGGCTGGGACTGCCACGGCCTGCCCATCGAGACCGCGCTGCTCAAAGAGAAGAAGATGAGCAAGCGCGGCGTCACCGACGTCCCCGCCTTCCGCGCCGAGGCCGCCGCCTTCGCCGAGCGCTTCATCGACCTGCAGCGCGCGGAGTTCAAGCGCCTGGGCGTCTTCGGCGAGTGGGACGAGCCCTACAAGACCTTGGCCAAGGGCTACGAGGCGGCCATCCTCAAGGCTTTCGCCGAGTGCCTCAAGAAGGGGCTCATCTACCGCGGCCTCAAGCCCGTGTTGTGGTGCCCCACCTGCGAGACCGCGCTCGCCGAGGCCGAGGTCGAGTACAAGGACAAGTCCTCGCCGTCGGTTTATGTCGGCCTGCCGGTGACCGACGGCGACCTCAAAGGCGCATCCTTGATCGTCTGGACGACGACCCCCTGGACGCTCCCCGCCAACCGCGCGGTCGCCGTGCACCCCGTCATGGAGTACGCGCTCGTCGAGGCCGGCGGCAAGAAGCTGGTCATCGGCAAGCCCCGCCTGGAGGCCGTGCTCAAGGAAGCCGGCCTCTCCGACGCGAAGGTCCTCAAGTCGTTCAAGGGCGAGGCTCTCAACGGCGCGCGTTACCGGCCGCCCTACGGCAAGACGCCCGACGAGACCTGCCCCGTCGTGCTCGCCGACTACGTCACGGCCGAGGACGGCACGGGGCTCGTCCACACCGCGCCGGGCCACGGCGAGGACGACTTCCACACCGGCCGGCGCGAGAAGCTCGAGATCCTCAACCCCGTGGACCACGCGGGCGTCTTCACCGACAAGGCCCCGCGCTGGAAGGGCAAACACATCTTCAAGGAGGGCAACCCCGAGATCGTCGCCGACCTGGGCGAGCGCGGCCTCCTGCTGGCCAAGAAGGACATCACGCATTCCTACCCGCATTGCTGGCGCTGCAAGAATCCGGTGGTCTTCCGCACCACCGAGCAGTGGTTCCTGGGGCTCGACGAGAAGCTGCGCGGCCGCCTGGTCGGCGAGATCGACAAGACGCGCTGGGTGCCGGCCTCCGGCCGCGAGCGCATCGCCTCCATGGTCGGCAACCGTCCCGACTGGTGCGTCTCGCGCCAGCGGGTGTGGGGCACGCCCATCGCCGTCCTCTACTCCGCCAAGACCGGCGAGCCCGTGCTCGACGCCGCCGTGCTCGACGCCGTGGTCGGCAAGGCCCAGGCCGACGGCATCGGCTTCTGGTTCGAGCGCTGGGGCGAGGCGCTCAAGCCCGCCGACTGGCCCTGGCTGCCGGCGCACCCGGCCCTGGCCGACGGCTTCCGCCGCGAGACCGACATCCTGGACGTGTGGCTGGATTCCGGCGTGTCGTGGCTCTCGGTGCTCGGTCCCGACGCCGTCGCCGACCTGTACCTGGAGGGCTCCGACCAGCATCGCGGCTGGTTCCAGTCCTCGCTGGTGATGTCCACGGCCCTGCGCGGCAAGGCGCCCTACAAAGCCGTGCTCACCCACGGCTTCGTGCTCGACGAGAAGGGCCGCGCCATGCACAAGTCCACCGGCAACGTGGTGGCTCCGCAGGAGGTCATCTCCAAGTGGGGCGCGGACGTGCTGCGGCTGTGGGTCGCGCTCTCCGACTACAACGACGACGTGCGCATCTCCGACAAACTCATGGAGGTGCCCGCCGAGGCCTACCGCCGCGTGCGCAACACCCTGCGCTACCTGTTGGGCAACCTGGCGGACTTCGAGTCCGGCGACGCCGTGCCTTACGAGAAGCTGCCGCAGCTGGAGCGCTACCTGCTCCACCGCCTGGCCGAGCTGCAGGCGGGCGTGCTCGAGGACTACGCCGAGTACCGCTACCGCTCGGCGGCGCGCCGTCTCGTGGACTTCTGCGGCCTGGACCTCTCCGCGCTCTACCTCGACTGCACGAAGGACCGCATGTACACCTTCCGCCCGGACTCCGTCGAGCGCCGCGCCGCGCAGACCGTCCAGGCCGAGGTCCTGCGCCGCCTGTGCGCCATGCTGTCGCCCATCCTGTCCTTCACGGCCGAGGAGGCCTGGCGCGCCTTGCCGGGCAAACCCGCCGAGAGCGTCTTCCTGTGGGACCTGCCGCGCCCCGACGGACGCTGGCACGACGCCGCGCTGGCCGGCCGTTGGGCCCAGGCGTTGGCCCTGCGCGAGCGCGCGCAGAAGAAGCTCGAAGAGGCGCGCGCGGCCAAGGTCATCGGCAAGTCTCTCGACGCGAAGGTCTCCCTCCCGGGCGCGGAGGCGGACTTCCCCGGCGTGGATTTCGCCGAGCTGCTCATCGTCTCGGCCGTCTCCTGGGGCGCCGCCGAGCCGGCCGTCGAGCCCGCCCCGGGCGCGAAGTGCCCGCGCTGCTGGCGCCGTCAGACCGACCTCGGTTCCAACCCGTCCCAGCCGGAACTATGCGGCCGCTGCGCTTCCCAGTTGTCCTAGTCCTGCTCGCCCTGGACCGGGCGACCAAGGTCTGGGCCATGCGAGAGCTGGCGCCCGTCGGGACCATCCCGCTGCTGCCTTTCTTCGACCTCACCTACGTCGAGAACACGGGCGCGGCCTTCGGGCTCGGGCGCGGGGGCAACGGCTTCTTCGTCCTCGTCTCGGTGGGCCTGACCGCGGCGCTCGTCTGGATGATGCGCAAGTGGCCGCTCGACAAGTTGTGGCTGCAGTGGGGGGGGCTGCTGGTGGTCGCCGGCGCGCTGGGCAACCTCTACGACCGGGTCGCCTACGCCTTCGTGGTGGATTTCCTGCACCTGCACCGTTGGCCCGTGTTCAACGTGGCCGACTCGTGTATCTCCGTGGGGGCGTGCCTGTTGGCGTGGGGGCTGCGCGACGAGGAAGCCGCCGAGAAGAAGGCCGCGGCGCGTTAGGCGTCGCCGACCTTCGTCATGCCCCAGGCCACGGCGCCGCCGACGGCGGCGCCGATGAGCATGCCGAGCGGGCCGCCCAGCACGAAGCCCACGATGCCCATGAGCACGGCGCCCTTGGCGCCGTTGAGCAGCGGGTTCCAGGAGGTCAAGGCGGGTTTGGCGGGCTGCGGCGGCTCAAGCGGCTGGGCCGTGGCGGAGGCCGCGCGGGCGCGAGCGCGCTCCTGCTCCTCCAGGGCGACGGCTTCGGGGTTGACCGGGGGGCGGCGGCTCGCGTCGCCGGCGAACACGGGGCCGGCCTCGGGACGCAGCGGGGTCCCGTCGTAGACGCGGGGCGTCTCCAAAGCGCCCTGCGCTTGCACGGCGGCGCCGGTGTTGGCGGCGGCGAGCGAGGCGAGGCCCAGGAGGCTGGCGGCGAGAAGACCGAGGCGCGCGTTCATGCCCCCAGGATACCCCGTCCCCCGGCGGGGGGAACAGGGGCATAAGGCCCCGGGCGGCCTGGGTCCTTAGGCCCGCCGGCGCTTAGGCGTCGCCGACCTTGGTCATGCCCCAGGCGGCGCCGCCGAACACCAGCGCGCCGACGAGCATCCCCAACGGCCCGCCCAGCACGAACCCGACGATGCCGCCGAGGACGGCGCCCTTGGCGCCGTTGAGCAGCGGGTTCCAGGAGGTCAACGCCGGCGGCGTGCTGCCGCCGGGCTCCAAGGGCTGGGCGGCGACGTTGCCCTGGGGCGGAGCCGGCGGGGGCGCGGAAGTGATGGGCGGCTGGGTCGGCTCGCCGCTGGCGAGGATGCCGGGGCAGTCGCGCGCGAACTCGGGCGGCCAGTTGTAGCCGGAGATGGAGCGCGGGGTCGCGCCGGCCGGCGCCGGCTGAGGAGCGGCCGCGACGGGAGCGGGCGTGGCCTCGCCGTCGATGTTCGCGCCGGCGTTCACGGCTTGGGCCTGCGGCAGCGCGCCTGCCACGGGCGCGGCCGCGCCGCCGGTCGTGGGCTGGTCGGCGCGCCAGCGCTCGCAGGCGCGGCGCTTGTCGGCGGGCGTCATGGCCAGGAACTGCGCGGCGGTGGGCCTGTTGTCGCGCAGCCAGTCGCGCGCCTCCTGCAGCACGGCGCGCTGGGCCGCGGCGTCGTTGCCCGCCATGGCCGCGTTGTAGCGGTCGCGCAGCTCCTGAGGAAGCAGCGCGATCTCCTCGGGCGTGAGGCGCTGCAGCTCGCCGATGGGAGGGCGGATGTCGGTGGGACCGCGCGTGGCGGTGCCGTCGTCGGGCGTCGCGGCGCCCGCGGGCACGAGCAGGCGGTAACGCTTGGTGAGAAGGTAGCGGGCGACGTGGTCGTTCGCGTCGAGAGCGTTGAGCGCGGCGTCGTACTCCTGCAGGACGACGGCGCCGGTCTTGTCGCCGAGCGCCGCGCTGGCCGGGGCCGCGCCCAGGCGCGCGCGTTCGCCGGCGTTGAGGGCGACCTCGTCCTGGCGACCGTCGCCTTGACCGTACTTCTTGTCCTTGAGCGAGTTGAGGATGCTGTGCAGGGTCCCGACGCGTTGCTCGCGCAGGACGGCCTGGGCCCGGGGCGTGAAGCCGGGCAGCGGGAACAGCTCGCGGTAGGCCTGCTGGTAGGTCTTGGGCGCGTGGCCCGGGAAGGGTTCGGCGCGAAGGTTGTTCCCGACCTTGACGCGCGCGGCCGTGACGGCCGAGCGGCACTCGGCGGTGTCGGTGGGCGTGCCGGCCGGGTGCGCGCAGGCGCGGCGGAACTCCGCGTATTCCGCGAAGGTCAGCCACAGGTTCTCGCGCGGCTCGTCGGCCGCGGTGCTGTCGAGGCCGAACAGTGCGTAATCCAGGGTGCGGCCGATGGCGGAGGTCAGCGGGGCGCCGGCGTCGTCCGAGCGCGTGCGGGCCCCCGGTGAAGCGGCCTGGCGCACGACGATGCGGTGGCCGTCGCCGAGGATGCGGCGTTGGTCCTCGCGGGCCCAGCGGCGCTGGCCGCCGCAGTTGAGCTGGCCCTGGTTGTAAACGGTGCCGCTGGGGGCGGCGAGGAACTGCTTGAGGCCGTCGCGCTCGGGCGGAGTGGCGGGGGTGATGTTGTAGAGCGGGGTGTCGCCCACCTGCTGGAGGTGGTAGGAGTAGACGTAGCCTTGCACGCCGTTGCAGGGCGCGCAATAGTCCGCGCCGCGGGAGGGGTTGTCGTCGCAGGTCACGTGGCGCCAACGGCTGGGCAGGAGGGCCGTGTCCCAGGAGATGGCGATGAGGCCGGCGTGGGAGGCGGACGCGGACGCCCACAAGGCCAGCGTCAACGCGAGGGTCCGCGAGATGATTCGGGGGGTCATGAGGAGGGGTCCTCTCACTCTACCTATATAAGCCGTCTCCGGCTCCGAGAGCTAGCATAACCCCGCAAGCCCGCCGCCGCAAGCCCCCTAAAGGGCCCCTCCGTCCATGGGTCTAAAGGCCTAGGCGCGGTCGAGCAGGCCGACGAGCTCGACGTGGGAGGTCTGGGGGAAAAGGTCCACCGGCTGGACGCGGACGAGTTTGTAGCCGGACTGGGCGAGGTATTTGGCGTCGCGCGCGAAGGTCGCGGGGTCGCAGGAGACGTAGACGACGCGTTTGATCTTGCGTTCGGTGAGGAAGCGGCGCACGGGCTGGGACAGGCCGATGCGGGGCGGGTCCACGACCACGCAGACGCCGTCGGGGATCTCGCCGGCGATGCGCGGCAGGGCGGCTTCGGCGCGGCCGCTGGTGAAACGCACGGTCTTGACCCCGTTGCGCTCCGCGTTGCGCCAGGCGTCCTTGACGGCCTCGTGGTTCTCCTCGACGCCGATACACTTGGGGAAGACGTCGGACATCCACAGGGTGAGCGTGCCCACGCCGCAATAGAGGTCCAGGCCCATGGGCCAGCGTTTGCCGCCCTCTTTGACCGCGGCCTTGGCCGCGTCGTAGAGCACCGTCGCGGCGGGCGTGTTGACCTGCAGGAAGGCGCCGGGGGACACGGCGAAGCGGAAGCGGCCGATGGTCTCCTCGATCTCGCGGGCGCCCCAGACGCGTTTCCACTCCGGGCCGAGCACGACCGAGGTGCGTTCCTGCTGCACGTTCTGGTGGATGCCGATGACCTCGGGGTGCTGGGCGCGCAGCTCGGCGGCGAAGGACTCGCGGTCCGGGAACTCCTTGCGCGTCACCACGAGACCGACGAGGGCCTGGCCTTCGGCGTTGGTGCGGATGAAGAGGTGGCGCAGCCAGCCGCGCCCGGTTTTGCCGTCGTAGAGAGGCCAGCGCCGCTCCTTGGCCAGGCGTTTGACCGTCAGCGCGATCTGCACGGAGAGCTCGGGCTGGATGGGGCACTCGCGCATGTCCACGATCTGGCGCGAGCCGGCGGAGAAAAAGCCCATGAGCGGCGCGCCCGGCTCGCCGTAGAAGGGGATCTGCACCTTGTTGCGGTAGCCCCAGGGCTTGGGCGAGGGCAGGGTCTTGGCGACTTCCACGCCTTTGAGCCCGCCGAGCCGCTCCACGCAGTCCACGACCACGGAGCGTTTGTGCTCGAGCTGGGCCTCATAGGCGAGGTGCTGCCAGTCGCAGCCGCCGCAGAAGGGGCCCTGCCGGGACGGCGCCGCGTGATGCGGGCAGGCGGGGTCCACGCGCTGAGGACCCGTGGAGAGGATCTTGACGACCTTGCCGCGGGCGAAGGAGGACTTGGCCTCGACGATCTCGACCTGGGCCGTGTCGCCCGGCACCGTCTGCGGCACGAAGATGACGCGCGGCGAGCCTTCCGCCCGCGCGATGCCTTCGCCCGTGGGAGCGAGCTTGTCGACTTTGACCGTCAGGGTCTCGCTCATGGGGGCATTCTAGCAAGTCCGGGCCCCCGCCGTCCCGGGCGCGCGTCAGCGGGAGGCGGGCTTGCCGCGGTGGCGCACCCCATCGGGGCCGACCTCGACGAGACCCGCGCCGATGCCCGCCCCTTTCAGCATCGCGGCGACGACGAGCTCGTCGGCGAAGCCGACGCCGTGGCGGTGCAGGTTGTACTTGTGGTACTTCCCGCACATCTCGACGCGTTCGCCCACGGTCACGCGAGGGAAACGGCCGAAGGCGAAGAACTCGAGCTTGCCCGTGCCGTCGTCGAGCTGGCCGCGGAACAGGTGTTTGCCCGTCACGCGTCCGACCTTGTTCTCCGTGACCGTCGGCAGCCCGACCACGCAGAAGTGGCGCCCGTTGGCGAGGTCCCTGTTCTTGAGGATGGCGCCGATGGGCGTGATGGCCTCGGGCGTCGGCGCGGGGTCGCCGGCGAAGACGCCGGTGGCGAAGACGAGCAGGACGAGGGCGGCCGCTGGCGGCATGTCTCTTTACCCTCCCGCAGTATAGCCGCATGACGAGGCCGCTTCCAGGGCCGCGGCGGGCTCGCCCGCTCATTTTATAGAATGGCGTCGTGAAGCCCGCCCGACTCCTGCTCGCGGCCGCCCTCCTGGCCGGCTGCGTCCCCTACGAGGGCGTGCTGCCCGACGACGGCCGGGGACGCTCCTACACGGAGATCGGCCAGGTGTTCCCGGAGCTCGACCCCGGGGCGCAGGAGCTGCAGTCGCTGCACTTCCTGGTCAAGGCGTACGGCATCTCGCAGACGCGGACCTACGCGGACGCGGCCGAGGCCGCCTACACGCGCATCATGAACGACACGGGTCTGTATTCGTTCAAGCCGCGCGGGCTCTACCGGCTCGTCATCTACGGCACGCAGGACGAGTACCGCAAGAAGACGGGCCAGCCGGAGTGGTCGGGCGGGGTCGCGGTCGGCAACTCCATCTACACCTACGCCTCGCCGCGCCTGGAGGGCGTCATCTCGCACGAGATGACCCACCTCATCTGGTTCGAGTACATGGGGCTGGGCCGCGTCAACGCCGACCACCGCTGGGTCAACGAGGGGCTCGCCGTCTATCAGGAGGCCAAGTCGCTCGGCGGCGCGGGACAGACCGAGATGTTCTCGGTGCTCAAGGGCAACCTGCGCGCCTCGCCGCTGCCGATGGAGTCCATGATACGGCTCGTGCCGGCGACCGAGCGCGCCTACGAGGTCAGCCTGTGGTACGCGCAGGCCGAGAGCCTCGTCCGCTTCATGATCGAGCGCGGCGGGCGAATCGGCTTCTCCCAGTTCCTGGGCGCGCTCAAGGACGGGAATAACTTCGACTCGGCCGTCGCCTCCGGCTTCCCCGGGCAGTGGTCCAGCCTCGCCCACCTCGAGGAGACGTGGAAGCGGAGCCTGCAATGAGCAAGGCCGGCCCGCCCAGCCGCAAGGTCGTGCTGCCGGTGCGCGGGATGCACTGCGCCTCCTGCGTGGCGAAGGTGGAGGGGGCGGTCAAGAAGGTCGCCGGGGTCGAGGAGGTCAGCGTGGACCTTCCCTCGCGCACGGTGGCGGTCTCCGGACGCATCGAGGTGAAGGCCGTGCGCCGCGCCATCGAGAAGGCCGGCTACGACGTCCTGGGCGAGTCCACGAGCCGCACCGCCGCGGAGTCCATGTCCCTGCTCTCGCAGCAGACCGAGCAGGGGCTGCTCATGACGCGCCTGCAGGCGGCCGTCGTGTTCTCCGTGCCGCTGATGCTGGCGCACAAGCTCGACCTCTCGCCCTACACCGCGCTGCTGCTGGCGGTGCCGGTGCAGGTCTGGGGCGGCTGGCATTTCCACCAAGGCTTCGCCCGTTCCATCCTGCGCCGCCGCGCGGACATGGACGCCCTGGTCTCCCTGTCGACCTGGGCGGCGTTCGTCTACAGCGCCGCCGTCGTGCTGCTGCCCGAGATGTTCCCTCCCGAGGCGCGCCGCACCCAATGGGACGCGGTCAGCGGCCTGGTCGTCTTCGTCACGCTCGGCCGCTGGCTCGAGGCGCAGACGCGCGGCAAGACCAACGAGGCCGTGGTCAAGCTCATGCGCATGGCGCCCAAGACCGCGCGCGTGTTGCGCGCCGGACAGGAGGTCGTCGCGCCGTTGGCCGAGGTCGCCGTGGGCGAGACCGTGCTGGTGCGCCCCGGCGAGCAGATCGGCACCGACGGCGAGGTCGTCGAGGGCCGCTCCACGGTGGACGAGTCCCTGCTCACCGGCGAGAGCCTGCCCGTCGAGAAGGCCCCGGGCTCGCGCGTGTGGGGCGGGACCATGAACAAGAACGGCGCCCTGCGCCTGAAGGTCACCCGCGCCGGCGACGAAAGCGCGCTGGCGCGCATCGTCGAGGCCGTGCGCTCCTCGCAGGCGACCAAACCCCGCATCCAACGCGTCGTGGACACCGTCGCGGCCTGGTTCGTGCCGGCCGTGTTCGTCGTCGCGGGCCTCACCGCCTACGCCTGGCTGCGCTACGGCGGGCCCGGCGGCGTGGTGCTGGCGCTGACGACCTTCGTCGCGGTCCTGGCCACCGCGTGCCCCTGCGCGTTGGGCCTGGCCACGCCGCTGGCCGTGGTGGCCGGCATGGGCCGGGCCGCCGAGATGGGCGTCTTCATCCGCAACGCGGAGGTGCTCGAGGAGGTCGGCCGCCTCGACGTGGTGCTCTTCGACAAGACCGGCACGCTCACCGAGGGCAAGCCGCGCGTGGCCGGCGCGACCGTGCTCGAGGGCGGCGAGACGGAGCTGCTCGCGCTCGCGCTGGCCTGCGAGGAGCGCTCCGAGCACCCCTTCTCCGACGCCGTGCGCGCCTACGCCAAGGAGAAGGGCGTCGTCGCCGAGCCCGTCGAATCCTTCGAGGCGCTGCCCGGGCGCGGCGTGTTGGTGCGCTCGCGCGGGCGCGTCGTGCGCGCGGGCAACCTGCTCTGGCTCAAAGAGGAAGGCGTGCGGGTGTCCGCCGAGCGCGCCTCCGAGTTCTCCGAGGCGTCGTCTTTGCTGGCGGTGTCGCGCGACCAGACCCTGCTCGGCGTCTTCCACCTCGAGGACGCCGTGCGTCCCTCCGCCGCCGCCGCGGTGAAGGCCCTCAAGGACATGGGCCTGGAGGTCTGCCTGGTCTCCGGCGACCGCAACGCCGCGGCCTACCGCGTGGCCGAGGCCGTGGGCATCGGCACCGTGTTCGCCGAGACGCGCCCGGAGGAGAAGGCCGGCATCGTGCGCCGCCTGCAGCAGGAGGGGCGCAAGGTCGCCATGGTCGGCGAAGGCTTCAACGACGCGCCGGCGCTGTCGCACGCCGACATCGGCGTGGCGCTGGCCACCGGCACCGACGTGGCGGTGGAGTCCGCGGACCTGACCTTGATGAACCCCGACCTCACCTACCTCGCCAAAGCCATCCAGCACAGCCGGCGCATCCGCGCCGTCATCCGGCAGAACCTGGCCTGGGCTTTCGCGTACAATCTCCTGCTGGTGCCCGTGGCGGCCGGCGCGCTCTACCCCAAGTGGGGGATCCTGCTGCGGCCGGAGTTCGCGGGCGCGGCGATGGCGCTGAGCTCGATCTCGGTCGCCTTGAACTCGTTGAGACTGCGGAGGAAAGATGTCTAAGAAGGAACCCCTGATTTACGGCTACAACCCGGACCTCGCGCTGTCGGGCGCCGACGCGCCCCTGCCGCCCATCGAGACCTGGCCCAACCAGTACAAGGGCTACGAGATCCGCATCGACCTGCCCGAGTTCACCTCGGTGTGCCCCAAGACCAAGCTGCCCGACTTCGGCACGCTGACGGTGCGCTACCTCCCCAACAAGTTGTGTCTGGAGCTCAAGAGCTTCAAGTACTACATGCTCGGCTACCGCAACATGGGCATCTTCTACGAGAACGCCGTGAACCGCGTCCTCGATGACGTGGCCAAGGCGACCAAACCCGTCTGGCTCGAGGTCACGGGCAAGTTCACCCCGCGCGGCGGCATGATGTCCACCATCACCGCCCGCTGGCCGCGCAAGAGCTTCGGGCCGCGTTGAAGCTGGCGTTAGGGCTCGCGTCCGTCGGGGCCCTTCTTCTCTTCGCCCGGCTCGATAAGCCGGCGTTATGGCAAGACGAGGCCGAGACGGCCTTGCGAGCCGTCACCATCCTCGAGACCGGCTTGCCGCGCACGCACTTGGGCGGCGTGCTCGTCACCGCGCAGCCGTCCTTGGCGGCGCACGAGGGCAACGCCGCCGGCGTGTGGACCTGGAACACCTGGCTGCCGGCCTACCTCGTCGCGGCTTCCTTCGCCGCGTTCGGGCGCACGCCGCTGGCCGCGCGCCTGCCGTTCGCGCTGGCCGGCCTGCTGACCCTGTGGCTGTCCTGGCGGTTGTTCCGCGCCGCGGAGGACGACGAAGTCGCCGACAAGCGCCCTTGGTCGGCCGAGGCGGGCCTGGCCGTGCTGGCGACCTCCGCGCCGTTCCTGCTGTTCTCGCGCCAGTCGCGCTACTACGCCCTGGTCTCGCTGGGGACGGTGCTCGTGCTCCTGTCGTGGCGCGCCCTGCTCGCCAAACGCCCGTGGGCGGCGCTCGGCCTGGCGCTTTCGCTCAACTTCCTGCTGCACTCGTCGTTCGCCTTCTTCGCCGTCGCCGCGCTGGCCGTCGCGCTCGACGCGCTGCTGCGCTTCGACGAGTGCCCGCGCGGGGGCCGCTTCTGGGCGGCGGCGGGCCTCACTCTCGCGCTGGCCGCTCCGGCCGCCTGGTACTTCCGCGTCTGGGACCGTCCCGGCAACCACGGCTACGGCGCGGCCGAGGGCCTCGAGTTCCTGAAGACCTTCCTGTTGTGGGGCGCGCGTTACGCCGTGCCGCTCGCGCTGCCGGCCCTCGTCCTGGTCCGGCGCGCCGCGTTGGGCCGGCGCGCCGCGCCCTTGCTCGCCCTGGCCGCGGGGGCCGTCCTGTTGGTCGGCGTCGCGGGCGAAGGCGCGGCTTCGCGGCTGGCCGCGGCGCTCGTATTGGCCGCGCTCTGCGCGGGCGCGTTCGCCGCGCCCGCGCCCTATGGCGTCATGAGCCTCGCGCGCATGAGCGCGCTCCTGCTCGCGGCGACCTTGGGCCTGCTCTCCTTCACGGCGGCCGAGCCCTACGGCCGTTATCTCGCCGGCGTCCTGCCGGTCTGCGCCTTCCTGTGCGGGCGCTGGCTCTCCGAGTTGGGCGGGGGGCGCGCCGCGCTCACGGCGGCGCTCGCCGCGGCCGCTGTCTACGGAGGGGGGCTCTACTCCGGCCCCGTGCGCGCGGCGGCCCTCGCCGCCTCTCCCGCGCCGGTCGAGTCCGTGTCGGGCATGATGCGGCTGCGCCTGCGCGAGACCCCCGGCGCCGTCGAGCTCGCGCGCTTCGTCGCCGGCCTCGGCGCTCCGGGCTACGCCGAGGCCGCCGCCGAGGCCATGAAGTCCGGCGGCGCCACCTTCTTCGCGGACGCCGACGGGTTGACGCTGACGTTCGCGACGGGCCTGAAGCCCGTGTACGACCTGAAGACGGAGCCGGACTGGGTCATGCCCTCCCCGTGGCTGCGCCTCTCCCCGGAGCTCGACGCGCGCGCGCGCGCGCTGCTGGCCTCCGGCCGCTACGCGCCCGTCCCGGTCGAGGCGCCGCGCCTGTTGTGGCAGAACAACCCGGACCCGTTGTTCCGCGACCCCGCGCCGGCGCGCGGCCCGCTGCCGCTGTGGCGGCGCGTCGAGGCGTTGAAGTAAGATGACGGGATGAGGCTCCTGCTCGCCGCCGCCCTGCTCGCCGCGCCCGCCGCGGCCGAACACCGCCACGACGGCGAGGCGGAGACGGTCGTGTCCGCGGCCAAGGGGGCCTTCGTCTTCACCGCCCAGCACGCGCACGCCGGAGCGGGCGTCCAACTCATCGTGCGGCGCCTCTCCCCCGACGGGGGGGAATACTGGCGCGACGCTTACGGCCGCAACCAGGGCGAGGAGGCCGCGGCGCTGGGCATCGCGGCCGACGGCGGGGTCGTGCTCGCCGGCGCGCGCCGGCGGGGCTGCTTCGCGGTGCGTTGGGACGCGCAGGGGCGCGTCCGTTGGGAAGCGACGACGGACGCCTCCGCGCAGTGCCGTCCCGCGGCCGTGGTGAGCGACGCCGCGGGCTCGTCCTACATGCTCGCGACCGTCGCCGACGGGCGCGGCGGCTTCGAGCCCGTCGTCGTCGCTTTCGACGCGCGCGGCGACCAGCGCTGGCGTTTCCGCTATCCCGCGCCGGACACGGCCTACGCCCGCGACCTCATCCTCGACCCGCGCGGGGACCGCGTGCACGGCTTCGTGCTGCGCCGCGTCGGCAGCGAGTTCGTCGAGGAGTTCTACAGCCTCGACCACGACGGCCGGCGCCTCGACCGCTAGCTCAGCAGCTTCAAGCCCGCGATGCCGGCGACGATGAGCCCCAGGCACGCGAGCCGCGCGGCGGTCGCGGGCTCGCCCAGGACCAGGATGCCGACGAGGGCCGTGCCCGCCGCGCCGATGCCCGTCCACACCGCGTAAGCCGTGCCGACCGGCAGGGTCCGCATGCCCTGCGAGAGCAGCGCGAAGCTCAAGATCATGCCGAGCACCGTCAAGACGGAGACGACCGGGCGGCGGAACCCGTCGGAGAGCTTGAGCCCCACCGCCCACGCCACCTCGAGCAGCCCCGCCGCGCCGACCCAGAACCAGGCCATCAGTAAGCTCCTTGGAACATCGCTAATAAGGAAGTGTTGCGTCCCGCTTCTTGACTCCGTAACATCAGGAGGCTAGACTTGCGTTGAACCGGACGCCGCCAAAATGCTATCAATTCATCAGTCGCCCCGCTCTTTTTTCCGTACATCGTGCCCAGTTGGCGCAGTGGTAGCGCGTTCCCTTGACATGGGAAAGGTCACAGGTTCAAATCCTGTACTGGGCACCATTTTTTTGCCCCAGGAGCCCTCCTGATGCCCGCCGCCGACATCGTGCGCGACGCCGACCCCAACTCCCAGGAGGCGCTCGACGCCTTGCGCCATTCCTGCGCGCACCTGATGGCCCAGGCCGTGCAGGAGCTCTACCCCGGGACCAAGATCACCATCGGCCCGGCCATCGAGCACGGCTTCTACTACGACTTCGACTCCCCGCACCGCTTCACGGAGGAGGACCTCCCGAAGATCCAGAAGCGGATGCTCCAGATCGCCGAGGGCAACCACGAGTTCTCCGGCAAGGAAGTCACCTACGAGGAGTCCAAGGCGTATTGGACCGCCAAGGGCGAGACCTACAAGCTCGAGCTGCTCGAGGGCTTCAAGGACCAGAAGCTCACCCACTACACGCACTCCACCTTCACGGACCTGTGCCGCGGCGGCCACACGCCCAGCACCAAGGCCATCCGCCACTTCAAGCTGCTCTCGGTCGCCGGCGCGTATTGGCGCGGCGACGAGAAGAACGCCATGCTGCAGCGCATCTACGGCACGGCCTGGCCCACCAAGGCCCAACTCGACGAGCACCTCAAGATGCTCGAGGAAGCCAAGAAGCGCGACCACCGCAAGCTCGGCCCCGCGCTCGACCTCTTCAGCGTCCAGGACCTGGCGGGACCGGGGCTCATCTTCTGGCATCCCAAGGGCGGGCGCATGCGCCTCATCATGGAGGACTGGCTGCGCGCGGAGGCGCTCAGACGCGGCTACCAGATGGTCTATTCGCCGCACATCGCGAACAAGGACCTCTGGAACGTCTCCGGCCACACCGGCTTCTACCGGCAGAACATGTTCGGCGAGATCGAGGTCGAGAAAGCCGACTACATGCTCAAGCCGATGAACTGCCCCTGCCACATCCTCATCTACAAGAGCGACCTGCGCAGCTACAAGCAGCTCCCCATGCGCCTGGCCGAGCTGGGCACGGTGTACCGCTACGAGCGCTCGGGCGTGCTGCACGGCCTCATGCGCGTGCGCGGCTTCACGCAGGACGACGCGCACATCTTCTGCGCCCCCGAGCAGATCGAGTCCGAGATCGAAGGCTGCCTGGACTTCGCGCTCAAGGTCTTCGAGGTGTTCGGCTTCACCAAGTACCAGATGGAGGTCTCGACCTGGGACCCCGACAAGAAGTCGGACTATGTCGGCGAGTCCGAGGAGTGGGAGCGCGCGACCAACGCGCTTATCTCCGTGCTCGAGCGGCGCAAGACGCCCTACAAGCTCTGCAAGGGCGAGGCCGCGTTCTACGGGCCCAAGATCGACGTCAAGCTCATCGACGCCATCGGCCGCCCGTGGCAGCTCTCCACCGTCCAGTTCGACTTCAACCTGCCCAAGCGTTTCGAGATGGAGTACGTGGGCGCCGACGGCAACCGCCATCGCCCGCTGATGGTGCACCGCGCCCTCTACGGCTCCATCGAGCGCTTCTTCGGCATCCTCGTCGAGCATTACGCGGGGAACTTCCCGCTGTGGCTGGCGCCGGTCCAGGTGAAGGTCCTCACGCTCACCGAGGAGCAGCAGGCGCCCGCGGAGAAGCTCAAGGCGGAGCTCGAGGCCGCCGGGCTGCGCGTCGAGTTGGACCTGCGCCCCGAGCGCATCGGCCACAAGATACGCGAGGCCACGCTCGAGAAGGTGCCCTACATGGCGGTGCTGGGCCCCAAGGATGTCGAGGCCGGCACGGTCGCGGTGCGGCTGCGCGACGGAAGGCAGTTCAACGGGGTGACACCCGCGGACTTCGTTAGGCGTCTAACGGAAGAGGCCAGGACCCAACGAACGGCCTCGACCTGGGAATGAACATGAACAAAAGGATCATCGCCGCCTCGGCGGCGCTCGTCTTGACGGCCTTCGCGGCCGAGGCGGCGAAGCCGGAGTTCGACACCCAAGCCGAGGAATCCTCGTTCAACGCCGCGACGCAGCTGTTCCTCGAGACCGGCCGCGACAAACTCGCCGTGGTGTCGGCCTTCGAGAACTTCCTGGGCTCCTTCCCGCGCAGCCCGCGCGCCGTGGACGCCGAGTTCCTCATCGGCGAGGCCCAGTTCCAGCACGCCCTGTCCATCCTCAAGGCCGAAGCCGCCACGAAGAAGAGCTCGTCGGCCCGCCTGCTCGCGCCGAAGAACCCCGCCGCCGCGAAGGCCCTGCAGGACGCGCGCAAGGCCTTCGCCGCCGTGGTCAACGACAAGAAGTCCGGCCTGGCCCCGTCCGCCCAGTACCGCCTCGGAGAGGTGTCCTACAACGAGAAGGACTGGGAGCGCGCCGCCGCCGAGTTCAAGGAGGTCGAGAAGCGCTTCCCGAAGTCCTACGTCAACCCCGAGGCGCTGATGGGCGTCATCTACGCCGACCTCGCGATGGAGCAGTTCTCCCAGGCCGAGGCCAACCTGTTCCTGCTGGGCGAGACCTACCCGACTTTCCTCAAAGAGCCCACCGTGCTCTACGCGCAGGGCATCGTCGCCCTGCACAAGGGCGACTACGCCGGCGCCGAGCGCACGCTCAAGATGGTCAAGACCGCCGAGGCGCAGTATTACCTGGGCAAGACCTACCTGCTCTCCAAACGCGCCTACCTCGCCGCCGCCGCCTTCGAGAACCTCATCCGCGACTACCCGGACTCCGAGCTCAAGGAGGAGGCGCAGTTCTTCATCGGCGACTCCTTCTTCCTCGCCGAGGACTTCAACGGCGCCATCTCCAAGTACCAGCGCTTCATCCAGCTCTACCCCGAGAGCCCGCTGCGCGTCTCCGCGCTCTTCCGCATCGGCTCCTCCTACTTCCAGAAGAAGGACTTCGTCGAGGCGCGCGCCAACTTCCAGTCCGTGCTCGACCGCTACCCCAAGGACTTCTTCGCGCCGCTGGCCCAGTATTTCATCGCGGAGTCCCACCTGGTGGCGTCGCAGCACCGCGACGCGCTCTTCGCCTACACCAAGGTCATCACCCAGTATCCCGACGCGGGCAAGATCGCCCCGCTGGCCTACTACAAGCTCGCCTGGTGCCAATACCAGGTCGGCGACTACATGCAGGCCATCCAGACCGGCAACAACTTCGTGGCGCAGTACCCCACGCACTCGCTGGCCAAGAACGTGTACCTCGTGACGGCCAACGCGCAGATCGCGCTCAAGCGTTTCGTCGAGGCGACGAGCTCCTTCCAGCGCATCATCGACCTCGCGCCGTCCTCGGAGATCGCCGAGCAGGCCCTGTTCTCCATCCTCAAGAACCAGTACGACCAGAAGGCCTACAACTCCATCCTCACCTCCTACCAGTTCATCTTCCGCCACCTGCCGCCGTCGAAGTCCAAGTGGCGCTCGATGTCCTACCTCTACGCCGCCGACGCCTACCTGGCCATGAACCAGGTGGACGAGGCCAAGGTCATCTTCGAGATGATCCTCAAGGTCTACCCCGACGACCCCGCCGCGTTCTACGCGCAGGACGGCCTGGCCTGGACCTACGCCTACAAGGGCGAGGACCAGCGGGCGCTGGAGGAGCGACAGAAGCTCAAGGACATGATGGCGGTCGCGCAGTCCACCTACTCCTTCGGCGGCCTCAACGAGCTGGGCATCGCCGACTCCCTGTTCAACCAGAAGAACTACGAGGACGCGTTCTCGCTCTACGACAAATACGCCAAGGAGAACCCGAAGGCCGCGGAGGCGCCCGCCGCGCTCTACCGCGCGGGCATGAGCGCCTACCAGCAGCGCTACTACACCCAGGCCATCGAGGCGTGGCGCCGGCTCATCGAGAACTACCCGGACTCGCGCGACGCCCCGACGGCCCGCGCGCAGGTCGCCGACACCCTCTTCCGCGCCCAGAAATACGGCGAGGCGGTGGCCGCCTACCAGGCCATCCTCGAGAAGGAGCCCAAAGGCGCCAGCGCGCCGCTCTCGCACCTGCGCATCGCCCAGGCCGGCTACAACGCCAAGGACGACGCGGCCGCCATCAAGCAGGTCCAGGAGCTCGTCGCCGCGTTCCCGTCCGCGCCCGAGGCGGTGGACGGGCTCGACATCCTCGAGGCCGTTTATGACCGCTCCAAGGCCCTGGACTACAAGGCCGGCCTGCGGGCCATCGTGACCTCCCAGCCCGGCACGCCCATCGGCGGCGAGGCGCAGTTCCGCCTGGCGCGCCGCGCCTTCGAGGCCAAGGACTACGCCGGCGCCGCCGCGGAGTTCCAGAAGTTCAGCGTGGAGTTCACCAACCACGCCCAGCTCGCCAAGGCCCAGTTCTACCTGGGCGAGAGCTACTTCGCGTTGGGCAAGTACCAGGAGTCCATCCCGGCCTTCGAACGGCTGCTCGACAACTTCGAGAAGAGCGACGACACCGCGCTGGCCGTCTTTCACCTGGCCAGCGCCTACTACAGCCTCGAGAAGTTCGACGAGGCCACGCGCCACTACTCGCGCCTCATCGAGGAGTACCCGCAGTCGGAGTTCGTGCCCCCGGCCCAGTTCAACCTGGCGTTGGCCTACAAGAAGCTGGGCAAGCTCGACCTGGCCCAGTACGCCTATCAGAAGTACGTGGCCGCGGCCAAGCCGGGCGACGCGCAGGCCCAGAACGCGTTGTGGGAGACCTACCAGATCCAGAAGGACCGCAAGGACTTCGACGGCGCGGTCGCGACCCTCGAGAACATCCGCGCGCAGTCCAAGGACCCGGAGACCGGCATGGAGGTGCTCTACCGCATGACCGAGGTGCACCTCTCCGCGGGCCGCCCCGACGAGGCCATCGCGACCTGGGAGCGCATGCGCGAGGCCAAACCCGCCGGCTCCCAGTTCCGCCTGCAGGCGCTCATCAAGCTCGGCGAGGCCTACGAGAAGGCCTCGGACCCGGCCGCCGCGGCCGGCGTCTATGAGGACCTGGCCCGCTCCACGGGCGGAGAGATCTCGAAGAACGCGGCGGCGCGCGCCGCCGCGCTGCGCAAGTCGTCGGGCACGACCAAGCCGGCGCCCAAGAAGGCCGCGCGCGCGGCGACGCCGGACGTGGACGGCGCGGTCGCGCCGGAGGGCGGCGGGACCATGGTGATGCCCGCCGACGAGAAGCCGAAAGCGAAGGCCCCTTCGAAAGCGAAGGGACGCCGCGCCGCGCCGGCCGCGGGAGCGGAGCCCGCTCTGCCGGGCATGGCGCCGAAGGACGACATCCAGTAGGACAGGAGAAACGGACATGGGTGAGATCGGGATCCTCGAGCTGTTCAAGGAAAGCTTCACGCTCGTCATCATGCTGGGGCTGTCCATCCTCTCCGTCACCTTCGCCATCGAGCGCTGGTGGTACTTCCGCTCCGCCGCCGCGCGCGCCGAGGACATCCTGGGCGCCGTGCGCAAGTCGCTGGAGGGGGGCAAGACCGACGCCGCGCTGGCCTGGTGCCAGAAGCACCCCTCGGCCGTCGCCCAGGTGGTGCACTACGGCCTGCTGCATGCCGGGCGCTCGCGCAAGGACCTCGAGGAGCTGATGCACACCAAGCTCAAGGAGGAGCGCATGAAACTCGAGAAGTTCCTGGGCATCCTGGGCACGCTCGGCAACGTCTCGCCCTTCATCGGCCTCTTCGGCACCGTCGTCGGCATCATCAAGGCCTTCCGCGACCTGGCGGCCTCCGGCACGGGCGGCCCCTCGGTCGTCGCGCGCGGCATCGCCGAGGCGCTCGTGGCCACCGCGGCCGGCCTGCTGGTCGCCATCCCGGCGGTCATCATCTTCAACTACTTCAACAAGCGCCTGAAGGACCAGACCGTGGAGATGGAGGTCGCGTCCTCGCGCCTCATCGTCATGCTCGGAGCCAAGTAAGAGACACCCATGGCGGGCGGTTCCCAGAAGGCCGACGAACCCATCACGGCGATCAACGTCACGCCGTTGGTGGACGTCTGCCTGGTGCTCGTCATCATCTTCATGGCCGTGGCCCCCATGGCCGTGACCTTGGGCATCAAGGTCCTGGAGAGCCGGGCGTCCACCGCCGAGGGCAAGGCCTCCGCCGACGAGAACGTGAACATCCGCATCACCGAGGACGGCGCCATCGCGGTCAACGGGGTGAAGACCGACGGCATCACCTTCCGCACCATCCTCGCCGCCGCTTTGGTCCGTTCCAAGGACAAGATGGTGGTCGTCACCGCCGATTCCCGCAACAAGGTGGGCCTCGTCGTGGAGGTCCTCGACGCGTCCAAGCAGGCCGGGGCCGTGAAGCTCGCCATCATGAAGTCCGCCGACGAGGGAGGGGGCTGAGATGGCGATGAGCTCGGGCGACTCCGACGAGGGCATCTTCGAGATCAACATCACGCCGCTGGTGGACGTGTGCCTCGTCCTCGTCATCATCTTCATGGTCACCGCGCCCATGTTCTCCGAGCCCGCCATCAAGGTGGACCTGCCGTCGGCCAACACCCAGGAGGGCGAGGAGAAGGACAAGATCATCCTCACGCTCTCGAAGGAAGGCCACTACGCCGTGGACCAGTTCAAGTTCGAGGACGCCAAGCAGATGGAGGACAAGCTGCGCGAGAAGCTCGCCGCCAGCGAGTCCAAACTCGTCATCCTGCGCGCCGACAAGGACGCGCTGCACGGGAAGCTCACGGACCTCATGGCGCGCGCCAAGGACGCGGGCGCGCTGTCGATGACCATCGCGACGGAGCGCAAGCGATGACGGCTCCCCGCATGCCGGCCTCGGTCACGGTCTCGCTCGCGCTCCACGCGGGCGCGCTGGCGCTGTTCCTGGGGATGTCCAAGGCGACGCCCGAGCAGGCCGCCGCCATCGTCGAGGGCGTGGACCTGCTCATCGCCGCCCCGCGGCCCCAGCAGGCCGCCGCGCCCAAGCCGCAGATGTCCACGATGGACTTCCTCAAGCTGGCCTTGCCGACGCGCTCCGCGAGCCAGCAGGCCATGACCCTCAAGCTGCCCGAGTCGCGCAAGCCGCTCGAGCTGGCGGCGCCGAAACTCGACGAGCGCGCGCGCCGCGACCTGCCCAAGCTCGAGGCCCTGGACATGGGGCGGGAGCGCCGCGTGGACGCGGCCAAACTCGAGACCAAACTCGTGGACCGGCGCAGCGCCGCCGCCACTTTGGCCGCGATGCCGCGCCTGGAGGAGGTCGGCCGCCGCCGGGTGAAGGACCTCCCGCAGGCGCTCGCGCTCGAGGAGCGCCGCCAACAGGCCGTGTCGGCCGCGGGCATCGCGCCGGTCGGCTCCCTGGCCGCGCCCAGCCGCCGCCAGGCGGGGGCCGCGATGGCCGCGCTCGACGAGGCCTCGCCCGCTCCCGCGGCGCCCGCGCGCGGCCTGGCCTCGCTGCTCCCCGAAGCGCGCCTGGACATGGGCCGCCCCGCGCCCGCCCCGGCCATGAAGCTGGCCCCGG
Organism: Elusimicrobiota bacterium; assembly: GCA_033875325.1. Lineage (GTDB taxonomy): Bacteria > Elusimicrobiota > Elusimicrobia > UBA1565 > UBA9628 > GWA2-66-18. The sequence continues at coordinate 1,644 of JANRKA010000098.1, read as the reverse complement.
TGGCCGAGACCCCGAAGCCCGCGCGCCGCGAGGCCGCCGCGGCGGCGGCGGCCGGAGAGCGCAAAGGCGTCGAGATCGAGGGCCCGCTGGCCGACCGCAAGGTCGCGGCCTACGCCGTGCCGGCCTTCCCCGACTGGGCGCGCGCCCAGGGCATCCTCGAGGCCGAGGTCGCCATCCGCTTCAACGTGAACGCCGAGGGGGCCGTCCTGCCGGACATGCGCGTCGAGCGCACCTCGGGCTACGGCCGGCTCGACAAACTCTCGATGGAATCCCTGAGGTCCTGGCGCTTCGTCCCCAAGCCCGGCGCCGGCGTGCAGTGGGGCGTCATCACCTTCCGCTTCGTCCTGGAGTGAAACCATGAACATGCTCGCGCTCGTCTTGACCGTCGCCGCCGGGGCCCAGGCCCCGGCCGCCAGCCAGCCCGCCACGCCCGGCGGCGGCATGCCCACCGAGATCGTCATCAAGTCCGACGGCGCGGGCGGGGGCAAGCTCTCCAACGCCAAGCCGCCGCTGCGCATGGAGGTCGACGCCTTCGAGACCATCCGCGGGTCGCTCAAGCCCGACGAGAACCTCCTGCTCGCGGTCTCGCCCCTGACCGTGTCGTGGCGCCGCACCCATCCCGAGTTCCTGATGAACGAACGCGTCATCCAGCCCTGGCGCACGACCTTCAGCCAGCGTCCCGGCATCGGCTTCCGCGTGAAGGACCAGCTCGAGACCGCGCTGCAGCGCAAGCTGGAGCAGAAGGAGGGCCGCAAGTGGGGCTGGAGCCTGACCATCGCCGACGAGGAGGGCCGGGTGTTCCACAACTGGTCCGGCTCCGGCGACCCGCCCGAGGAGCTCCTCTGGAGCGGGCAGAACGACCAGGGCGAGTGGGTGCGCGCGGGCAAGTCCTACTCCGCCGTCTACACCTTCACGAGCCCCGACGGCTCCCCGCGCACGAGCGTGGGCAAGCCGCTGCTCTTCAAGGGCATCGTGCATCAGGAGGACACGGGCATGCACATCAGCCTGGACTCCGCGGTCCTCTTCGGCACGGGCAAGAACCTCTCCGCGCTCGACGGCGCCGCCGCCGTCGACGTGCTGCGCTCGGCCGCCGACCTCATCAAGCGCCGCTTCTCGGGCATCCCCGTCGCCGTGCGCGTCTTCGCCAACACCAAGGAACTGGGCGACGCGCAGGGCAAAGCCGTGCAGGAGTACCTCCTGCGCGAGTTGATGACCTCGACGCGCAACGTCAGCGTGGACGCCGCCCGCGCGCCGTTCTCCGACCAGCGCGTGGAAGTCGTCCTGCTCAACCGCTAGCCTTGCCCGCGCTCTGGCGCGACCGCGTCGAGGCCGGCGAGGCCCTCGGCGCTCGCCTGCGCGCGGCGCTGCGCGGCCCGTGCGTCGTGCTCGGCCTCACGCGCGGAGGGGTGCCCGTCGCCCGCGCGGCCGCCGCGGCGCTCGGCGCGCCGCTCGACGCGCTGGTGGTGCGCAAGGTGGGGGCTCCCGGCAACCCCGAGTGCGCCGTGGGCGCGGTCGGCGAGGACGGGGCCGCGTGGCGCGACGACGCCCTCCTGCGCCGGCTCGGCCTCGACGAGGCCTGGTTCGAGCGCGCCGCGCGCCCCGAGCGCGCCGAAGTCCGCCGCCGGAGCGCCTTCGTGCGCGCCG